>NZ_JACJOZ010000086.1:0-185936 GCF_014695795.1 Phormidium sp. FACHB-592
CCTGAAAATCATGAAGGCATGGTTTATGTGGTCATGATTCGGTTGATGCTGAGGCGGTTAACAAACAACCGACGAACGAGGAACTTGAAACCTGCTTAACCAGCATTTACAAACACTTTCTAAGTAACATTATTCTTCTTATTGCTTCAGCTATAGTAGGAATCTTTACTCAAAAAGGGCTTGATAAGAACAATCTTCCGCTATCTCTGCTGCTTATTTTTCTGGGAGTTTATGGAGCGATCGGTGCTCGCAAATACCGAGAACGCATTCATTACAGCCTATCGATCGTAAAACTCTATCGTGACAAACTGGATAAGTTATATCCTGATATACAGATTGAAGAACTGAGGATTCAAGCAAAAGAATTTCATGAAAAGCGCCATCCGCTTATGACAAAAATTCATCCCAATCAGCTTTGGGTGGCGCTCCACACTTCAATTGCTATCGTTGGCTGCATTCTCACAATTTTTATCTTAAGCTCGTGATAAGAAAGCTTAGGAAGTTTTGGGAGCAGCAAGAGGTTTTCTATGAATCGATAATCAAGCAAACGTGAGTTCTTGATTTTGACATCTTTGGGACATTTCGGGGCAATTAACTAATTTGTCTATAGTCGAGGACAATCAGGTTGCTAGCATTTTCTCAACAACTCTAACTCAGCAGATATATGAAAATCAAAGCGATTATTCGCTCAGCAGAAGAAGGTGGTTATTGGGCAGAGGTGCCTGCACTTCCTGGTTGTGTTACTGAAGGTGACACAATAGACGAAGTAGTAGCTAATTTGCAAGACGCTATTGAAGGTTGGCTTGATGTTGCTAACAGTCGTAACGCAATCAATTCAACTGATCAAGTGGTTGAAATTGCTGTATGAAATCTATTTCTGGCAAGCAGTTATGCAAAATCGTGGAGCACAAAGGCTGGGTCTTGCGAAAAATAACTGATAGCCATCATATCTAGGAAAATCTTGAAGTAAATAAATTCTGTCAATTCCTGTTCACCGCAATCAAGACCTGAAAGTTAGAACGTTGAAAGCCCTGATGAAAATAGCAAGGCTATCTGAAGAAGATTTGCTTTGATTGTGAGTTATTAAGTTGCTATAGGGAGGTGCGGAGGGCTAACAAGGTTTTAGAGCCAACCACTGAGAGTTTATCTGTTGCCATTCTAGATAGCTGCGACGGTTCTACTGTGCTGTTACTCACCATCGATCGCCCCTAAAATCCTGGTTGCTTCCGCGCACAAAACGTCATGACATTGCCCATTACTGGCAAGCAGCCCGCCCCATTGACTAACATCCTCCTGGTTGTATCGCGGTGGAGTGCCGTCAAAATGCGTGAGTTGTCCGCCTGCTTCTGTCAAAATCAACTCGGGGGCAGCTAAGTCCCAATCTTTGGGTGCCGATGTGCCAGAGAGCGAAAGATACAGATCCGCTTGCTGTTCTAAAATGGCAGCGATTTTGCCACCGACGCTGCCGACCGATCGCTGCTGCTGTACCGGAAACTGCTGTAGTAGTTGCACAAAACGATCGTTGCGGTGACTGCGACTGGCAACGATCGTCATTTCCCCCAGACGGTTACGTTGGGAGACATAGATCGGTTTTGGCGCTTCATGCTGATGTTCAACAAAGGTACCGCCGCCTAACGTCGCAAAGTAGAGCCGTTCCGCCGCTGGGCAAACGACTACTGCCAGAATGGGGCGATTGCCTGCCAGCAGGGCAATGTGAACCGCATACTCTCCAGTACCGTTAATAAAATCTTTCGTCCCATCTAGCGGATCAATCACCCAGACCAGGGGCTTAGCTAACCGTTCATGGCTGGGCTGCGTTTTGTACGTTTCTTCAGTCAAGTAGGCAAAGTCCTGCTTACCTAAACTGGCTTGCAGATTGTTAAGGATGTAGGCATCGACCGCAGTATCCGCTGCCGTCACAGGACCATCCGCTGAATCCTGAATTGCCAGGTCTGCATGCTGAACTTTAAGCAAAATGTCAGCAGATCCCCAGCCAATGCGGCGGGCAATCGCCACTAATTCCTGCAATTCTGTAGCGTGCAAATGGTTCACTCGGCGTATTCTCCTCTCATCTTTCACCCCTTCACCTCTTCACTTCTTTACCTCTTCATCTCTTCACCCCTCCCCTCCATCCATCGCCGTGTCCCAAAGTATTGGCAAGACTGAGCCGCAACCTTAGCGGCGATCGCCAGCGCGCCTTTAAAATCTTCCTGCAAAATGGCGTGACAGAACGCACCGTGAAAAATATCGCCTGCGCCGAGCGTGTCGATTGTGTTTACCGCAGGCACTGCCATCTGCCTAGCCTCGCTTTGTCCAGCTTGATCCACTGCCCAGTACAGAAGTGGCTTTTGCCCTTGCGTAATAGCAAGATGGGGGATGCCCAATGCCTGTAAAAACGCCATTACGTCTGCGGTGTTCTCGCAGCCTGGTGGGTAAAAGTTGGCAGAACAGATGACGTAATCAGCCAGAGATAGCACCGTTTCAAAGCCAGGTTTCCAGCTGCCGCCATCGACCACTACTGGAATACCCTGCGATCGTGCCTGGGTCGCGATCGCTTGTCCCACATCCATCTGATGCCCGTCGATCAGCACTACAGAGACAGCCTGCAAAATATCGCTGGGAAGATAGCCGGCGATCGCTTGCGGTTTTACAGCGTTAAGCGAGACAACGGCTCGTTCTCCCGTGTTTTCTGTCACCATAATTGAGGAAACAGGGGGTGGTTCGGTGTGAGTCGGGTTGAGGTCTATTAAGGTCACGCCACACTGCTGTAAGTCTGTCAGAATGAGCTGAGTGATCGGATGAGCGCCCAAGGCACCGAGCACGATCGCAGTTTTACCCAGATGACCAAAAGCGACAGCCGCATTCGTCGCGGGTCCACCAGCCGCTATGGTGGAGTCAGACGCAACAATTTTTTGATTTGGCGGGGGCGGTCGATCGACTAGATAGATCAGATCCAACGTCACCATTCCCACAAACAGTCCACGATCGAATTGAGCTTGAGGCATTTCTTCAGAGTCAGTCGTCAGTTTCCAGTTTCCAGTACCCCTTCACCCTTCTACCCCTTTACTCTTCCATTTCCCCTCCCTCCTCTCCCCTCACCTTTCTCCCCCATGCCAGGAACACTCTACCTTGTCGGTACACCGATCGGTAACTTAGAAGACATGACTTTCCGGGCAGTGCGGCTTTTGCAAACGGTTGACCTGATTGCTGCCGAAGACACACGCCATACAGGAAAGCTGCTGCACCATTTTCAGATTACAACGCCTCAGATTAGCTACCACGACCACAATCGTCATAGTCGTACGGCAGAACTATTAGAGAAGCTGCAACAAGGCATGACGATCGCCCTTGTCACCGATGCCGGAATGCCGGGAATTTCTGACCCTGGCTATGAGCTGGTGAAAGCCTGTGCCGAAGCAGATATCGTTGTGGTGCCGCTGCCGGGTGCGAGTGCCGCGATCGCTGCCCTAGTTGCCTCTGGTTTGCCGTGCGATCGCTTCATTTTTGAAGGCTTCTTACCTGCCAAGCCCCAGGCACGTCGCGCTCATCTAGAGGTGTTGCAAACCGAGTCCCGCACGTTAGTTTTCTATGAAGCGCCCCATCGACTGCGCCAAACGCTGCAAGACTTTCTCCTCTTAGGAGCAGACCGTCAAATTGTACTGGCACGGGAACTGACCAAACGGTATGAGGAAATTTGGCGTGGCACCATTGAGGCAGCGATCGCCCATTACAGCACTCGCGAACCGCAGGGCGAATTTACAGTTGTTGTAGCAGGAGCCAACCCAACCCAACTTGTACTATCTGAAGCGGCACTGAAAATGGAGTTGCAGCACCTTTTGGAGCAGGGACTCTCGCGATCGGATGCTAGCCGTCAACTCGCACAACAAACGGCTCTGCCTCGCCGTCAGATCTACCAACTCGCACTATCAATGTCAGATATAGACTAGCCAGCCTCCGGAATCGCCTCTTTCTGTCGTGATTTTTAACCTCAGTAGGGAATACTGACGTTACTTTGGACAGGTCTTAAATTTATGAGTCAATTGTTTGGCATTGTGCTCTTACTAGGGGGTCTGTATTTTCTCGGTCAAAACATCATGTTTTCGACCTATTACTCTCCCTACTTCTGGCGCAACCTACCAGCGCAAGGCTCAGTGCTATCAATTATGGGGGGTGTCATTTCACTTCTCGTTTTCCCTCGTCAAACAGGCAAATTTGGCTGGATCTTATTAATTTTTGGCGTTGTGCTCGTCTTCCTTAGCGGGGGCATCATGCTAAAGCCGACGAGCCTTTGGAACTTCCTCATTGCCTTTACAGCGCTGGTTGCAGGCTTCAAACTCCTGACTGAAGGTAGACTTCGCTTCTAGCATAAGATTTGCTAAAACATCGTATGGAGTCATCACTTTGCTGCCAACCATTCACAAGCCTTAAGCGCTTTGAAACACCTCATTAGAAAACATTTCTGTCAGCGCGCCTAGATAGGGTAGAAACACAGCTACGTCATGTGGTGTGAGACGATCGTGCATTTCCCAGCCGATCGCTTGCAGCATCTCCTGCACTAAGCGCCAGCTAACTTGAAGGCGTGGATACAGCATCGCGCAGAGGGGAAACAGTTCATTCTGTACCGACTGAAGGCTATCTTCCAGCACACAGAGGCACAGATAGACCTGAAACATTTCGACATCACGGATGCTTGATGTTCTTACCTGTGGGGCGCTGAGAGACCCACTGTAGGTTTCGTAGCTAGGATGCAGACGACTCACCTGCTTACAGACTTCTTGGGCAACACGGGTGCTAATGGGTAGCAAATTCTGTACGGCTCGTAAAGCGGGAGAGGTTGATGGATGGTTTGCTGCTGCCTCATACGCAGCCCGAAGCGGCATATAGAGGTGGTCATCCATCACTTTAAAGTATGGTTCTAGAAGGAGCCGTTCTGCGGATGAGAGGCTGTCGAGCAGCGTTTGTCCCGTGTAGTGAAACTGCATACTCACAAAGCCGATCGCCCGTGGATCATCAGCCGTATACTTCTGCCGCACGCGCCCAAACTCACTGCCTACAATAACCGATAGCCGTCGAGGCGTTACGCGATCGCCATAGGCATCTAACGCCTTCTGAAACAAGGCATGAGAATCTGCCGCAATCTGCCAGGGATTAATTACATTCAGGTCAATGCCGTGACGGCGTACTTCCTCAGACAGTAGCTTCTCAGTTAACGACCAGGCTTGAGCACTTGCTAACTTCAGGTTGTGCTGTAAATGCTGTGCCGTGCGGGCACGCCCTTCTTGCGATGTAATCTCTGCTAAATCAGCACTTTTTCGCAACCGTTCGGCTTCATCACGTGTTGTGACAGAAATGATATAGTTTTTTGCCCACAATGCCGCTAGAGATGAGACTTTTGCTGGGGGAACTTTTGCCATCCTTGCTGACGAGGGAGAAATGATAGTACCAGGGCGCTGAAAATTAGCCGCAGTCAATTCAACTGAGAAAGCCATTCTATATATCCAAACTTATGAATTTAAAACACCCAGCCGCGTCGAAATGACGCTTACAGCTGACCGACTCAGAGGCACGATTAAGTCATCGTTTAAGCAGATCTAAAACTAATTACAAACTAATCCAGAGGCATGGCTGAGCGTTGACTTGATTTGAGGTTAAGTATGCTGTACTTGCACATCAAAAAACAACAGCTTAGTTGTGATTATTAACGTTTGGTTAAAATTACTTCACATTTTCCTGACTATTTCTTTCAAGCATCCAAATAATCATACGAAAAGCGCGCTTTTTTATTGAAAGAGAAATTTAATCTCCAGGTGTCCTGCTAGAAAGTATGCGACTACGATCGCTACTGCCTTTCGTTACACATAATGCCTACCATGAAGGTGGATCGCCTTTTGCCAATTCCTTTTACCAATTGATGCTTTTTTCTAATCAAACACTTAAGAATACGTTGTCTCTAGCGTGAGTATCGCTAAAATTTGAGGGTACAAGTGTTATCTGGAGAAGCCAGTGACCAAGTAAGGCTCTTATCTAATGCGATCGTGCCTTGCCTGTACTGCTTCTGCTTAAGCACTGTGACTACGAGGAGTAGCCCTATGTCAGATCTAAATCGCGGCATCATGAAGTTCAATGGTGCCGATAATCCAAAAGCGGTTGCGCTCTCTGCGTTCTTGGTTTTGGGAAGTATTGCGGCACTAATTGTCTGGGCATTACAGTCTGCCTATACGCTGGGTTAAGTGAACGCTGGCAAAGGGGGCTGAGGGAAGGGGGGATCGCAGCCATCTGTCGCTTCCCCTGTTTCTGTTTGCGAGACACTGGTACTCTGATTAATGGCTTGGGTTTACGGTTACAGCTTCCCGGCAGCAACCGACCCAACTCTTAGACTCAGACAAACCAGACCGTGACAGAGCGTAACCACCTATGCAGCTTGAGTTTATTCCTGTAGAACAGTTCTATTTTGCCCTCACGCTGGCAGTGCGAACGCTGGATGACCTGACAACCCCCGGACTGGCGGCACAAGTGGGAAAGCGGCTCAAGGAAACCTTTGAGCAACCGTCCACTGTTGCAGCAGCTAGTCAAAATACCTATAACTACGTGTTTCGGGTCAACGGCGTTGATAATAGCCCCGCCGACCAGCTCATTCTTTCGATCTCAGACTGGCAAGGCAATCTTCGCCTCAGCAGCGACTATGGCTGGATGCTAGATGCCGAGCGCAAAGCGGTGCGGACAGAAAAATTCAATCAGCGCCCAACGTTTTCTCAGCAAGTTCGAGAGCATTTGCAAGAGCAATTTCAGGTGTCTCTAGTCGATTAAAGTGGGCAATCAGGTGAACGATCGTAGACGCTGCGTTGTATGCGATCGACTGAATGGAGACGAACAATTGGTTACCCTTCAAGGCATATCACGCCCAACAGATTTTTTCTGTAATCATCTAAAATGGCGCTGACAAGTAAAAATTAAGGCTCTTAAATGGTCAATGTTGCAAGAAGCTGCAAACTGGTCATTTAAGAGCCTTCTGTTCAGCTTGTTTACGTCAAGCTTTTAGCATCAATCAAAGTATGACAACAAGGCGCTAGGGGTTTGTTGTTTGAGCAGCTAACAGTTGCTTCAGCTTCTCAAGCTCTTGCGCCCACCGAGGATCAGGTTGCACGCTATCAGAATCATTCTGAGTGGTGCCAGCAGCACGACGGGTCTTGTTGTTGCCGCTGTTGCCATTGCCCTTACGTCGAACAGCACTAGGAGCACTTCCAGCCGGAACCGGAGCGCTCGTAGCCGAAGGCGAATCTTCGTCATCAGCTTTGTCTTTAGCTCGTGGCTGCGCCCGTTCCACTTTCAAAGCGTTGTCTTTAATAGGACGACCATTGAATTTCTCAATAATCTCATCGGCTTCTTCCTCACTTTTTACAGTGACAAAGCCAAAGCCACGACACTTGTTCGTCTTGCGATCGGTGATGATTTTAATCGAAATTGAATCACCCGCTTCTGCAAAAACCGCCTCTAATTCTTGGCGACTCAAATCTTCTGGCAAATTGCCGACATAGAGACGAATGGACATGGGAACGATACCTCCAGACTGTGATTCAGATAGACATACTTAAGCGCACAAACTAAATGCTGCATGAAACCAGAGTGGTAAACCTGTCCCCAGAAACAGCGTACTCTTTTCCCTAACTAACCTTGATTATAGGGTGTACTATTCAAGGCATTTCCATCCACCGCTCTACGTCTGATGGCGCTTTCACCGGACGGCTAGGAGTCTGGAGTCAAATGGTGATTGCGTGAGTGCTCTGTCATCACCGATGCGCCAAGGATGAGTAAATTGACCCAAGGGTCACAAGTGAAGAAACTTCTCTAACGTAACCGTTCTAGAAGCTTCGATGCCATCCATTAAGGTATCACGGTGGGTAAGGCGTACGCAGGATGAAAAAAGATTTCTGACCTAAGTAGTACTTTTTATGAAGACAACTTTAATCTTTCACCATTCTTTAAGCCATGCAAGGAACCAATATAAACCCGACTTTATATAAAACGGCAGACGGCAGATGGCAGATGACAGAAACAGACAGGATTAACTGTGGAAGCCTAGGAGCAGGCTAACCATAGGCTAACTCAGTGTGGTGTTTAAGACATAAACTGCTTAGATTATGTTCTTACCATCACTCTCTGTAAAGAAAGGTAACATTTATGAAGAAGTGATGCAAGCCTAACTACTGTGCAATGCTTAACGTCAGCGCTACGTTAGGCTTCGGATTGCTTCCAGCATACCCTTTGCTTTATTAAGGGTTTCTTCATACTCTGCTTCAGGCTGTGAATCCGCGACTAGTCCGGCTCCCGCTTGTACGGTGACAGTATGTTTGCCGCCACCTTGAGAGCGAACCACCATTGTACGGATTGCGATCGCCGTATTTAACTGTCCTTCAAAGTCATAGTAGCCATAGGCACCAGAGTAGGGTCCTCGACGACACGGCTCTAGACTATGGATGATTTCCATTGCTCGGATTTTCGGTGCGCCGCTGACCGTACCCGCTGGGAAGCAAGCCTTCAGCAAGTCCCACGCTGTTTTGCTAGGAGCAAGTTTACCCACTACGTTGCTGACGATGTGCATCACGTGCGAATAGCGCTCAATTACCATTAGTTCGTCAACGCTGACTGTGCCATTGATGCAGACCCGCCCCAAATCGTTTCGTCCCAGATCGACCAGCATGACGTGTTCAGCTACTTCTTTGGGGTCTTCCAACAAATCGGCTGCCAGTGCCGCATCCTCCTGGAACGTTTTACCGCGCTGTCGGGTGCCTGCGATCGGTCGGACAGTTGCCACTAATGGTTCAGTTGGGTCAGGTGCAAGCTCTGCCTTGACCATCACTTCTGGGCTAGAGCCGATGATCTGCCAGTCGCCAAAGTGAAAGTACGCCATATAAGGCGATGGATTAATCAACCGCAGCGATCGATAGAGCGCAAACGGATCACCGCTATACTCTGCCGATAGCCGCTGCGACACAACCACTTGAAAGATATCGCCCGCCTGAATGTGCGCTTTTGCTGTCTCAACGTTGGCGCAAAATTGTTCTTTGGTCGTATTGCTGGTGTAGAGAGCAGGCGAGGAGTGTTGATTTGGTACTGACGGCGGACTGCTCGTTCCTGGCGGTGTCCATGCCAGTAAAACGGCTTGCTCTGAAAGCGGTGATTGTAGCTTGTTGACCAGTTGAGCCACCCGATCGCAGGCTTGTTGGTAAGCAAGGGCATGATCGGTATTTGGGTCACGCAGATCAGCATAGGCGATCGCCCAAATTTTGCGTTTCACCTGGTCAAAGATTAGCAAGTTATCGACTTGCATCCATAAACCATCCGGTAAATCGGTTGCTGTTGCAGGATAAATGGGTACGCGAGGCTCGATCCAATGAATCAGTTCGTAGCCCCAAAAACCAAAAAGCCCACCAATGCCCGGTGGCAACTGCGGCAGCTTTACAGGGCGATATGGCTCTAAGCAACGAGCAAGCACCGCAAAGGGATCACCATCAAAGACTTCTTGTTCCCCGTTGCGGTAAGTCTGTGTGGTGCGGTTTCCTCTCGCCTCCAGCACCCACAGCGGGTCGCAGCCTAGTAAACTGTAGCGTCCCAGTTGTTCACCACCTTCGATCGACTCCAGCAAAAAGCTATAGGGCTGTCCTGCACACACTCGATACCATGCCGATACGGGAGTATCCAAGTCAGCGATCCATTCTTGATAGACAGGAACAAAGTTACCTTGCTTGGCGAGGCTCGTGAAGTCTGAAAAACTGGGAAAGATCATGAGGGCTGAAGGAGTGAGGAACTAAGAAACTGAGGTATTGGGTAGGCTATGGACTAAGGAGATTTCTAGCAAACAAAAGACCTGTAGGGATAGGTTTGATACCAACGTGATCGGCTATTCGCAAAGCTTCTGGCAAAACCTGCCCCCTACAAGCGGTACATTCTTTCTCAGAAATCTCCTAAGGTCTATTTAAATTCAATCGACTCATAGTATGGGCATTCCTTGCAGGGTCCAGAGGGGTTAACGGCGCAGCGAATATGAGCAGAGCGGGCGTTGAAGCGGCAACTGATATCACCGATCAGATAGCCAACCCCCTCAACATATTGGTGATCGGCAGAGAGTGGCGATCGGTGAAAGCGGTTAAACTGACGGTTAGCGGAGGCATTCATCGCGGCACGCAAGCGGGTTCTCAGGTGAGCTTCGGCTTTACGCATCAGGAACCATGAGATAATTGCCGGAATCAGCCCGATCGCGATAATGAAGAGCGCTTCTAACATATCTTATCTGTCAATTGTCAATCGCAATCTGTAAGCGCTACCCTGCTGACTTGGTAGACTGTGCATGAACCCATAACTCAACTTTAGATGGTGCTTTCGGCAAACCCAACGACGATCAAGTTTTTACAGCAACCGACCTCTCAACAATGGCTTGAGCAGGCGCTAACCAATCTTGATACCATTTTGCTGGATCACTCCCATTGCGAGCGCAAAGCCGCAGGCGTAGCGCTAAACCTAATGTTTCGCTATCCGTCTTATACAAAATTGGTGCGATCGCTCACAGCCATTGCCCAAGAAGAATTGGAGCACTTTGAACAGGTTAACGAAATTTTAGAACGACGGGGTATTCCTTTACGCGCACTGGCACCACCTCCCTATGGCGCTGGCTTGAACAAGCAAATTCGGGCAAAAGAACCCGATCGCCTGCTGGATACCCTACTAGTTTGTGGCTTAATCGAAGCTCGTAGTCATGAACGGCTTGGACTGTTGGGCGCTCATTGTCCAGACCTTGAATTGGCGAAGTTCTACCGCGCCCTTATGGCATCGGAAGCACGGCACTATGGGGTTTATTGGCTCCTGGCAACAACTGAGTTTGAGCGTGCTGTAGTAGACCAACGTTTAGAAGCCTTGGCGGCGATCGAAAGCCAGTTGCTCGCTACTCTGCACCCTGAACCGAGGATGCATAGCTAACCAACAAGGGAAAAAGCCTCCCTCATAGCGTAGCGACTGATGAGCGCATCACTGTGAGTCTGTAAATTTTGACCGATCCTATTACAAGTGCTGAACGTCAATCGACTGAACGCTAGTAGCTAACCGCTGAGTGCTAGCAGCCTTATCAAGCCATTTCAAACAGGAGCAATACGAGTGGAAGCTGAAAACACAGCGATCGAGCATCAAAACGTACCGCAAAGTCATCAAGGGTTACACGGCTTCCTCTATGGCTCTGAGGATGAGCACACAGCGGCAGTTACCGCAGCTCCAAGTTTGGAGAACAGCTCTGAGTTAATGCCTCTAGAAGCCTGGTGTGATCTAGCTGGTAACGTCAAGGTGGTAGGTGTCTATGCGGTTTTGGGACGTGATCGCCGCACTCACTATATTGGCTACTCTCGCAACGTTGCCTTGTCGCTTAGGGGGCATTTGGCACAGCTTGGCAGCGATATCTGCGCGTTTGTCCAGGTACAAACCGCCAAGTTTCCAAAGCGAGAAGTCATGGAACAGCAGCGTGATGCCTGGATCGCTCAATTAGCTTACGTACCATCTGGTAATGCAGAGGCAAGTGATCTGTGGGCAGGAACGATCGGAGAAGCTGCGATCGCTGTTATGTCACCCGCCGAACGACAGGCATATGAAGAGAAAAAGCTCAAGCTACGCAAAGCAATGGCAGACGCTGATCTGAGTCGTGAAGCTGATGCCCAAAGTCAGGCTGAAGCGCACTCAACGCTCAAAGCATCAGTCGAAAATGATGACTGGAGTGCGGTGATTCAAGAGCAAACCCAGCAAGCCTGACCCACGTTTAGCCAAGTTTCTCGTTCACCCAAACCTTTCATTCATGCAAGTACAGTACAAGGACTTTTTGCTGTGTGACTGGCAACCAACCGATCGCGCTGCCGCTGCCGAAATCATTCGTGCTGTCTTAGCGGAGTACGGGTTAGGTTGGGAGCCAGAGGGTGCTGATCGCGATGTCCTGGCAGTCGAGGCATCTTACCAAGCAATCAATGGCGAGTTTTGGGTGATCGAGCAGCATGGCAAACTCGTTGGCACCGGAGCCTACTACCCTATCCTGCGCGGGCAAAATGCTGTCGAGATTCGCAAGATGTACTTGCTACCAGAAGCTAGAGGTAAGGGTTTAGGGCGTTTTTTGCTGCAAGCCCTAGAAGTCACGATCGCCACCCGCCACTTCGAGCAAATCTGGATTGAAACCGCTAGCGTGTTAACCGAAGCTGTCAAGCTCTACGAAACCAGCGGCTATCAGCCAGCAACGGGTGTCGAAACCGAGCGGTGCGATCGTGTTTACCTTAAAGTACTTCAACCAAGAAAGGAATTTTGAGCTGCTCCCTCTGCTTCCCTTAACTCCCTTGTCCCTTTGCCTCTCCATTTCCGGTTCCCCATTCCACTGTCTGCCTTCTGCGGACTAACGTCAAATGGACTCAATTCGTTTGTCTTGGATCTGGTTAGAGTGGTTCAGTGATCCCATTCGAGTCATCTTTACGCTTCTGTTTTTGATTAGCCTGCCCTGGCTCTTTCGTTCTAGGCGCTGGCTGCGTCGCGTGAGGACTTATGCGATCGCCCTACTGATTGTCTACCTGATTCTCATCTCACCACCGTTTGTTGCACTGGCAACGGCTGGAATCGTCAGTCCGCTATCCCCTGATCCTGATACGAGGGTGGATGCGATCGTCATTTTAGGACGTGGGCGCGAACATAGTCCGTCTCGTGCGGATGTTGCCACACAACTTTGGAGAGAGCAGCGAGCACCCGTAATTTTTGTGAGTGGAATTAATGATGCTCCCGAACTCGCTCAATTACTGCGAACCAGGGGCATCCCGGCTGCGAACATCAGCGGCGAGGGTTGCTCTAAAACAACCTGGGAGAATGCAATGTTTACAAAAGCCGTGCTGCAATCTCAAGCTGTTAAGCAGATTTTGTTAGTGACAGATGCGCCTCACCTATGGCGATCGCTCCTGATCTTTGAGCAAATGGGCTTTCAGGTTATTCCTGCTATCAGCCCTCTCTCAGACCAAATGACTAGCCCTCAGCGTGCTATGCTGTTGCTCCGCGAGTACTTGTTCGTAGTCCTTTATCCCACCACACTACAGCAGGAGCGCCAGACCCTGGAACAACCCCTAGTAGAGGTGGTGAAGCAAATCGCTAGTCAAAGATGCCGCATTGGCAGTGAAACGAAAACAGCAACGTGAACACAGTTTTTGCCTGCAAAAATAATTCATCAAGCAGCAACGATCGCCGAGAAGCATATCCGCTTGGTGAAATCATATGGCTCTGGTAGAGTAGGTAGATTTCCATCACTTGGAGTTATCTACTGCCATCCTTTTCGCCTTTTACTGAGCTGCTTCTCTGCCATGTGCTTCGTGATTAAGGCGACTTTGCTCTTAGCGACTTCGCCTGATTGGGCTTACTTCAGCAGTATCCGGTTGAGTCAGCAGCGTTTGCTTTTATAATCGCCTCAGTAGCGTTGGTCACTGTCCGTGCTTGCAATTTATCCTGGCAGCTTCGATCCTGTTACCCTAGGGCACCTCGACATTATTGAGCGAGGCTGTAAGCTGTTTGATCAGGTAATCGTGGCAGTTTTACGCAATCCAAATAAAACGCCGCTGTTTACAGTACCAGACCGCATAGAGCAGATTCGCCGCTCCACGCAACACTTGTCTAATCTTGAAGTTGATAGTTTTGACGGCTTAACAATTGACTATGCCAGGATGCGACGAGCATCAGCACTGCTTCGAGGCTTGCGAGTGCTTTCTGACTTTGAGATGGAGCTGCAAATGGCTCATACTAATAAAACACTCTCGGCTCAGATCGAAACCGTTTTTTTAGCAACGTCCAATGAATACAGTTTTTTGAGCAGCAGTCTCGTCAAGGAAATCGCCAGGTTTGGCGGTGCGATCGATCATCTTGTTCCTAACCATGTCGCCGTAGATATTTACCAATGCTTCGCCAAGACTCATCCAGCATCAGCCCAGACCACAGCTTTGGCACCAACGCCGCTACCACTCATAACGGAACCGTCTCAGGAGAAACCTCTCGGTCGGGAATAGATATTCAGCGAGAGTTGAATCGGCTGGAGGAAATGATCCTCGACAGTCCACGGGTGCCGATGACGCGCTGGACATGGGTGGATGAGGAGCAGTTGCTAGAGCAGCTCGATTTGGTGCGGCTCAGTCTTCCAGAGGCATTTCATGAAGCAGAGGCGATCGCTCACCAGAAAGATGAGTTGTTCTTGCAAGCCGAGCAATATGCCCAGGAAGTTGTCGAAAATGCCGAGCGGCAGGCAGCCAAAATTTTGAACGAAATGGGCATTTTGCGGCAGGCTGAGATCGAAGCGCAGCAGATTCGTCAGCAAGTGCAGCAAAAGTGTGAAGCTGCGGAAGCGCAGACCATCGCTGAAATTGAACGGATACGCCGTCAAGCTCAACAGGAGCTAGAAGAAATGCAGCGCATGGCGATCGCCGAGTGCGAAGAAATTCAGGCGGGGGCAGATGAGTATGCCGATCGCGTGCTGCAAGAAATGGAGCAACAATTAAGCGAAATGATGCGCGTGGTTCGCAATGGTCGGCAGCAGCTTCAGCCAGAGCTGCCCTCTCGTTCCAGGGACGCCAGTGCTAGAGAAGCGAATACTAACAACGTGCGGTTGTCAGGTGCAAAGAACGATCGTCCTAAGAGCTAGGACAATCGTTCACAATTATGCTTCACAACTATGCTTAGGTTGTCTGCTTCGCCTGCCAGACGGCTCCCAGTGCGGCTCCTAAGCCTGCTACTAAGCCGACACTCATTCCCTCGATCGTTCGTGTCATCGGGCTTTTAGTTAAGCACTGTGCAGAGGGTGCTGATTCTTGCAGACAACTGTTACTTTCTGCCCAGCTTGCTGTACCGCCCAAAATCACGCCAGCGGTGCTACACGCGACGATTAAGGTTAAAACGGCGCGATTGTTTTTACCCGCTCGATTCTTTCTACCCATAGATGGATGCCAAACGCTTTAAAGGTGGTCATGCAAATCTTCACCTAATGTACCCAACCAGTTTAGAAAGTCAACAGTTTTTACAAACTCTTGCTCTAGAAGTAAAGCTTTGGTGGAGAATTCTCCCTCTTTCAGGATTGATAGTAGGCACAAGAAGCAAGATGGGCTGGCTTTTGTAAGGGGTAGAAGGGCAAAGGCAAAGGATAAAGGAGTGACGGGTTATAGCAGTGTTTATGTATCTCTATCGCCATGTGCATGAGGGTATGGATGAGATGATTGCCGCCCAGTCTTTGTACTGAATTTGAGTGCTCAATGATCGCTGGCGGTCGTTCATGACGCAGGTCGTGGAGTACTATCAACAGCACTAGCTTTTTTCAATCACCCCTCGGACTCATGGACACCTTTCTGCCGATCGCCTACCTTCAAGAGCAATTTATCCCGTTTACAGATGCCAAAATCTCGATCGCTACCCATGCTTTGCATTATGGGACGGGGGCGATCGGTGGGATGCGAGGCATTCCTGATCCACAGAACCCTAATCAGATCCTTCTCTTTCGGCTAGAGAGACACTGCCAACGGCTCAGTCAGAGTGCCCGCTTTATCCATTACGACTTGCCTAGTACGACGATCAAGCAGGTGATTGTTGAGTTCATCCAAAAAAATCGCCCAACTCGTCCCTTCTACATCCGTCCACTTGTTTATACCTCTGGACTTGGCATTGCACCCAGGCTACATCAGGTTGAAAAGAGCCTGTTGGTATACGGTTTAGCGATGGACGATTATTTGCCGCCCGCAGGTGTAAACTGTCGCATTAGCTCGTGGCAGCGTCAGGCAGATCCTAGTATGCCGTTGCGTGGCAAAATTACTGCGGCATACATTGCCTCAGCCCTTGCCAAAACGGAAGCTGTTGAATCGGGCTTTGATGAAGCCATTATGCTGAACACGCAGGGCAAAGTGAGCGAAGCTTCAGGGATGAATATTTTCATCGTTCGCAATGGTCAGTTGATCACGCCTGGGCTTGATCAGGACATTCTAGAAGGTATTACTCGTGACAGTGTGCTGACTCTAGCGAAGGATTTGGGCATTCCTACGATCGAGCGTCCCATCGACAAGTCTGAACTGTATATTGCTGATGAAGTCTTTTTGACGGGCACGGCTGCTAAGGTGGCACCCGTTAAGCGCGTTGAAAATTACGAACTGCCCACTGACCGTCCTGTGACTGAACGTCTACGGGCACTGCTTATTGCAATTACCGAAAAACGCGAGACGCAGTATCAAGACTGGGTTGATACGATCGCGTTTGACTCGTGAGAATGACCGCTGCGTTAGGTGCTAAAGTCTCCCTGAAGTGGGATCTAACTGCACGCTTGCGGCAAAATCAGCACTGCGATCGCCAATGTAAAGGATATCACAATGAAGCAATGGACTTGGGTGCGGCAGCATTTGCTGAAAGCAGGCATCGCCCTAATCACGATCATTCTGACGATCGTGATGGCTGGATGGCACAGTGCCAGCAATGCGCAATCAGGTAGTACTCAACTGCTTTGGTATGGACAATCAGCCTTTAAGCTCACCACACCATCCGGTAAGGTGCTGCTGATCGATCCCTGGTTAGAGAATCCCCTCAACCCTAACGGTAAAGCAGATCTGGCAGCGCTAAAGCAGGTCGATTTAATCCTGGTGACGCACGGGCATTTTGACCATGTAGGGAATGCGGTGGCGATCGCTAAAAAAACGAACGCTAAGCTTGTCAGTTCCTCCGACTTAGGGCAAGCAATGGTAGCCTTTAGCGGTTATCCCAAAGAATTAGTTCCTTTTGAAACACAGGGAAACTTTGGTGGAGAACTTACGCTGCTGAATGGCGAGGTCAAGGTTGCATTTATTCCAGCCGTCCACAGTTCTTCGGTAGCATCAGATGGTAGCCCTGCAACGTTTGCTGGCAATCCTGGTGGTTTTTTGGTAAGCGTCAAAGGTGGACCTGTGATTTACCATACGGGCGACACAGATTTATTTGCCGATATGTCGCTCATACCCAAATTTAGAAAAGTGAGCTTGATGCTAGCGTGCATTGGCGACCAGTTCACTATGGGACCTCAACGAGCTGCTGAAGCCGTTAAGCTGGTCAACCCAACCACTGTCGTGCCCATGCATTATGGTGCCTTCAACCTGCCAGGAACACCGACTGCTTTCTCTCAAGCACTTCGGCAGCAAGGTGTCAAAAGTCAAATCAGAATACTGAAAGTTGGTGAGGTCTTGAAGCTCTAAGGGCTGCCCATCGGTAGCCGCGATCGCCCATCAACTTCTCATTATCAATATTGGGGCTTCGGCTGCTTACATACGCTTAACCAACCTAAAGAAAGAAGCCAGGGACCGCTCAAATGATTGATCCTTGGCTTCTTTTTTGTGAGCAATGGAACTTTAGACTGTCTTAAGCAACGCGAACTCAGTGATCGACTAACCAATATAGGTTGCTTCTGCTTCCAGAAGACGAATCAATTCTTCATCACCATTGGCTCTGGCGGCTTCCAAGCGGCGCTGCAAGTTTTTTTGCATATTAACGCGGTGGGTCTGGGATGCCTGTGTCACGACTTCCTGACGCTTTCTGTTCATGATAGACATCTCTTAAAAATAAAATGTGCTAGTTGATTTGATTTAATTATAGCATTCATAAGGAAAAACGGTAGCTTGTGATACGGAACGTTACGATCTCGCTGTCGCTCACCTCTTTTATCAGCCATCAGATACTAGCGATCAGAAGTTAAGAAAAAACAGGATACGGCTCAACATTTCAGAAACTGTAAGAGTATTGTCATGAGACGGTGACGCACTTGAGCGCTAGTCCGGAATGAGGCAATGGCAGTATGAAATCGAACTACTGGTAGAGGCGAAGTAGCTGCCATCCTTGTGATACTAACTTCATGGCAACATCAAGACGTGAAACAAGCTCTTACTTTTCTCAAGCTGAGAGCTTTACGCCCTTGAGCACCTTACTGCTTCTAGTCTCTGGCTTCATGCAGTGGGTGTTACTGAATTTTAAAATTGCCCTGTGTCATCCCCGAATGTGTTCATCATTGCGCTGTTATGTCGTTGCGCTGAACCTGAAGGGATTGTAGAGAATCTTTAATTGTGTGCAGCTACTACCAACGTGTCTCTGAAGAGAAAGAACAAACTCAACCAATCATAGTAGCGGACAATGCAAACTCTCTCGGCAACCATTCAACCCCCATCTTCTCAAGCCGTCTTGAGTGATTCTCAGCCTGTTCACACCTATTTAGGATGGGAAATTTTTCTGACCCGCGTCTTTCAAGGGTCTATTGATAAGGGCTTGTGGCTCCACTGGTATCACCCTGCCGATCGCAGGTATGCAGCACAGGAAGATCAGGTTGCTGTACGCTATGGCTATTTTGTTGCACCGACCCAACCCCTGGAAGAGGCGCTGTACGCTGCACAACAGTCAATTGACGCGATCGTTGAGCTGGAGTCAATGCAAACTGATCGTCCGTTCATAGTACAGAATGAGGCTCCCGAGCGACACTGGCAGGATTTCCCGCTTGCTAGCTGATTACCAATAGAGATGCAGCAATGGAGCCAAGTCGTGTGCTTACCTTGCTGAGTGACTTTGGCTTGAGCGACCCTTACGTTGGCATGATGAAAGGGGCGATCGCGCAAGTGAATGCGTCACTAACCGTTATTGATCTAACGCACCAGATCCCGCCACAGGATATTGCTCTGGCACGCTTTGCTCTAATGACGGCTTATCCTTATTTTCCAGCAGGCACTGTCCACGTTGCTGTGGTTGATCCAGGTGTCGGTGGTACAAGACGTGCGATCGCGGTTGCCATAGGCACAGTGGCAGCACAACCAGCAGGTTTTTTAGTCGGACCCGATAATGGCATTTTCAGTGGAGTCTTTGCTGCTCATCCCATCATTGCAGCCGTTTCTCTAACAAACTCCCACTATTGGCGTACACCAGCACCTAGCGTAACCTTTCATGGGCGCGACATCTTTGCCCCAGTCGGTGCACATCTTGCCAGTGGGGTACTGCTTACTGAGATGGGCGATCGCCTTGAACCAGAAACGTTAGTCAGGCTGAATGTGCCTGTATACCGTCGGCTTGAGCATTGTCGGTTTAGGGCAGATAACACTGAGATGCCAGCGGCAGTTTTAGCGGAGGGTGGAGACGTTGCTTGTTCCTCCTACAAACTGACAGGCTGCATTCAAGCGATCGACCACTTCGGCAATGTGATTACAAATATCCCTGAAGCGCAAGTAAGCGGCAAACAATGGTCGCTCTTGATTAACAATGTAACGCTGCCAGGTCAGCACACCTATAGCGACAGCCCACCGGGAGAATTGCTAGCACTGGTGGGCAGTCATGGCTGGGTCGAAGTTGCCGTTAATGGCGGTAATGCTCAGGCAAGACTTCATTTAAACCGGGAGCTAGCTGCCAACAGGATTGAAATTGTGATTAGTTGTTAGTTGTGGTTGTTAGAGAGAGAATAGGTGAGGAGCAACGCAACAGCACTCACTACATAGCCATGACGCAATCTTTTGAGCCAGAGCTTTACCAGGGACAGTTTGGGGAGTTTACGCTGACGGCAGACGATCGCAAGGGCGTTGTCATTTATCGCGCTGGCTTGCTGACTGCGGTGCTCTGCTTTGCCCTTGGGGTCGGGTTAGTGTTATGGCACGTAGACAAGTCAGTATTACAAGGGCTGACGTTTCTTTACACGGGCTTTTGTTTGGCATTGGGCGTGAGTTTGCTGACGATTCATATTTACATGGCAGCATTGCATCGGGCGCTACAGGTATTTTGGGTTATTGGTTGTCTTGCCGCAGTGGCGATCGGGCATCTTGATCCAGAGCCGTTTGCCTTAACCGTTTATAATCAACCGTTGAGTATTCTGGGTATTGGCTTTACCTTTGCAGCGCTGACTGGCATTTTCTTTAAAGAAGCGGTGTGCTTTAACCGTCTAGAAACGAAGTTCCTTACGCCAATTGTGCCGCTGCTCCTGTTAGGGCACATGGTTGGTTGGCTCCCTTTACCGCTAGAACAAGGATTGCTTGCCCTTTGGGCACTGCTTTTTCTAGTTTTTGCTGTTCGCAAGGTCATCCAGCCAATTCCGCCCGATATTGGTGATAAAAGTGTGTTTGCTTACTTAGAGCAACAGCGCCTCACCAAAGCAAAGGCTGCTTCGTAACATAGCTGTAAAAAGGATGCTGTGACTTACAACGATGTTTGAATGTGTAAGCCAGAGTTAAGGATGTGCTGAACTCTATGAAGCGATCGCCAATGAAGCCTGACAAAACGCTCACGCCAAACCGTGTGAGGCAGATGGAGCCACTACTCTGGGTAGTAGTGCCTTTGATTGGCGTACTCTCACTGCTGGGTATGACACTCAGTCGGCAACAGGTGCAGCCATCTGTCCCGACAGCGTTGACTCCTGTACCCACAGCTACATCCTTGCCAGCAGTGGTGCCGTCGCCTTCAGCTACTCCCACCCCATCACCGCAAGCGACGAAACCGACTGCCAAACCGTCCCCTAAACCGGTTGATCCCAATGCGTTAACGGAAGAACAAAAAGCAATTAATCGACGCGCGAAAGCAGCCTTTGCCTCAACGGGATCATCCGTCGATGCCTTAATTGAAATGCATGTGGCGATCGCTGAAGGGCTACCCTCTCTGACGATCGGCGCTCCCACTGGTGCCATCCTGCTGAACCAGAAAGGACAGCAACTGCATCAGTTACCCCCCGGTACTGTTTACAATACTCAGCCTGATGGACAAGCCATTCGCTTTGGAGACTGGCAATTGCCAGCAGTCGTTTGGCTAGAGATTCCACCGGGAAGTGTGTTTCAAATGGGCGATCGCACTTACCGAGGACGGCTCTTGCTAGTTGCTACTGACGGCAAATTGTGGGGCGTTAATCATGTCAATCTGCGACAGTATCTTTACAGTGTTGTTGCCAGCGAAGTCTCCCCTAGCTGGAAGATGGAAGCACTAAAGGCACAGGCTGTTGCCGCCCGTTCCTATGCGTTGACCTACTACTTCAAACCTGTCAGTCCGCTCTTTCATATGGGCGCAACCGAGTATTATCAAGTTTACAGTGGCATCGAGCGTGAAGCGAGTAGAACCAGTGCCGCCGTTGATGCCACAGCAGGCGAGTTTGTCAGCTATCGTGGTGGCATTGTTGAATCACTCTATGCTGCGTCTGATGACATTGTGGCAGAGGCATTTCAAGGTAAAGGCATGAGCCAGCTAGGCGCGTTGGCATTAGCCGAGCAAGGCTATTCGTATCAACAAATCTTGAGCAACTACTATCCCAAAACAGGCGTAGCGAGAATCGAGGCAGATCAGGACTAGACGCATAAAACAGATTCCGTCTGCGGTATCAAACCTTACTAAAAGTGTCACAAGTGGTACGATTACGGTTGATGGACAGAAGTTACCTGGATTAATCAGGACCAGCAATATGCCGCTTACGCTAGCGTCGGAAAGAACAAAGCATCAGCCCAGTGTTAAACTGGGGCGCATTTTAGTTGTTGAGGATGAAGGTTTAATTGCCGAGACGATTGCGTTAGCGTTGAAAGATGAAGGCTACGATGTGGTGACCGCTACAGATGGTCGGGCTGCCCTTGAGATCGTCCACCAACTTAAAGAACTGGAGTCTAACGGTGGTTCTGGGGTGACATCGACGCTACCGCACCAACTGTGGGGGCGATCGCTCGATCTAATTATTCTCGATTTGATGTTGCCTTACATCAATGGACTTGACCTCTGCCGTCTCATTCGTCGAGAAGGCATGACTGTCCCCATTTTGATGCTTAGTGCCAAAGGTAGCGAGACCGATCGCGTCGTTGGGCTAGAGGTGGGAGCAGATGATTACCTCACCAAGCCGTTTGGCATTCGGGAATTAGTTGCGCGTTGTCGTGCCTTGCTGCGCCGTTACCAACAGTTTCAAGTGCAGCCAGAGCAACCGTCGTTAAAGTATCAAGATATTGCTCTTTATCCCCAAGAATGCCGCATTACAGTGCGGGGTGCAGCCGTTAATTTTTCGCCTAAAGAATTCAAAATTCTAGAGCTATTCATGAGCTATCCTCGCCGAGTCTGGTCGCGGGAGCAGCTACTAGAGCGCATCTGGGGACCCGATTTTATTGGTGACAGCAAAACTGTGGATGTGCATATCCGCTGGCTACGCGAAAAACTTGAGGTTGATCCCAGTAGCCCCATCTATTTGGTAACAGTGCGCGGGTTTGGCTATCGTTTTGGTTAAATGACGATTGGCGGTCAGCAGTCAGCAATCAGCTTAGAATAACGATACATTCTGCTTTAAGTGGGTACGGCGATCGCCATGCTTTGTTGAAGAACGAATAAGCATTGAGCGCTTCATGGCTAGAGCGATTTCTCATTGGAATCCCTGCTTTTTCACTTAAGGCTGCTTGCTGACAGTTAAGCGCAAAACAACGTGGCATTTTTGTGGTTTCTGCTAGGGCTGATGATTGGGCTAGGAGTCTTGAGCTGGTATCACATTCAGCTCACTCGCCAGCTTCAGTTTTTGATGTCTTCGCTTCAACCCCAGGGTTCACGTCGATCGCTCGTGTCAGTATTGCGGCTACGGCAAGCGGTTGCAGCCTCGGTTGATGCCCAAGAAGCCTTACTCACTGACCTGGAAACCTGGCGACACCTTTCGCTTGCTGCCCCGATCGGAATACTGCAAGTTGATGAAGAGAACCAACTGATCTGGTGTAATGCTCAAGCAGGTCAACTTCTTAGCATTCAGCCGCCGACCGCACCAACCCGTCGCTTGCTACTGGAACTCGTCCGCTCCTATGAGTTAGATCAATTGATTGAGCAGACTCGCGTTCTCCGCAAACCCTGCCAAAGCGACTGGACATTTCATCCTGTGTGTGCCGATCCCTCGCAGCTATCGCGTCAGATGCCCCGTCCATTGCGGGCGCACAGCTTACCGTTACGCGATGGTTGTGTAGGCGTTTTCTTGGAAAGTCGTCAGGAAGCTGTTTTATTGGCTCAACAGCGCGATCGCTGGATTTCTGATGTGGCGCACGAACTTAAAACGCCCCTTACCTCTATCCGCCTGGTTGCCGAAACGCTTCAAATCCGGCTGGAGCCGCCGCTACGCGATTGGATCGATCGCCTACTTAATGAAACAATCCGCTTAAGCAGCCTGGTGCAAGATCTGCTGGATCTGAGCCAGCTTGAAGCAAATCCTCACCCAAGTCTAAGGTGCAAAACCGTTGACCTAACGAGGCTGATTCAATCTGCCTGGTTCGGGCTGGAGCCATTAGCCCGTAACAAGCAGCTTCGACTTGATTATGTAGGACCCGATCGCCTGCTGATACAGCTTGATGAATCACGGATACATCGCGTGCTGCTAAATTTGCTCGACAATGCCATTAAGTACAGCCCACCCCAGCAGGCAATTCGAGTGCAGGCAAGTTTGATCACCAACGATCGCTCTGACCCTAATCTCTCTAAGCAATTAGTGCAACTGGATGTCATTGATGCGGGTTTGGGTTTCCCTAGCGATGCGTTGCCCTATGTCTTCGATCGCTTTTACCGCGCTGATCCATCGCGTTCTCGTAGCCCTGCTGAGGTAGAGATCTCCAAAACCTATGCCGTTGGCAAAAACACCGCGGCTGCTAACAGTGCCTCTAGCGATGATGCCCAGTCTACAAAAGGAACCCACGCCGTATCAGTAAGCAGCGGCAGTGGTTTAGGGCTGGCGATCGTCCGTCAAATTGTGGAAGCACACCACGGTAGCGTGCAGGCAAGTAACCATCCTGAAACTCATGGCGGCTGGCTACAAGTATTTTTACCCTTACAGCGAGACGACGCTTAGGCAAAAGGTCGCTGGTGAAAGACAAACGCGAAGAAAACCCGGCTTGCTGCGTCAACCTGTTTGCTAAAACCGTCTCTTTAAGAGGAGAAACCCATCTGTTTTAAGCGCTGGTTTCCAAGTGTCTGACGATCACCCAACCAACCGCGCCGCGATTTGCGATACTAGAAGCTGGTTCTGTGATGCACGCAACATATGTTTACTATCGATATCACTCTCAAAAACACGCCCCTTTCTCTTTCGGTACAGCGCAAGTCTGAAGAGGATGCCGAAGCCATCTATCAAAAAATCTTGCAAATGCTTCGCTCTGGCGGCAATGAACTGCTGGAACTGTCCTGTGAAAAGCAAGTAGGGAAAAAAATCGGTATCATGGGCTCCGAGATTTCAGCCGTGCAGATCTCTGATAAAGCTGGTACGGCTGCGGCTTCTGGTAGACCACCTGGCTTTTTTGCGTTAGCTGAATGAGTGCCTCAGAACCATTTGCGCGTCAGACCGATACTAGTCTTGGCAACCAGCTTCCCATATTACCTGTTGGGAGGCTGGAGACAGAGACAATGCCTCGATCCTTTGGCATCGAGGTTCAGGATCTATGTTTTCGCTGGTACAAGGGAGAGACAGTCCTTGATGGGTGTAGTCTAACGGTGCCTCAAGGCGAATTCTGGATGCTTTTGGGCACTAACGGCAGCGGCAAATCTACGCTGTTGAAGCTGCTGGCAAACTTGTTGCCGCCCCAATCTGGCTCGATTCGGACTAGTCCACATATCGGCTTTGTGTTTCAAAACCCCGATCACCAGCTTGTAATGCCCACTGTTGGTGCCGATGTTGCCTTTGGCTTGGTCGCAGAAAAGTTAACCCTTGCTCAAGTCCATCGTCGGGTTGAGGAAGCTCTGGATGCTGTTAATCTGCGATCGCTAATCCGGCGACCGATTTATGCGTTAAGCGGTGGGCAAAAACAACGAGTGGCGATCGCAGGCGCGATCGCTCGACACTGTGATGTTTTGCTGCTGGATGAACCCACAGCCCTGCTCGACCCTGATAGTCAGCTTGATCTAGTTGCCCAGGTACAGCAGTTAGTCAAGAGTCGCGGCTTGACAGCACTTTGGGTCACACATCGGCTGGATGAGTTGGACTACTGTGATGGTGCATTTTTGCTAGAGAAGGGCAAAGTGGTCGATCGGGGTGATCCCCAGCGCTTGAAGCAACGCTTGATGCAGGTGCCTCTCTAGAGCGCTATAAGCCTGAAAGCGAAGGAATCTGTAGCCTTAGCGCTTGCCAGGATTTAAATAGGTTGGGTAGACAAGCGATCAACTTGTAAGCTGCCATTGCCCACTCCTCTTTAAACGCTTCTTGAAAGAGAGCGTCAGCTTTGGCGATCTGAGCGTGGGGCTGTTGCTCTGAGACAAACTTGCCAAGCTAGACTGCACTTGCTTGACCCGTACCTTGTAACAGAACTCAACAAAATGTGTGATGATAAAGCTAACTAAAGGTTAAGTAAATGTCTACTGTCCTTTGCAGGCTTTAAACTATGCCGCGATCGGCTCCACAAGCGATACTGCTAGTGGACGGCTACAATGTCGTCGGGCTGTGGGCTGACTTACGGCGAGTGCGCGATCGCGAGGGTTTAGAGCCTGCGCGCCGTCAATTAATTGAAGCCTTAACGGGTTACAGTGCTTTCCAAGACTTTGATACCCAAATTGTGTTTGACTCCCAGTATCGTGATACCGGTAGCAGTCGAGAGGTCATTACCCCTAATCTATGTGTCTGCTATACCAACTGCGGGCAGACAGCAGATACCTATATTGAAAAAGCCTGCGCTGACTTCCGCTACGATTTGCGTAAGTTTCAACAACGGTTAATTGTGGCAACGTCCGATCGTGCCCAGCAGTTGACAGTCGTTGGCTATGGCGCAGAATGGATGTCTGCCGAACGCTTGGGCGCTGAGGTGGCAGCAATTGATCGTCGCGTTCAACGTCAGCAAAAAGCAGCTAAAAAGCCGTCGAGTCGGTTTCTGGCTCATGCGCTTGACCCCGCAGCCCAACAACGGTTGGCAAAAATGCGCTTTGGCAAGCATCAGCCCTGAATTGGGAGAAGTAGCGCAGGGCTGTATGGGTTGCTGAGGCACGCGATCGTTGGCACAGCAAACTGGTTTTACCGTGGTGCGCTGGGACATCGTTGACTACATTTCTGCCTCGATGCAACACATTTACAAAAAACTAGTCTGAACGCTTGTCAAAGTAACCTATTTGTAGGTACTATTAGATTCGCAACGTAGAGCATTCCTCAGTAGCTCAGTGGTAGAGCGATCGACTGTTAATCGATTGGTCGCAAGTTCGAATCTTGCCTGGGGAGTTTAATTAAGAACGAATACAGAGTGTTAGTCGCGGGAGTGCAAGGAAATACTGTACCCTTCCATCGATTCAACTTTAACGTACGAAGAGCTACGGTCAGGGAGCTCCTGCTTTGTAGCGTGGACAAAGGGAATTGGTATAGCAGTCGAAGAGAACGTTAGGACAGACCTAAACCTTGAAACGTCCTTTAAGCAAGGACTTCGATTCATCCCCTATCCTTCATCCTTTTGCTATATAACCCTGGAGCAGCGCTAACCATTAGTAGCATGGGTGTTTTGCTTTCTAGAGAGTAGAAGTGCTACTGTGCACCTAGAAAGTTGAGACCAGCGAGTTGAGATCGCTGTGGCTGTTGTACAAACTTTTGCTGCCCCTCGCATCGTCTTTGACTGGAAAATTGAGGTGAGCACGGTTGCCGTTACTTAAGCGGAGGCATATCAGAGATGGAAACCGCAGATTTAGTTGTGATTGGGAGTGGGCAGGGTGGCATTCCCCTGGCAGCCGATTTTGCGAAAGCTGGACGTACGGTTGTGTTGTTTGAACGGGATGCCTTAGGGGGAAGTTGCATCAATTATGGGTGTACGCCTTCCAAAGCCTTTTTAGCGGCTGCTCATGCGGCGGGTCGTGCCCGTCAGTCTGCCAAACTGGGAATTCATACTCAAGTTCAGGTTGATTTTCCAGTCGTTATGGAGCGGGTTAGAGGCATTCGCGATCGCTTTAATCAAGGAATTCAGCAAAAATTAGAGGGTGCTGGGGTTCACGTTGTTTGTGCCGAAGCTTCGCTCACTGAAGAAGGTGCTGTTACAGGTGGAGCCGTCACAGTGCAAGCGCCACTGGTGGTAATTAATACGGGAACGTCGTCTCTGATTCCAGAGATTCCAGGTTTAGCCGGAACGCCTTATCTCACTAATCGCAATTTCTTTGACTTAAAAGAACTGCCAAAGCGTTTACTGGTCATTGGGGCGGGCTACATTGGGCTGGAATTGGGACAGGGATTAGCCCGCTTAGGCAGTGAAACCCATTTGATTATCAGGGGCGATCGTGTGTTGGCGCAGGAAGAACCTGAGGTCAGCGACACTCTAGCAGAAGCATTGCACCAAGATGGAATTTTTCTGCACTTTAAAGTTGATGTGGAACAGGTTCGCTATGCAAACGAAGTGTTTACGCTAACCCTAAGCAATGGCGAAACCCTTGAGGGTGAAGCCTTAATGGTGGTAATCGGACGTAAACCAAATACGACTGCCTTAAATGCCACAGCCGCAGGTGTAGAGCTAGATGGCAAAGGCTTCATCAAAATCAACGACCAGTTTCAGACTACCCGCGAGGGCGTTTATGCAATTGGAGATGCGGCAGGGCAACCTGCCTTTACCCATGTCTCCTGGGAGGATTATCGCCGCTTGAAAGCAATCTTATGTGGGGAGCAACGGACACGGAGCGATCGCGTTCTCGGTTATGCCGTCTACACCGAACCGCAGGTAGGGCGCGTTGGCATGACTCTGGAGCAAGCACAAATGCAAGGCATCAATGCCCGTGCGGTCACCTTACCAATGGCTCATATTGCTCGTGCCATCGAATGGGGGCACGATTTAGGATTTTATCGCCTGGTGATCGATCGCGACACCGATCAGATTTTAGGTGCAACCTTGGTTGGCTACGAAACAGCGGAACTAGTGCATGTGTTGTTAGCCCTTATGGAAGCGGGTGCAACCTGGCAACTACTAGAGCGATCGGTACATATCCATCCCACTTATGGTGAAGCTCTGCCCAGTCTGGCACGCCTCCTGATTGAAGGTGAAATGCCCTTATGCCCAAATCTGTATCCTAATTTGTCAATGGAAGCTTGATCTGTAGATATCCACTCATTAGTCGTGAATGGTTGTAAGAAACTAACAGAGGCGCAACCTACTTTCTGCACTGTCTATTTGAGATTTCTGCCTTGCGATCGACATTTTTCCAAGCAGCCAACCTTAAGATGCTAAAGGTCGCTTTACAAACAGCTTGAGCGCCAAAGAATTTACAACTTACTGGAGCTTTACATGGAAACGTATCAAGATTTTCTAGAGAAAGTTAGAACGCAGGGCAACTTAAAAGATTTGAAAGAAGCACGTAACGCTACAGAAGTAGTTTATCGAACGATGCGAGACGTGATGAGCAATGAGGCGATCGATCGCGTTGCCGATGAACTGGATGAAAAAGCCCCTGACAAAGTGGAAGACCTTTGGAAAGACACAAATCCATTAGTGAGCTTCCTCAGCCACATTCGCCCAAACTTGCATATCAGCCCTGATAATTTTTTAGTACGCTTGAGACAAGAAGGTAACTTGCCCGGAGCCGATGCAGAAACGATTATCAAAGCAGTCTTTTCAGCGACAAAAGACGAGCTATCGCAGGAACGGGTTCAGGAAGTAGCTGAGTACCTGCCCGGTAAAATCTCTGAAATGTGGCAAGAAGCTTAATTTGGCACCTGCTGTCAAGCCTCTGCATAGGAATCAACAAAGAGTAATTCCCTAAAAATTTAGTCATCTTATGCTGCTGACCGATCTCAGTAATCGCAGTGTAGGTGCTCTAATTGACATGAATTACTTTAGTGTTGATTCCTCCAATTGATCCCCCTCAATTCGCCTTATGAAGGGAGAAGCCGCAGGCAGGGGGATCCTGCTTTGCAACGCGTTAAAAGGGAATTGGTATAACGCTAATTACCATCATTAATAATTCAAAACCTATTACGATCAAGCACCACTAATCTAGTTAATAGGAATGCTGTTGTGATTCAAGTTCTGAAAACTCTGCAAGACGTTGAGCTTGCAACTCAAGCGCTCCAAAGTCGAGGTCTGCCAACTCACCTTACAGTAGAGAAAAACTGGGACCAGTGGTTACTTGCTCAATGCTTAGATCACAGCGATCGCCACTGCCCCATCATTGATCTCGGTTGTGGAGATTACTGCACGTTAGAGTTTCTTGCAGCGCTAGGGTTTCAACAACTGCATGGTATTGATTTAACCATTCATCAACCAGTTGGCGATCGCCCCTATCAGCTTTACCAGGGTGATCTGACTGCTACGCCCTTTTCAGATCAGACATTTGATTGTGCAGTCAGTATTTCCGTCATTGAACACGGCGTAGACCTGAAGCAGTTTTTTCAGGAAACTTATCGCATCCTCAAGTCCAACGGGCTTCTGTTCATCACAACTGACTATTGGCAGGAAAAAATTCAGATAGATCCATCGATCAAACCGTTTGGCTTATCCTGGAGCATTTTCTCGTTTGTAGAGGTGCAAGCAGCAATTGCCCTTGCCCAACAACAGGGCTTTAGGCTCTTATCCGACTCACAAATTGCCCCTTGTAAGGAGAGGACAGTGGATTGGCATGGGCAGCAGTACACCTTTATCGCGATCGGGCTAGTCAAACCAGATTCATAAACCAAAGGTGGGCGATCGAAGACAATTATCTAGTTTCACTAAAGTTCTGGCTCATCCAAATTTCGCTGTGGTGTCTTTGCCATTAGTTTGCATTAAAGTCCAAATTGCCTGCATGAGTAGCTCTGGCTCAATCGGTTTGGTAAGGTGCTGCTGAAAGCCTGCCGTGATCGCTTGCTGCTGATCAATCTCTCCCGCATAAGCAGTGAGGGCAATAGCAGGGATCTGTCCACCCTGCTGAGGCGATCGTGCTCTAATATGACGCACTAAGGCGTAGCCATCCATAGCAGGCATCCCGATATCACTGATTAGTAAATCAAAGGTTGCGTGGCTCAAATGGTTTAACGCTTCACTCGCTGACTCTACCTCAGTAACGTTTGCCCCATGCTGTTGCAGTACAAAAGCAATCAACTCTCGTGAATCTCGATCGTCGTCTACAAAAAGCACCTCTAAGCCATTGAGATTAAACTTTGAGTGTTCATGAGGCATCGTATCAGCTTGATTCAAACTAGAAGCTTCTAGAATTGGCAGTCTGACTCTAAAGGTTGCTCCTTGTTCTTCTCCCGGACTCTCAGCTTGAACGGTGCCGCCATGCAATTCAACCAGATAACGCACGATGGCTAGCCCCAACCCTAACCCGCCAAAGCTGCGAGTCGTGGTGCTATCTGCCTGACGGAAGTACTCAAAGACATGGGGCAGGAAGTCGGAGGAAATGCCCTTGCCTGTGTCGCTAACAGTGATCTGAGCATAAGTTAGGGCATGGGATGTCGGGCGTGAAGAGTGAGGCATTTCTCCCTTTCCTATGTCCTCTTCCCCACTCCTTACTTCCTCCAACCGTACTTCGACTTGACCACCCTGTTTGGTAAATTTAACGGCATTGGTAAGCAGATTCCACACGACCTGTTGCAGCCGACTAGCGTCACCCAATACCTGCCCAACGTTGGGTGCAAAGACGGTTTTAATCTGAATTGCCTTCGCCTCAGCCGCAAGCCGCACGGTTTCAAGAGCAGCTTTGATAGTAAACGTCAGACCGACTGAATCTGTATGCAAACTCAGCTTGCCCTGAAGGATACGCGAGACATCAAGCAGATCTTCAATAAGTTGCGCTTGTAATCTGGCATTCCGTTCAATGGTCTCAAGCGCATACTGGGTTTTAACCGCGTCCTGCTGGCTCGTTTGCAGAATTCTTGCCCAGCCCAGAATCGGATTGAGGGGCGATCGCAATTCATGCGACAGCACTGCTAGGAACTCATCTTTGATCCGGTTAGCGGTCTCAGCTTGTTCACGAGCCTCTTGCTCACGTATCAGTAGTTGTTCGCGTTCAGCGATTGCTTGCTTTTGCCTAGTCATATCGCGTGAAACAACCAGGAGTTGTGTAACCTGTCCCAAGGCATCCTGAACCGGAGTCACTACGACATCCCACCACTTGAGCGTACCCTTTGCTGTAGGGCAAAAGCCCTGAAACTGTCCGCTATTACCAGCTTTGGCAGCGGCGATCGCTCCTTTTGCCTTGTCCTTATCCTCGCCTTGCCAGAAACTAAACCACTCAACGCCTAGCAAGGACGTAGGATTATCAACCTCTAGCAGCTGTAACGCACCCTTGTTTAAGTAAAGTATGCGTCCATCTAACGTCAAAACTTTAATGCAGTCTTTACTACTCTCTAGAATGCGTTGCTTTAACGCTTCACTCTCTTGTAGAGCTGCTTCTGCCTGTTTACGAGCGGTAATGTCCGCCAGGATGAAAACGGCACCCGTAAAGGTGCCCTGTCCGTCTAACACTGGGTCCATCGTTTTGGCAAACCACCGTCCTTTAGCCTGAAGTTCTAGAACTTGACGCTGGTGCGTTGCTTGTGCCTGCTGAAAGCAGGTGCCATCTCCCAGCCCTAACACCCCACGCATCAACTCATAATGAACGCGCCCCAGAATTTCATTGAAGGGTTTGTCAAAAAGTTGGCTCATTGCCTGATTACAGCGTATAACTTTGCCGTCTGGGTCTACCAGACAGACCCCATCATTGATGGCATCAAAGGTCGTTTGCCAATCTCGTGCTGAAGCTAGCGCTGTTTCCTCTGCTCGTCGAATGCGTAGCAGCGATCGCACCGTAGCAAGCAGTTCGATCGGTTCAACAGGCTGCACAAGATACGCATCAGCACCGCTGTCTAAACCCTCGGCTTTATCCTGGCTTTGAACAAAGCTAGCCGAGAGATGCAGCACTGGTAGAAACTCAGAGTCAGGGTTGGACTTAATCTGACGACAGACTTCAAACCCGTTTAAGTCGGGTAGCTTCACATCCAAAATCACCAGGGCAGGCTGATGAGCAGCGATCGCAGCTAAACCTGCGGCTCCAGTTGCTGCTTCCACAACGGTAAAGCCTCCGTTTCGCAAAATCCGTGCTACCACATAACGATTAGCTTCACTGTCATCTACATGTAGGACTGTCAGCTGCGGCTCAGCCATGGCGCTTTCCCTCAAGGCTCCAAGACAAGCCCAGCTTTGACAAAGGCATCTCGAAGTTGAGCCAGTGTCGCTGCTTGAGCAGTCGTTTCTTTGGAGAGAATAGCAATACTTTGGGCGGTTAGACGGCTCTGCGCCTCTGTATCCAGTTGTGTAGACGAGTAGATAATGACAGGAATCGCTTGAGTGTTGAGATTGTGCTTGAGCCGATCGAGGACATCAAAGCCGCTAACTTCTGGCATCTCCAGGTCAAGCAGGATAGCGGTTGGCTGTGCAGTCTCTGCCAAGGCAAAGCCCTCTTGTCCATTTACAGCTTCTAAAATTTGTAATGGAGTCTCTGCCAACAATTGCTTCACCACATACCGATAGGCTGGGTCATCATCAACCAGCAAAAGCGTTTGAGCTTTTCCCTGAGTAACTAGACTATTCAGTTTGCTGAGCAAGGGCAATCGGTCTACAGGCTTAATTAAGAAGGCATCCGCTCCTAGTGCCAGCGCCTGCTGTTCGTTATCAATCACAGTAATCACTAAGATCGGGATGCTGCGGGTCGCTTCATCACTTTTCAGTTCTCGCAGAAACGTCCAGCCATTCTGCCCGTCGAGCAGGATATCCAGAATGATCGCCGCTGGTCGCAGTTTTTGTAAAGCTTTCCGAGCGTCCGCCAGAGTGCGGGCTGCAATCAGTTGATATCTTGATTCTTGCAGGTGCTTCTCATAGATAAAGAGCGTTTCCGTATGGTCTTCAACCGCAAGAATCGGCAGGTGAGCTGCTTTCAACGGTGCGATCGGTTGCAACAGGGAGGGCAGTTCAGTGGCATGGGGGTAGACGATCGGCAGTGATACTGCAAAAGTGGAGCCTTGTCCCGGCTGGCTGTGCACTGAAAGACTGCCACCCAGTAGCTCTGCTAGCTTGCGTGCTAAGGGTAAGCCTAGCCCAGTGCCTTTTACCTGCTTTTGCAACGGGGACTCAATTTGGACAAAATCCTCAAAAATGCGTTCCTGATCTTCGGGTGTCAAGCCGATGCCTGTATCGGAGACCGAGAGGACGACCATATGCCCTGCGTGCGTGGCTGTCACTCGCACCTCTCCCTGCTCCGTAAATTTGAGCGCATTGGAGATAAAATTCCTGAGAATTTGAGCGACTTTGCTCTCGTCGTTGTAGAGCGTTGGCAACCCCTCTGGTTCCTCAAAGATGAGCGCCACAGAAGTACCCTCCACTAATAAGGGGCGCAACATCCCTCTTAAGGTGCCGAACAAATCGCTGACTTCAAACGCACTAGGACGCACCTCAATTTTGCCAGCCTCGACTTTAGCGAGATCCAGCAGATCATTGACCAATTCTGACAAGCCACTGGCTGCTTTTTGCATGAAGGTGACTTGCTTTTCTTGCTCTGCCGTTAGGTCGCCATCCATACGGGCTAGCAGCATACGAGAGAGCGACAGAATTGAGTTGAGCGGCGTGCGAAACTCGTGGCTCATGTTTGAGAGAAAGCGAGTTTTGAGTTCGTTTGCCTGCTGCAAGGAGCTTGCTTTCTCATCGAGTTCAGCATAAAGGGCAACGACACCGCGATTGGTGTCTTCTAATTCTTGATTGAGCTGCGTTAGTTCGTCCTCTCGCTTCCGCAGGTCTGCCATTGCTTGCAGCAGTTCCTGGTTTTGCCGCTGGACTTCTTCATAGGGATTCTGGGGCGATCGTGCTGTCACCGCTTCCTGAAGCTGCCGCAACTGTGAAGCAGTCAAGGTTGATGCCCGTTTCGGCAACGGTTTACCTACTACTACCGTGGTTCCTTGTTCTGGCAGCGATTCAATCTCAAAGAAGTCCATCAGCCTACGAGTGCCAACAAGACCTACTCCCATGCCTGTTGATGAGGTGTAGCGTCCTTCTAAAACGTCGGCTAGATGAGGAATGCCCTTACCCTGATCTTGCACTCGCACTAGAAACGTTTGAGGCTCTCCCTCTACGTAATATTCAACCGTTCCGCCCTTCGCATACTGAAACGCATTGCGGGCAAGCTCTGACACAGCGGTTGCCAAGCGCACCTGCTCTTGAGTCTCAAACCCCAACTGCTCAGCGAGTTCGCGGGTTCGCTGCCGTGCCTGCACTACATCTTGCTCGACATTCACTACAAGCTTGAAGAGGGTTGTCATACGCCGTTTCCTTTGGCTACCAACACTGTCACATCGTCGCGATCGCGATGAAAGTCTCGGTACAGCACGCCTGCGATCAGACTGGGATGTTTGAGGCTTAAGCCTGGGTAGCGATCGAGCTTCCACTGAGTGCCTAAGCCGTCGGAATGCATAATCAAAAGTCCATTCGTAGACCAGGGATAGGTAAACTCTTGAATTTTGCGAACCTCATGCCCAACTGTACCGTTGTGCGACATGAGATTGCGGTGTTCGGTGCCAGAGGCAATGCTAGCCGCGATGTTGCCCACACCAGCAAAGCGAACCGACTGCTGTTCAAAGTCAATTTCGGCGATCGCCAGGGCAGCACCGCGAGTGCTTCGTAGGGCGGCGTGGGTGGCTTCGATGATGGCATGAGGCGATCGGTGGTGATGCTCTTGAAAAGCTCTCAAAGCTGCTGCGGCAGCGCTGGCAGCAGCAGGTCCGTGCCCAAGTCCGTCTACCACAAGCAGCAAGCAACGATGAGTTGCTCCTTGACAGCTCCAGGTATCGCCCGAAACTGTTTCTCCTAGCTTCGGTAAGCACACACCACCGACTTCTAGAGTGTTTTCAGGTGGATGGTATTTTGAGTCTGACCAAAGATGCGCCAAAATTGCGGTCCCCTTTGCAGGAGGGGAGTAGATTTCAAAGAAGCTAGAGAGGCGATGAATGGCACCTAGCCCATTGCCTGCGGTGCCGCCAGTGGAGAAGCCATCCTTCAAGCAATCATCGACATCAAGCATCCCCCGTCCTTGATCTAGCGCTAAAACCTCAATGCCAAGAGTGGAGTATTGATCGATCGGGCGCAGTACCACCATACCGCCATTACCATGCTGCACAAGATTGTTAGCAAGCTCGGTGACAACAATGCCCACCTTACCTCGCTCTCCTTCGTTAAAACCGAGGCGACCCGCCAACGCCAGCGCTACCCGTCGTGCTTCTCCTGCCTGGCTGGATTCAGTAATAGGAATGGCAATCGATTCTTTCATGCTTTAGTCATCACTCATTCCTCAGAAAACTCAAGGCTTCAAACTGCTTTTGTGATCATAAACTGAGTTTCTTCCTCTCTTCATCCCTCTGTCGCTGCATCTCCATCCCGCTTTCACTTCCAGCGTACGATCGTGATCCGCGTGCCCTCCCCCACAGTGGACTCGATCTCAAATTCGCTAGCGAGTCGTTTGGCACCGCTTAACCCCATCCCTAACCCTTTACCGGTCGTAAAGCCGTCCTTTAATGCCATCTCAATATCAGCAATGCCTGGACCTTGATCTTCAAAGGTGAGCCTAAGCCCCTGCCGTCCTCCTGCCTGAAGCTTTTCCAGCATCATGGTGCCGCCACCGCCATAATCCAGGGTGTTGCGGGCTAACTCACTGGCGGCTGTCACAATTTTAGTTTGGTCTACTAAGCCAAAGCCGATTGCTACTGCAAAGTGGCGCACGGCTTGCCGCACTAAAACGACATCCCCAGACGACTGGATGCTTATTGTTTCAGGCTTCTCCATTGCCCTCTGCATCACTTGTAGTAGCAGTGACCTGATTGACGTCACCGAGCGACGATCGCAAGAGTGTCATGCCCTTTTCCACGTTTAGCGCAGTGCGAATGCCCGTTAGCGATAGTCCCAGTTCTACCAGCGTAATGGCTACAGCAGGCTGCATACCGACGACAACCGTCTCGGAACCCAGCACCCGTGCCATTTTGGCGATGTTGCCTAAAATCCTGCCGATAAAAGAATCAACGATTTCTAACGCAGAAATATCAATCAAGACACCTTGAGCGTAAGTTTGAGTAATGCGATTAGTCAGGTCATCCTGTAAGGTTATAGCAAGCTGATCATGCATATCGACCTGAATGGTGACAAGCAAGAAATGACCCATTTGCAGTATGGGAATGCGCTCCATCCGTTTCTCCTCTCACCTATTTGGGTTGCGAACGAGTGATGGTTGCTCCCACTCGCTTAAGTGCCATCAGCAGGGCATCGGCTAACGTTGCTTTCGTAATCACGCCCGTTAAATCGATACCGAGATACACGATCGTTTGGGCAATTTGCGGTCGAATGCCGCTGATAATACAGTCCGCTCCCATCAAACGAGCCGCTGTCACCGTCTTAAGAAGATGTTGAGCCGTCAGAGTATCGACCGTCGGCACACCAGTAATGTCAATAATGGCAACTTCTGACCCGGTTTCAACAATCTTCTGCAATAACGACTCCATTACAACCTGAGTGCGGGCGCTATCCAAAGTGCCGATAATCGGCAGTGCCAAAATACCTTCCCACAGCTTGACTACTGGCGTAGACAGTTCCATTAACTCTTCCTGCTGCCGCAGAATCACTTCCTCCCGCGCCTTCTGATACGCTTCTACCGTCAGCAGACCCAGCCGATCGAGCAAGGTTGTGGCTTGCCAGATCGCGTCGCTGAGTTCAGCAGAATCCTTTAAATGCTGCTGTAGGCGGTTAAACAGCGGTTGTTTGAACGAAAAGACAAACGAAGCTGTTTCAGATGGCGTAAAGCCCTTGTGCGATCGCGATCGCGAAACGCTGGTCAGCATCTCTCGAACCTCTTGCCATTCTGGTGCCTTGAGATTAGCCAAATTACCCTGCTGAACCGCAGTGCGAAGCAACCGAAGAAACTCACGACACTCTTCCTGTAGCTCCGCGTCTTTGATTAAACTCTTCCGAGCGTTGGTCGCTACTAACTCCTGATGCCACTCAGTCAGCAGATCTGTCTCATAGATTTCTAATAGCTCGGGTATCTTGCTTCCGCTCATCGTCTCCACAGGGCAACCCCTTTTATTGGTGCAAAATTAGTGTATGCCTATCTAGCCCACCCAGAAGGCTTAACTTTACCCTTAACTCTGTCAATCATAGAGACAATGTGCCGTTTATTTCGGTGAAGGGTGCTCTTGCCCTTCTGCCAAAGGGAGCGGAACGACCATGAGAGCATCAGGCTTCCAGCCTTTGAAACTGGGTCGAATTGCCTGTAGTAACCCTTTCTGAGCAATAAGCTGTCCAAAGTTTAGCCCAACGTCACTAGTACACCTTTACAGGCGTTGTTCTGTATGACAATTCCCCTTTGCTGTAACAGCTTTGCAGTGCAGCAGTTTCAGCAGTGTCGATCGTACTGGCAATTGGCTCTCGAAGTAGTACAAAGTGAAGCAATCTGAGGTCGATCGACCGGGGTGCAAGCTGTTTTTAGGTAGAATATTTACATAGCTTTATGCTGGATACCGCTACCTCTGGCAACCATTCCTCACAGCAAAGCAATGCTAAAACATGACTAGCGCAATGAAGCTGGCGCTATAGCAGTAAGGTGGATGCTACTCGTGAAGTAGCGTTCAGCCTCATTAAGCACTGACAAGAAATGTAAGACCCTTGGGATGAGACATGGCAACGGCAAAAATTAGAAAAACACCTGGCATCTGTAACGGAGCCGCCTGTATTGGTCGGACGCAAATTCCCGTATGGCAACTGGTCGCCTTGCGCGCTCAGGGTTGCTCTGATGCAAATTTACTGAGTGACTACCCACAGTTGACCCGAGACGATTTGAAAGCAGTCCACACCTACTATGCTCAGAACACCGAAGAAATTGATGCGGCGATCGCGGCTGAACACTCAGAGAGCTAGCGCTAAGCTAAGGTCTTAGGAGATCTCTGAGAAAGAATGTACCGCTTGTAGGGGGCAGGTTTTGCCAGAAGCTTTGCGAATAGCCGATCACGTTGGTATCAAACCTGCCCCTACGGGTCTTTTGTTTGCTAGAAATCTCCTTAGCTTTCGTCCTTAACCTCAGCCTGTGGGACAACAGCATTGCGCGTGGATAGCCAGACTGTCATCGTACTCATCGCTGCCCCTGCCACAATCGCGATCGCGATCGCCATCTCACTCTGGGCACTGGTCGAGAGCAGCAGATTGATGGCTAACATACCTGTCGAGCAGCCCCAGATGATAGCCGTAGCAGGGACGCAACCACGACCAGGGCGGCTTGAGTCGGCTTGAGGGGAAGAGTGCATACTGTGCTGTAAGCAGGGGTGAGATGGAACCAAAGCGTTGTAAGAGCTACAAAGCCTCTTTGATCCTACAGGGGCATCATAACTTCAAGCCTAGGGGACTGTAGAAAGACAACCACTTGGTTCCTTCGCTCCAACTTATAGCTGTTGCCGAGAAGGACTCTGCCAATAGTTTGACGGTTGAGATGGCGGTCATTGGCGCTCTCGGTAGCATCAGCAAAAGGCTGTTTTGTGCTCCCTGGGCGATCGCATGACCAACGTGCTGTCACCCTAATCAACTCAACGATGATCGAGAGTTGTTTGATCGAGTTGCTTTGGAGAATGCTCCCAATAACTGGCGTCACTTGTAGCGATCGCCTCTAAATTCTCAAGGCGTTGTTTAAGCGCCTCCAGCGTGTCGGAGGGCAATGAAGCGTCATGCTGGCGATCGCGCAACTTTCTCAAAACAACGATCGTGCTAGTGACCGCACCGAACACAATTGTTGCTGGCAAGAAGAGCACTGCTCGATCGTGTCCCTGCCCCTTAAGCAAGAGAGAAATTAAGAACATTGCCGTTGCATAAGCCCAAATTCTAGAAATAATGGTGACGCGAACGTCTCGTTGAGTTGAAGTCACAAGTTCCTCCTAAGCATTAGTCACAACATCTGACTTGTTAAACACCTCACTCGATAGACGATGTACAAGACTTGAAGAAACATAGAATAAGGTGAAGCCAATTAGAGGATGAAGCACCTCTAAGTGAAGCGGGGCCTTGAGATGAATGCTGCAAAACTGGAGTCCAAGCAGCACGGGTAGACTGGCGGCGAGCGATCGAATTTTGTCCGAGAATGGAGCAACCAACGAGCCTGCCAGCAAGATTAGCGCCAGCCCACTGTACCCTCGCACAAGCCATACATGAATATGCCACCAAGTTGGATCAGTGAAGTAGGCAACACCAACCGTGAACACCTGAGCCATTAAGCAAACGTTAAAGAGGATGGAAATTGCGTAAAAGCCAAGTTTCATCCAGCTTGTAGTAGCAGCAATATCGCGAATTGTTTCCAAATTTGTAGTCATATCAGCTTACTGATTTTGCTAGTTCTAAAGTTGATATTCCCTGCATAAATAACATTGCCTTAGCAACCAACTCAGCTCCCGCTTTTTCGGGTGAACCGACATCAAAGGGTGGGGCTGGGTTGTACTCCATTAATAGCTGAATAATTTTGGCAACCTCCTCGCCACACAGGATGTTAGCGATCGTCAAACCAAAATCGATTCCTGCTGTCACACCTCCACCCGTAATACGATTGCGATCAACGACTACGCGATCGGTGCTAACCTCAACACCCAGCTTTGCAAGTTGTTCTCGTGCTGTCCAGTGAGTCGCTGCTCGATAGCCTTGTAGTAACCCAGCTTTCGCCAGAAACTCTGACCCGCCACACACAGAGGTAATAAACTTTGCTGTGCTGCCTTGTTTTCGGAAAAAATCAAGTGTTTCTGGATCATCTACTACTGCCGCCTGCCCTAAACCGCCACCAACACAGATAACATCCAAAGGTGGGCAATTTTCAAAGGTGGTATCCGGCAAAATCACCATGCCATCATCGGTTTTGATTGGGTCTGAAGTCTTCCAGAGGCGATAAATCTGAACACCAGGAAGCGCACTAAAAACTTGATGTGGTCCCACCATATCTAGTGCTGTCATACCGGGATAAAAAACCATACCAATAATGTGCTTTTGTGAGCCAGTCATAATCCATCTCCTTTGCAACGGCGCTTAAATCTGTTCTTATACTAGGAGTGGCAACTGACCGCGCCTAGTCCTCGATCGAGTACTCTTTTTGGCACCACGATGCTTTCATTGCAACTTTTATTTGAAAAAATCAATCAGCTAAAAAACGAACACGATCTGCGAACAGATATTGCACCTAAGCTTGGCGAGTATTTTGCAGCCACGCGATCGGCAATCTTCTTTTTCGACCAAATCGTAGCTGATAAAAAACTTCAAAAAGCCCTACAAGTTGCGTTATCGATCGAACATAATCCTGTTGCACGTTACTTAGCAGAGCGCCATACGCCTGTTCATGAAGGCTTAGTAACATCACCTAAGGCGTGGGCGCTTATTTGCCCTCGTCCTGATCATTGGCATGTGATGGCAGGACCGATCGTCAGCCACGGTCAATTAGTTGGTACAGTCGGCTGCACGCGCGAAAAGTCAATGCCTGCCTTTGATACACAAAACTTGGCTGATTTGAGTGGAATTTGTCTACACTTATCTGTTTGGGCTGCTACAGTGCGTTCGCAAGCTGTTTATGTTGGCGAAGCTCACCCAGACGAAGGGAAGTCACAGCACCAGTCCTTGAGAAGCGAGCTTCTTTCGGAGCAGCTATGCCAACGTTTAACGCCTCGTGAATTGCAAATTGCCGCATTAGTTGGTTTGGGGCGAACAAATGCAGAAATTGGCAAGGAACTTTGGATCACTGAGAATTCTGTCAAGCAGGCTTTGAAGCGAATGTTTCGTAAGCTTGAGGTTTCATCTCGTGCAGAAATGGTTGCGCAACTTGGAGCAGGGATTACATTCGCGCCAAAAACTACAGTTTGAACTTTAGGAAGCTTAGGGCACTAACATACTTGATGTACCCAGTTATCGCTTACCTACTCCTTGCCGTCCGCAAAGTAAGAGGTGTTAAACGCCGCGTAAGTTCTGATCAAAACTGCTTTCTAAAAGATGGCGCGATCGACTGCTTGCTCAACGTCAGTTGCAAAAATAACTCATTTATAAGCAGGCGAGTGTAACTATATTGAGGTTGTTTTAATTGAACCAAAGCTATTTAACTAAAGGCTTTTCTTCCCTATGTCGAACAGCTCGAAATTATCTTTCCATTCTTGTATTTTTCTGTAACTAGACTGCGCGTTTCTAGGCAATAACAACTCCACAATCCGTCTCTCTTACCTTTATGATACCTACCGTAAGATTTCTTGGCTCCTGAACTTATATCCTCAACCCAAAAACCTTTTCTTAAACCACTTTTAGTTTCTTGATTATGCTCAAACTTTAAACATTTTCCACAACTTTGAAACCTTGAATCATGCTGAACAAGCACATCGAATGAGAAATCTTCGTCCAGGTTGCCTAATATAGAGAAAAAAGTTTTATTTTCAGCAGCAGCATGAAGAAACTCAGAATACAAATCATATTCAAAAAATTGCACTGAATTATCAGCCTGTTCCATTATATTTAAGAGGAGCTTTTTTTCAAACAGCCCAAAAGAATCCACCTGGTTAACATATGTTCCCTGATACTTAACGTAAATACGTTGGTCAATAGGCTCCCATTCTGCGTACACTAATCCTTTGTCAATTGCACATATAGCATTAGGAAACCCAATAACATTGGATCTATTCTGAATAGGATTGGATCTATTCCGAAAGGTTTTGAGATGATTGTATCTCAAGCCCAAAGGAACGTCATGATTGAAGGTTAGAGCCTCAAACAACCTTTCTGTAAGACTTTCTAGAGTGGAAAGGCTACTGTTAAACCCAATAACTGCTGTAAAAGGATTGAATTTTTGTCTCTGACAACCATACCAGTAGAAACAGCTATCCATTTTTTGAATGTCTTCTTGCAGCTTCTTTCCATCAAGAGTATTAGTAACCTCAATAATGGCATAGCAAGATTGAGGCATAATTATTACAAAGTCATCATTCTTAAATAATGGTGGATACGTATGAGAATCCCAAATCAAAATGTCAAACTGACTAGAAATAAAACGCTCAAAACCATCATCTTCAATCGTTTCAATAGAAGATAAAAAACCAGTGGATACAGAAAATCTATCAGGCAATCTGCGTTTGAGATGGCTGGAAATTAGAGATTCCAGATAAGAACCAGAGGAAGGTTGATGAGCACCTTCGATCCAGTTTGCCAAACGATTCATTGATGCTATCAATTCTTCAGTTTGTTCAGCAGATCTCTTTGTGAGTTCATCTCTACTTATCTTTTTCCTCATGCTATATTTCTACCAAAAACTTTGATTACATAGCTATCCTATTAAGCTAATCGTAATTCAATCAACAAAGTTTAAAGGCTAATTTGCTGAGCTTAACTGAGAGAAGTACAGAAGCTCAACAAACCTTGCCCTAAACTTAAAACGTCTCCGTAATTCGCTTCATTGCCTCTTTCACATTCTCACGGCTGTTGAATGCCGAAAGGCGGAAGTAGCCTTCACCCGCTGCGCCAAAACCCGAACCAGGTGTGCCTACTACATTACAAGTGTGCAGCAGCTTGTCAAAGAAATCCCAACTGGAGAGACCGTTGGGCGTTTGCAACCAAACATAGGGCGCATTTACGCCACCATAGACAGTGATTCCTGCCGCAGTCAGTTGTTCGCGGATAATGGCAGCGTTCTCCATATAGAAGTTGACCAGCGACTTGATTTGCGCCTGTCCTGCTTCTGTATAAACGGCTTCGGCTCCACGTTGGACGATGTAGGATACACCGTTGAACTTGGTGGATTGACGACGGTTCCAGAGTTTCCACAGTTCTACATCTGAGCCATCGGCAGCTTTGGCAGTAAGTGTTTTGGGCACAACAGTCAACGCGCAACGAGTACCTGTGAAGCCTGCATTTTTGGAGAACGATCGAAATTCGATCGCGCATTCCCGTGCTCCTTCAATTTCATAAATGGAGTGGGGAATCGTTGGATCGGTGATGAAAGCTTCGTAGGCAGCATCAAAAAAGATGATGGAACCATGCGATCGCGCATAGTTCACCCACGCTTGTAAATGCTCTTTGCTGGCAGTCGCGCCTGTCGGATTGTTGGGGAAACAAAGGTAAATGAGATCTACTTTCTGTGTCGGAATCTCAGCTGTGAAATGGTTTGCGGCAGTAATTGGCAGATACACCAAACCACCGTATTCACCCTTCTCATTTGCCTCGCCCGTATGCCCTGCCATCACGTTCGTATCTACATACACGGGATAAACGGGATCAGTCACAGCAATGCTGTTGTTGTTGCCGAAGATGTCGAGAATGTTGCCGCAGTCGCACTTGGAACCATCGGAGATAAAGATTTCGGCTGCATCAATGTCACAGCCGCGTGACTGAAAATCGTGTGCTGCAATCTTTTCGCGTAACCAGGCATAGCCCTGCTCTGGACCGTAGCCTTTGAAGTTGGCACGATCGCCCATTTCTTCAACCGCCTGAATCATGGCAGTACGACAGGCTTCTGGCAGTGGTTCGGTGACATCGCCAATACCTAGTCGAATCACCTTCGCGTTTGGGTTCGCCTCTGCAAAGGCTGTTACCCGTCGCGCAATTTCGGGAAACAGATAGCCCGCTTTGAGTTTGAGATAGTTGTCGTTGATGGTTGCCATGTTCGATCGCAATGAACGCCTTAAAACAGTAAAGCAGAGTGGGGAGAGAGTTCAAGCAATTCAGACGCTTCTACGTAGTAAAACGGCTCTAGCCCAATCTGCCTCATTGGCTGGGAAAGAATGAACCCTGTACCTTCTGATACTCCTAAAGCGCTCTAGTCTTGCTAGCGTTAGCCAGTTGTAAGCAAGGTGTGATGATGAGGGTGATGGTTGGCTCAGTAGAAACGCTCTGGCGGTATCCTGTGAAATCAATGCTGGGAGAGGAACTGGAGGCTTCAGAGATCACTGAGCAGGGACTATTAGGCGATCGCGCCTACGCGCTGTTAGATGTGCAAAGCGGTAGGGTCGCCAGCGCTAAGAATCCTAAAAAGTGGGCGAAGCTGCTCGAATTTCAGGCAGCGTACACAACAACTCCCGTGCGAGAAGAGATTCCTCCAGTAAACGTATCCCTACCGGATGGTCGTTCTCTAATCAGTGAGGCGATCGAAACTAACAGCATTCTCTCTGGGCTGCTTGGTCGCGAGGTACGGCTACTCTCGTCTGCACCAAAAACCGCTAGCCTAGACCAGTATTGGCCTAACGTGGAAGGAACAGCGTATCAGGAAACGATCACAGAACTAGTGCTGCCTCCTAATACGTTCTTTGATTCTTGCTTTGTTCACGCTCTAACGACGGCAACTTTGGCAAAACTTCAGACACTTTACCCAGACGGACAGTTTGAGCCATGCCGCTTTCGACCCAACATTCTGATTAAACCTGTAGCGGATGAGGCAGCGTTTGTGGAAGATGCCTGGGTCGGTAGTGTACTGGCGATCGGCAATGAAGTACGTCTCAGCATTGATACCGCCTGCCCTCGCTGCGTCGTCACAACGATGGCACAATCCGGTTTGCCAAACGATCTGGACATCCTACGCACAACCGCTCAACATAACAACGTCATTGCCGGTATCCGTGCCTCAGTTTTGCAGAGCGGCACCATCCGCCGCAACGATTCAATTTGGCTAGAGTCACAATAAAAGTGCTGTTGTACAGTCCAAATTTAAATACTTTCCACTATTTAAGTCCGATCGCAAAGACGACAAGCTTTTAGAATTGGCATTGAACGGTCAAGCACAGTACATCATCACTGGTGACAGAGATTTGCTTGTACTGCATCCATTTCGTGCTGTGGCGGTAATAACAGTTGATGAGTTCTTGAGACAGCATCTATAAGCCCCGATCGCGCTCTAAATCGTGAATGACTTTCTCGTAAATCCACATTAAGGAACGATCAGGATAGGTATCTTGTGCTTGTTCAACCAAGTGTGTTGCCAGCGTTTCATTACCGTTGAGCAACATTACCAGCCGGCGACGTAAGGGTGCAACCTGCCAATCAGTCACATCAGACGATTGCTGGGTTTGCGTCATCACCTGTTCGCCTCGTGCAATCAGTTCATCTACCGTTTGCTGCACTTCGACCTGTAGCGCTGAGACGCTCTCATCCAGATGCTCGATTTTCTCGATCGTATACGCTACTAACCCTGCCCCAAAATAAAGGGTTTTCTGAAACAAATCGTTCAAGCTATCCATAACTGCCGGTTCGCTGAGTTGCAACCCTCTTATTCTGCCTTCAACTCATAGCCGCGTCATCCCCTGTAGAGAGACAAAACAGCACCTTTCGACAGGGGACAGGACGATCGACACTATTTGTCAATCAAGCTAGACAGAAGTTGTTGCCAAAAGGGACGCACATCTGCCCGTATCTGCGGCAGCTTTTTACGAATGTCTTGAATGTTCCATCCAGTCAAACGCGCTAGATTTTGCGCCTGCTGTTCAAACTGCCGGGGAAGCGATCGACGATACTGATACGCTGCCTGACATTTCGGCTCGCCTGTAAAGGCATGACGCAACACATAGCGACCCTGGAAAAGGTTGCGGTTGCCCGTTTCCTGAAAGACCAGATCCTCCGGGAATTTGTCGCGGGTGTAGCGAACGTGCAGGCGAGTAATGAAAACGCTGGATGAGGGAAAGCGACCTGGACGGAATCCGCCTGATGACTGGGGCATTGCATCACTATCTGGATTGTCAAGCCAAAAGACACCTGCCTGCTTTAGTTCAGCTTGCGATAACGGTTCTGCCGAACAGGGGTCACAGTTTGACATATCCCAGGCATATTCCATAAAGGCAACTTTGCGGTCTTCGCGATCGTATGCCGTCTGAAACATTGCCCTGTAAAAATCGCTAAACTCATTTTTGACAAACACCGGAATCTCTGTTTCAGATGGCACTTTAACCGTGCGATAGTTGGTGACTTCTGTTTGCCCTTGTGGAGACAACACATAGATTAATAAATCCTGCGCCGCATTCGCATTGATCATCCCCAACCGAATCGGCAACATAAAGCGTGGCGACTCGTAGGCAATTTGGAGTGGACGCAGCGATTGATAGCCCGTTTTGTCGTACTCACTCAGATTGACCTTCGCTACAAAAAACTTCAGCTTTTGCCGAATGTACGGCTTTAGCAGTTGATTTGCGCCTCTCGGAATTTTGTAGCCGTTTTGGGTCAGCCAGGTTTGCAGTCCATCCGATTCCTTTGCGCTTAAAAGCAAAATGTCATACTCGCCCACGGTGTAGCGCGCTTCTACAGTGACCCCCAGTGAATCTTGGCGTACTCTGTTCGACTCTTGAGCTGCACTTGGTGCTGCCGCAGCGCGAGGTGGCATTGCCCGATCGTACAGACCCTGCTCACACGGATCTTCGTCAAAGTACTCTACTAACCGTGGCGCGCTGAAGGCATCCAACCGCTCAATAATTTTGGGGTCAGCCACCTTGATCTGATCCTTCCGCAGCACCACAGGGACAGGCACAACGATCGCAAAATCCTTTACCTCGCCCTGATAGTCATTTGCCATCGTCAGCACAGTACGCTTACCCGCACGCGCGATCGCCACCTGCGATGCCTGGTTATACAACTTAGTATCCGCTTTGGCTACATAAAAGCCGCAAAATGCCCATGCTTCAGGAGCCACTACCAGGCAAACAAGGCAGGTGAGAAATAAAGTAATGAGAATACGAAAGGGTTTCATGATCGTAGTTTTGAGTTGTTGGAAAGGAGTCAAGAGAGTTTTGAGTTCTGCGTTCTAGCTTCTGTGTACGAAGCACTAGCTGATGGTTGATACTGATAGCTGCCCAGGTTTACAAGCTTTAAGTGACAAGTGCCGTCATTTCTCGCTCCTCTGCTTCCCCTGCTTCCTGCGCCCCCTCTGCTTCCCCTGCTTCCTGTGCCCCCTCTGCTTCCCTTGCTCCATCGCTCCACACAAAGCGATCGCCTGGAAAAACAGCATCAATCAGAATGCTTAACGGTGCCAATGCAAAGAGTGCCCAGAAGACAGCAGTGGAAAGAAACAGGTAGTTGCGGAGAAAAAAGGTGAGAAGGGCGATCGCTACTGCCCAAAGTAACCGTCCAATCCGAGCATTGGGAATCGTGCGCGGGTCAGTGATCATAAAGAGGGAAAACATTAGCAACGAGCCACTCATTAAGCGATGTGCCCACACATCCCACGTCCAGCCCAGCAAAACATTGCGTATTGCCTCAAGGACGGCATAGCTACCTAAAAACGCTACTGTCGTATCCCAGCGTCCGACTCGCCGGAGCACCAAACCACCACAGCTCAAAAACAGTAGTGCATACCAACCTTCTTCACCCCACTGCCCTGGCGATACCCAGGCATCTGATGTCAGCATGAGTGCTGCCACAATGCCAAAGTTGCCAGGATTAAAAATATGTTTGCCTTGCACCCGAATGAGAAACTTGCTGCCGATCGCCGCCACACATGCCAGAACCATCGTGCTGTAATGATCAGCACGCACGAGAATGCTCAGTCCCAGCGATGTGACAAGAGCACTGGGGAGAGAGGAAAGGAAAGAGGGCTGAAGGCTGTAGCTTGCTTCCGCCTTGCGGTGGGCTGAAGGCTGAAGGCTGAAGGCTAAAGGATAAAAGCTAAAAGCTTTGAATTTTCCCCACCCCCAACCTTCCCCTCCTTGCTCCGCCGCCTGCCTTTTGCCTTCTGCCTTTTGCCTTCTGCCTTTTACCCCCTGACCACTGACCGCTACCATCACCCATTGCGTAAGCACACAGGTTGCGATCGCCACAGCAATCATGCCCGGCTGCAACGTCCAATCGCGTGTGCCCAGCCCAATCATCAAAAAGAGCGCCAGGAAAAGAATTTGATACGTGCGGGCATCATGCCATAACAACATCGGCAGCCTTTGATAAAGAATGTTGGATGGCTGCTATTATGCCTTTACTGAAATGAAAACCTCGAATCGTTACAAATTGAGTAACCACTAAACCTAACCAGCCAGCCCCACTACTGAACCAAAAGCGCCGACCAAACCTTACGCTCTGCACGCAGTCTGTCAGAGCAGCCCTGTGTTAGCAACGTCAAGCCTTCTGTCTTGGGTAAACTGTTACGGCTCTCAAGGCAATGCCAACGGACTGTACAAGCCAACGAACCATAAAAAACCCCTTTCTGCCCCTGTTGCAAATGGCTCGGTTTACAAAAGCTTTAAGTAAATCATTAAGTAATTTATGAGGTAGAGGGTTTAAACTGTTTTTCTGCCACCCTCTTTGGGCATATTAGGCACAAGAAACCATTGAGACACTGAACTTATGAGCCATATTCAGGATGTAGAAGCCGCCTTCCTTTTCCAGAAAGGGCTATATCTGAATAAGCAGAAGGACTTTAGCGCGGCGGTTAGTAGCTACGATCGCACGTTGCAGCTTCAGCCCGATTATCCCGATGCCTGGTACAACCGTGGGAACGCCCTATATCATCTGGGACGCTATGAAGCGGCGATTGCCAGCTATGACCAGGCGCTTGAGTATGAACCAGGTTTTCCGGAAGCCTGGAATAACCGGGGTAGCGCCTTGGATGACTTACAACAGTACGAAGCCGCGATCGCTAGCTACGACCAGGCAATTAAGTTCAGACCAAACTACTACTGGGCTTGGTACAACCGAGGTATTTCACTTCGTAACCTGGAGCGTTACGACGAAGCCGTACTCAGTTACGATCGTGCGATCGAGTTCAAGCCAGACTATTATTGGGCTTGGTACAATCGCGCACTCGCGCTACGCCGGCTCGATCGCATCGAGAAAGTAGTTGCTAGCTACGACAAAGCTCTGGAATTCAAACCCGATTTTGAAGAAGCCTGGACTAATCGCGGGAACGCTCTTTATCACCTGGGCTTTCTGGAAGCAGCCATCAAAAGCTATGACAGGGCTTTGACGCTCAAACCCAACAGCCCCTATTCTCTTTACAACAAAGCGTGCTGCTATGCTTTGCAAGGCGACTTCGATCTAGCGTTTGAAAACTTACAGCAGGCACTCGAACTAGACCCGAACGAGTATCGTGAGAGCGCTCGAACCAATTCCGATTTCGACCTTTTGCGCCAAGACGAACGGTTCTCGGCACTACTGAGTAAGCAAGTGTCGTAAAAGGCTGTTACCTATCCACCAGCCTTTCTCTCTACAGTAGCCTCGTTCTCTATCAAGGACTTTACAGTAGTAAGTTGCTTCTGTGATGCCTGAGCTGAGTGCGAGGCTAACTTATTGGCTTGATAAAAATTAGCAAAGTGGGCTATGGCAGTCGAAGAGAACGTTAGGACTGACATCAACCCTGAAACTTCCTTTGAGCAATAGCTTCTACTCATCCCTCATCTTTCATCCGCATCCTTTTGCTATACATACAGTTTCCTCTTTTTTAGATCGCCTGTACTATAAAGGCATTGAGCAAGAACTGAATGCATGGCAAACCTGCTGCTGATTGAAAGTCCCGGTAAGTCAAAAAAATTAAGTCAGATTTTGGGCGCTGGTTGGATTGTGAGAGCCAGTATGGGTCATGTGCGGGAGCTAGCAAACGATGGTGAGGATGCCCTAGGGTTTGATCTATCCGGCGATCGCATTGAGTGTCGCTATGAACCCCGAGGCGCGAAAGGCAAAAAGGTACTGTCAGACCTACGCCAAGCTGTGAAACAAGCGGATGCGGTCTACATTGCTACTGACCCCGATCGCGAAGGCGAAACCATCGGCTGGCACTTACAACAGGAATTGAAACTCAAAAACCCACATCGAGTGGTTTACAGCGAAATTACGTCCCAGGCTGTGAAAGCCGCGATCGCTCATCCTCGAACGCTTGACCAGTCACTCATTGCCGCCGGACGAGCACGGGATTGTCTTGATAAGCTGGTGGGCTACAAGGGCAGCAAGCATATAGTGTGGCGACTTAACCTGGGTGCCAAGTCGATGGGACGAGTGCAAAGTGCCACGCTGCATCTACTCTGTGTGCGAGAAAAAGAAATTCAGGCATTCAAACCTCAGGATTACTGGAGCGTTTGGGTGGAGTACCAGGAAGGGTTTAAAGCGTTCTACCGTGCCAAATTGAACGCCAAGCCAGGTTCTAAGTCAGCAGCTAGTGAAGCGCCCGATGATGCTACAGAAGGGAAGGAAGCTCAGGAATCGGATCGAGTGACCAGTCAGGTGGAAGCCGATCGCTTAGTGGCAATCGCCCGTGCGAATCCTCATCAAGTCGTCACCGTTGAAGGTAAAGTCGCTCAGCAAGCACCACCACCACCGTTCATCACGTCATCTTTGCAACAGGCAGCAGGTGCCAAATTGCGTTTCAGTCCTGACAAAGCGATGAAAGTGGCGCAAGCACTCTACGAAGCGGGGCACATTACCTATATGCGAACGGACTCAGTATCCTTAGCAGAGCCATTTTGTGCTGCTGTGCGTCAATACCTGGAAGCGCATGATCCAACAAATCTACCTAGTAAAACGACGCGGCATCGAGCGGTGAAAGGTGCACAGGAAGCGCATGAAGCGATTCGTCCTACAGATGTGAAGCGGGTGCCCGCGCAACTGCAAGCAAGTGCAGACGAGACGAAGCTGTATGAATTGATCTGGAATCGAGCGGTTGCTTCTCAGTGTTGCTCTGCCCGCTTGCGGAAAACGCGCATTGTAACAAAATCCGGTGCAGTGCAGTGGGAAGCGAACGGACAGGTCGTAGAGTTCCCTGGCTATACCCGCTACTGGAACAACCTGAGCGCCGATAGCCAATTGCCTGCATTGCAACAGGGACAACCGCTGACTCTAAAACAGGCAGCCGCAGACAAAAAACAAACTCAACCGCCGCCTCGCTACACGGAACCTAAGCTGGTGCAGTTGATGGAACGCAAGGGCATTGGACGACCCAGCACCTATGCACCTACCATCAAAACGTTGAAAGAACGGGAGTATGTACAGATTGAGAAAGGCAAACTTCAGCCTACTGCATTGGGAATGGGACTAGATGGAGCGTTAGAAAAACTACTACCAGAGTTGATTCAACCAGAGTTTACGGCACAGATGGAAGCCGCGTTGGATACGATCGCCCACGGAAAGCAGGACTGGCAGGGCTATTTGACTGCTTGGCATCGCACCTATTTTGCGCCTGCTTTGGAGCAAGCAGGTCAATTACTGAAAACCAATAGCGCTCAGGTGGTGAATGTGGATGGAGCGCAAGGCTCTAAAGAAGGCATAACGCGATCGCCCAAGGCAAACCAGCTAAAACCACAGGCAACGGTCACGAAAACTGCTTGTCCTAAGTGTGGCGAGGCAATGAGCAAGATTCCATCAAAATCGAAAAAGCTGAAGGCAAACCATTTTCTCAGGTGTGGCGGAGCAGGCTGTGGCACTGTGATGTTTTGGAATCCTGAGGGAAAACGATATGAGATGCCCTATGCTCAACGCATCCCTGACCCAGAAGCCTTTACCGACGTTCCTTGCCCAGTCTGTGGGGCATTGTTGGAGCGCTACTGCTACACAAAAGAGGGGAAGGAGAAGATGATGTTGCGCTGTTCACTGCTGGAAAATCGACGCGGAAAATGTAAAGAGGTTGCTTTCTTTAAAGGACATGATGGGTTTTGGTCGCCGAAGTTTGGCACGCTGAAGCTGGATTTGGTGAAGTAGGAGGGGGTAGAGTGAAGGGGCGCAAAGTCTGACTCATACAATTAGAAGTGGCTGTAATGTAGATTTTTATTAAAAACTTCCGAGTAACGCTATTGCCTGTTGTAGCGACTTGCTGTAAGTTCCGCAAGCATCCCATCAGGAGTCGTTATTTATGCCCCCCTTCTCCAACTCAGTCACGATCAGCGTTGCCTGCTTATCGTTAGGTGTTACATCTGCCCTCTTGATTCACAGAACTCAGGCTCAAGTACCCCCTACTGGAACCTTTACAGCAACGCAAGCCTGCCCTGCAACGCAAGCGATCAACGGTAAAAATCCTGGCAATATTAAGCTGACCGTCGGCGTTTTGTACGCTGTTGTAGGGTTTAACAACCCGCAGCGTCAGTTTGTTTTGCTGGAGGTGCCCCAGGCTACACCCGATCGACGCTGGGTAAAAGCGACCTGCGGCAATTTTCAAGCATCTGGAGTGGTGAACCCATCGCCTAAGCCATCGCCAACTTTGTCACCGACTCCCAGCCCAACGAGCCAACCCGGTTCATCGCTCCTGCCGTTCTTTGATACAGAAGATGATCCTGTTTCAGTCGATTTTCCAAGCGGTGCTCAGAAGGACATTTCGCCACCACCACCCGAGTTGGAGGAGTTCGATCGAAAGATTCTGGCGCTCTGCGGAGGCGAGTTTGATGCGCCCGTTAGCAATGTTAAGTTCCGTCAGTTGATGACGTTTTACCCGGATGTGGTGCGCGACCTCAAGCAGGTAACAGACGGAGAGCTGAAGCCCAAGCGTCGCTCCGACAGCCAGTTTTTAGATGATTTAACTGCCATTTGGTTTGAGCAAAAGGGCTTTAAGCACATTTTCTGCGGTGAGCAGGACGGCAAGAGCATGCGGGCTACATTTTGTTGGTCGGTATCTGGAGCTACAGCAGAACGGTGTCGCCGGACGCATTCTTCGTACTGGCAACGGCAGAAAGGCAACGCAAGAAGTAGTAGATGGTGAAATCTATACGTTTGGTGTGGCGATCGTGCAAAACGGTCGGGTGATTGCAGACAATCCCGTCAAAGGCTATCCCTACACGCTCAATGCACAAGAAATGCTGCTGGAAGCAACACGCGGGTTTAAGTTGTTTAAGTCTACCTCCAAAGAATCAAAGGGTTGTCTCCTGACGATCGCAATACCTGGCACCAAGCCACATCAAGCCGTATTTGTCAAAAAGGCAGGTGCGATCCGTACGTTTTATCCCGATGCTACGCCTGACACTAACCGCAATGGCTCGTGCGACCAACCCACCCGGTAACAAGCAATGCGAAACAAAAAAACGAATGGCGCGATCGCAGTGCGGACGATCGCGCCATTTGTTGTCCTGCTAGGTTTTGATCTGGCAGAGTCGAGTTGTGCGGGTGTACTGGGGTTTGCGATCGAGCGTATTGACCGCACCGAAGACGAACGCTACTGGCTCAAAGGCTTTCGTACGTTTGAAGAAACTGATCCCAGCTTGCCCCCCGTAGCCTGGTTTCGTTGTTAGAACATCCCATACAGGCATTTTTATGGGGTGACTTCACTGCCAAACCAGCCCACGACTACACCTACCGCATTGTTGCACTGCGTGGCAAACCCAAAAAGTTGGAGCAAAGCGAGACGGTCGCAGTCAAAATTACGACTGAAGACGAGGCGACGGGCAATCATACCGTCTACTTCAATCGGAGTGTGGCGGGGGCGCAAGCCTATGCTCGCAAGTTCAAAAATCTACCGCCCGATCAGGTGCCTAAAGGTCGTGCCTGGGAGTGGTTGTTTCGTGGGTTAGTCGAAGCACTACTGACCTTTATTCAGCAAGCGAAGGGTAGCCAATACGAACTGCGGGCAGCGTTGTATGAGTTCCACTATCTGCCCGTACTGCAAGCCTTTGGTGCCGCACAAAAAACGGGAGCCACTGTCAAAATTATCTTTGATGCCAAGCCGAATGGGCAGAATTACCCCAAACAGGCAAACCCGGCAGCGATCGCCAACGCCAACATCGAAGCCCTCACCCTTCCTCGCCAAGCTAACCCCAGCTACATTGCCCACAACAAGTTCATTGTCTTGCTCAAAGACGGCAAACCCCTTCAAGTCTGGACAGGTTCTACCAACATCACTGATGGCGGCATTTTGGGGCACTCCAATGTCGGACATATCGTGCGCGATCCCGCTGTTACCGCCAGCTATCTCGACTACTGGAGGCGTTGAGCCAAGATCCCACTGCTGCCAAGTTGCGTCCCTGGACTGGGCAGCAAACGCCTGTACCAAAGGATTTACCACTCAACGCAACAACGTCAACTTCAGTCCCCGTCGGTCGCTGGCAGCACTGGAATGGTGCGCCGATCACATGGAAGTAACCCATACGGCTGTTTTTCTCACTGCTGCCTTTGGCGTCAATGATTTATTGGCAACAGTGCTGTCAGCAGACAAAGATTATCTGCGCTATGTCTTACTCAAAAAAGAAGGTGGCAACATTGAAACCTTGCGCCGTGATCCCGATACTCGCATTGCTGTTGGTGCGGTGAAAAAAGGCGATACATTCGATCGCTTCCTACAAGAAAAGACCACTAACCTCAACACCCACGTCCGCTACATCCACACAAAATATATGCTGATCGATCCCCTCAGCGATGACCCGCTTGTGATTACAGGTTCTGCCAACTTTAGCGATGCCTCAACTAAAAACAATGACGAAAATATGCTGGTGATTCGGGGCGATCGACGTGTTGCCAATATCTACCTGGGCGAATTTATGCGGCTGTTCAACCATTACTACTCTCGCTATGTAACCACTATGCAAGCAATAGAGCAGCCAAAGGAAGCTAAAGCCGTGTACCTCAAGCCTGACGATTCCTGGCTCACAGGTTATTACGAACCCGGTTCCCCGAAACAAAAAGAACGTCTGTATTTCGTAAGTTGAGATGGTCTAGAAAAGTAGAGACGTGCCATGGAACGCTCCTACAAAAGCAACTGGCTGCAAGTTTGCTACGCTGATAGGCATTGGCAGTAGAACAGGTGTTAGTCATGGCTTCGGCTCAAGTGTTTTCAGCTCAAGACCCAGTGATCGCACTGCCAGATTCAGATGTGCTGCTGCCGCCTTGCGATTTATACAGTGATGAGCCACCGTTGGAAACCGACCTTCACTTTCAGCAAATCGTACTGTTTTTAGACTGCCTTAACTGGCTGTGGCGCGATCGCACTGATTTTTACGCCAGTGCTAACAGCACCATTTACTTTAGCGAGAAGCAACTCCGCAGCCGTGATTTTCGTGGACCCGATTTTTTTGTCGTTTTGGGCGTAGAACGCAGACCCCGCAAAAGCTGGGTTGTCTGGGCAGAAGATGGCAAAACACCCAATGTGATTATTGAAGTGTTGTCAGACAGCACCGCAACGATCGATAGAGGCTTAAAGAAACAGCTTTACCAGGATGTGCTTAAAGTTTACGACTACTTCTGGTTTGATCCCGACAGCCTCGAATTTGCAGGCTTTGCTCTTGTGAATGGTCAATACCAGCCGCTTCAGCCTAATGCTCAGGGTCAGCTTTGGAGCCAGCAGCTACAGTTGTTCTTGGGTCTGCATGAGAATAAACTACGCTACTTTACGCCTGAAGGTGAGCTAGTTCCTTCCCCTACTGAGGCCGCCTTAGCATCACAGCAACGTGCTGATCGCCTAGCCGCCAAACTGCGCGAACTCAATGTCGATCCAGAGAGTCTCTAAAGACATTGTGATCGCCTGCTCGTCTTAGCCTTTATCCCTTATCCCTCTTTCCCATGTCCGATCCTTACTCTCAAGCAAACCGTGAATGGTGGGCACAGCGCTGGATTGATGTGCTGGAGTCCTTCGGCTGGGTACGACGCTTAGCACGGGCACGCACCTACGCTCGTGAGGGCAACGTCCTCAGTATCGACTTTAAGGGATCAAAAGTAGCTGCTAGGGTCCAGGGCACAGCACCCGATCCCTATAAGGTATCTCTGTCACTTGATCCCTTTGAGGATGATCAATGGGGGTATGTTATTGAGTCCATGGCACAACGAGCAATTTTTTCTGCCAAATTGCTGGCAGGAGAAATGCCGCAAAACATTGAGGAAGTGTTTACAGCTAATGGGTTAAGCCTGTTTCCGTTCACCAAATTTGATATTCATAGCAAATGCTCCTGCCCTGATCCAGCTAACCCGTGTAAGCACATTGGGGCTGTGTATTACTTACTGGGCGATCGCTTTAGCGAAGATCCGTTCGTCTTATTTCAGCTACGCGGTCGTACTAAAGAGCAAATTATTGAAGCATTACGGCAAATTCGGAGTGCAGGCAGTACTGCTAATGGAATTGCAGAAACATCTGAAGACTCACCAGATAGCAGCATAGCAGAGCCAACAACGGCGCTGGGTGTACCCTTGGCGATCGAGCAGTTCTGGCATTACACAGAGCAGCTAGAGTCATCATTGGTTGTCATTGCGCCACCACCAACGAGCGAGACAGTGTTGGATGTGTTGGGTCCCATACCGTTCAAAGCGGAAGTGGCTTCAGAAGGTGCGATCGCACCATCAGAGGCACCAGCAGCAATGGACTATTTGAAAACTGTGTATCAGGCAGCAAGTCAGCAGGCAATTCTAGCAGCGATGGATACAGAAGGAACAGTGTAAAGATCAGGTACGAGTCAGTGTTGAATCTGTAGGAATGCAGAGCAAGTTATCTCCTTGCGTACTGATCATGCCGCGTTGGCGAAGTTTGCCCATTAGACGAGTAACAGTGACGCGAGTTGAGCCGATCGCGCTACCAATCTGAGCATGAGTTAACGGAAACGGCAAGCAGTAACCTTGTTCGCTCGGTTCACCATATTCTTCAATCAGCAAGGTCAGAAAACCAAGCAGGCGGTCGATTGTGCGACGCTGCCCCAACGTACTGAGCCAGAGGAGCTTACGTTGATGCTGATAGCGAAACGCATCCAGCACTTCACGACGAAAGTGGGGCCAGTTATCTAGATCATGCCAGTACATCCACAGCACCGATGTCTGGTCAACATGGGCATAGCTTTGCAGCGTAAACGGTGACTGAGCGACGATTTCAAAGGGTTGTCCTGCTCCAACAAAGCCCAAAAAAGCTTCTTCTGGACTAATCCGCGGCAGGCGTGAGGCATTGTTGCCAGTAGCATTCACCTGAGCGCTACCAACCAACCGGACCGCGCCTCGCTGCACTAAGTAGACAAGTCCGGGTCTAGTTGGCAGCTTCTCATCTTTGGCAAAGGTGCGAATGCGGTAATGCTCTTGAGACCAATCAATAATCCGTTGCCAGGTAAGAAACGGACGCGCTGCCTCAGAATTAGATGTTAGTGAGTACATAGGCTATGGAGGCTGTGGGACTTTCTAAGGGCAGTAGGAAAGATGTAAGATTCATTCCTACGACCAGGACACTAGACTCTACGACTAAAGCCGAGTTCAGGGCATTGCAACAAAAAGGTATCATCAATCTACCTTCACATTTCACTTACAAGTCTATGTCAACACAGTAGTTCTATTAGTTAAACTAATAGTGCTACATCCGATACAGATGGAAGGTAGCGATCTCGGATACTGCTCAGGATTCTTAAACAAAACGTCTGCGGAATCTATCCCTACTGTGTTTGCCAAAGCATATTTGTCTCAGACCGGAAGCAGCGTAACAAATGACGCGAAGTAACGGTTAAGCGAGAGACATCTAGCACAAGATTGCGTTAGCTTCCTGCTATGTTATCACTGTTACGAATGAGACTGCGCCAGGCGGTCGCTCAACACCTTCGCGATTGCCAAAGTGATGTAGCAACAACAATCGTGGATCGCGTCACAACAGAGCAGGAAGAGCGATCAAGCCTTGATCAAATTGTACGAGCGATACCGTTTAAGCGTGCCAGCAAATCAATACCGTTTGTTTATGTCTGTGCGATCGCCCATCGTTTGGCTACTCCGTCTCAGCCCGCAGCACTGATTGCTGCCCAGTTAGTTGATGCGTTGTTGCAGCCGCTTCCCATACCGGAGGAAGACTCTTTATCAGGCATTGTGGTGCAACCTACCGCTATAGGCTTGCTGCAATTTGAGCTGAGTGATCGAGCGATCGCGTCGTGGCTTGACCGTCTCCTTACTAAAGCGCTGCCCCAACAGTCATGGGTGCGTCTTACTTCAACAGAGCGGCAGATGTTGTTGCCAACAGCGGCAATCTTTGAAGTGCAATATGCTTATGCCCGTTGCTGCTCACTCTTGCGGCTTGCTCATAGTGAGGGCTTAATCACGCTGGACAGGCTTGATGTAGCTCCACTCGCCTGGCGCGTTGTGAACCCACCGTCTGTACCTTGGCTGACCTCTACTGCCCAACTTTGCCTGAACCATCCTGTCGATCGTAGGCTGCTTGGCTATTTAGTGGAGGCACTGGATTGCTTGTCTAACGAATCGCCGCATCGTGTGCAACAAAGCTTGCGATCAGCGCAGGCGATCGCGCAAGCCATGCAGGCATTCCATCGTGTGCATCCACTATGGCGTAAAACTGGAACAGAGCCAAACTTAGTGGTGTCACAGCTAGGATTACTACTGGCAACCCAACGCATTCTGTATGTACTCTTAGCAGACGGGCTAAATCTTCAGCCTGTAGTAGAGCTCTAAAGGCAGACTGGGCGCGGGTTATCAGAAAATTTCGATACTGAGCAAATTTGACATAGGTTTTTCTGATTACCTTTTTAATAGACAAACCTGTTGCAGTCAGCTATATTCTTGAGTGTGTGAGGAGCGAACCAGCAAGAGCACCGAGACGAAACACGGCAAGTCGTCGGTGCTCTTTCTGATTTTAAAGCTAGTTAGCTTTGAATGCGATTCTTAGCTATCAGTGTCCAACCACCAGTATTTAGAGCTTGCACGATCGCTACGGCAGCATTTTGAAAGTTATCGCTCCAGCGTTTCCTTAGAGTAGAAATTCCTCAATAGCCGCAGCAGAGCCATCCTTCTCAACATCAGGGGCAACCCAGTTCGCTAAGGCTTTTACGGCATCTGGCGCATTACCCATGGCGACGCCAATGCCAGCATATTCAATCATCTCCACATCATTGAAATTGTCGCCGATCGCCATCACATTTTCTGCCTTCAGCCCTAAATACTCTTCTGCAAGGTAGCGAACCGCCGTACCTTTGCTGACCAACGGGTTAGTTGCTTCAAAGAACGTTGCTACAGATTTTGTTAGATAGAGTTCGGCGGGTGTGTAGCGGCTTTGCAAACTGCCCAACAGAGTAGTAATTAAAGCTGTGTCGTCGCTTAGCGCCAAAACTTTTGTTGGCTCGGCTGTCAGTGCTGTGCGTAAATCACCAACAGGAATTGGCTGTACGCCAGAGCGTTTGGCATACTCCTTTGTCTCTGAGGTAAGTTCGCGCACGTAGAGTTGGTCGTTGATGTAGAAATGCACTGAAAGCAACGATCGTAATTCTGGCTGCTCAAAGTAATCTAAAAGCTGTAGCACTAGTGACTTCGGCACTGTCCAGTGACGATGGATCGTTTGCGTTGCTGGCTCTTGAATCCATGCGCCTTGATATGCCATCAGCGGCAGAGTTGAACCAACTGCTTCATAGAAGCGTAGCGCCGCGCAATACATACGTCCCGTGGCGATCGCCACTTTGATCCCCTTTGCCTGTGCTGCCCGGATTGCTTGTATCACGGGCTGACGAATCTCGTTTTCAACACCCGCGATCGTGCCATCAATATCCAGCACAAGAAGTTTGATGTCTGCGGGGAGCGATCGATTTTGCATGAAGGGGCGGGAGGGGTAAAGAGGTGAAGGGGCGGGAGGGGTAAAGAGGTGAAGGAGTAAAAAGTTCTTTTAGCCTTCTGCCTCAGTTAGTAAGTTTTTCCAGCGTTAACCTGTTAGTTTTCGTTCATTACCAGATTAACCGCTGATAATGTGAAAGCAAATCTCATAGTAGCTTGTAAGCTATGGCTGAGGCACAGGGTCGTCGTCGGGCAAGTCGTCAGGTCTTATTAGCGTCGCTTTGGCTGGCGCTACTGATTTTAGTTGTAAAGGTGTGGATTGGTTGGGCAACGCAATCATTGAGCTTGCTGGCTGAATCGCTACAAACGTTGGTGAATGGGTTTAGTATCCTTCTGAGCACGATCGCGATCACGTCGCGCTATCCTGCCAGTCGAGAGGTTGGAGGGCACGGCAAGGTAGAGTCGGTGCTGGCGCTGTTGCTGGCTGCATTGATGGGGTTTGCCTGTCTGAGTTTGCTGGTGGTATCGGCGCAGCAATTGGAGGCGATCGCGCAGGAAGCTAGCTGGTTGCCTGTGCGGGTAAACTCGCCGTTGCTTCAGCTTTTGGGTGTGGTCATAGCGACAAACTTTTGCCTTGCCTGTTTTCAGCGCTACGAAGCGGGGCTTTTGGAGAACAGCGCCCTACGTTTTAGTGCGGGTCATCTGTTTCAAGATACGTGGTTAATGCTGCCAGTGCTGGCTGGTTTAGTCGGTGTTGCGCGTGGCTACCTTTGGCTTGACCCAGTACTGGCAATGCTGCTGGTGCTGGCGGCAATCTGTAACTGTTGGCGCGTGTTTAATTGGCAGTTGCCATCGGTCATGCGGCAAATCGCGATCGCTCCCGAAGCTTTAGCCCAAACCATCCATCAGGTAGAAGGGATCACGCACTGCTATGGTATCCAGTCTCGCGGCGTAGTAGGTCGTCAGGTCTTTGTAGAAATGCGGCTGATTCTGCACCCAGAGTGCCTAAGCATTGCTCGTAGCATTGCCGAACGAGTAGAGCGGGCGATTCGCGATCGCTATGGTCCCGTTAAGGTGGTGATTTATATTGACAGCGATCGTCCAAAGAGTGATTAGACTCTGGCTTCTGACCACTCTAGGTCAGGAGGGCACCAGAGCTTTACCTGCAATACTATGTCAAGGCTCATTCATCAAGACAGGTATAAGGTGAAGTCCAAGCCGCCTACTGCTTCACCAGCACGCCGAGTTCACGTTGTATTGGCAGTACGTCTAATGTGTCTTGCTGCGAGCAATAGGTTAGGTCTTCGGTAATGCCCAGCTTTAGGAGCCGTTTGCCGTGGGTTGAGTGATGGAAAAGTCCCAGTAGATTGTCTTGCCATTGGCGGTAAAGGCTGACAGCCGCGATCGTCTCATCGTTCCCAGCAATCTGCTCAAGGGCAATACCAAGTTCGGCTTGCAGGCTATGGGCGATCGCGCCTGCACATACTGTATCTTCTAGCGAATAGCTGCCTTCCCATCCAGACCCAACAATCCAGACAACATCGGGCTGCTGTTGAACGAGGTGCTGCACCACAGCACGACGGTTGATTAACGCGGCTGCCAGAACGGTAGGAGCTGCTTCAATACGTTGAAGTGCCCGTGTGCCGTTTGTGGTACTGATAAACAGACGACGACCACTCACTCGCTCTGGTGTACAGTCAAGGGGTGAATTGCCAAAGTCAAAGCCTTCTACTTGTGAGCCGCCCCGTTCGCCAGCACGAATCCGTTTGTCGGGTGCCCATGTCTCGCTGACAGCCAGCAACTTGTCTAAATCGCTGAATGCCTGAACTGCCTCTGCGCCAGACCCCAACGCCGTTGCGATCGTGCTGGTAGCTCGCAAGACATCAACTGCGATAGCACAATCGGCGATTGTTGCAGTCGGCGTTAACTCAGGCGTATGGAAAACAAACAGTTTCATGAGGGTTCCGTAAAGTGAAAAGGAATAACAGGTGAAAGAGGCGCAGCCAAGAAGAATAGAGTAATTCTTAATAAAGCTTTAGAAGTTTAGCCTTACTGATAATAAATGAAAGCTTAGACACTTACGTTTTTGGTTCTCATATTGGCAGTTCGGGACACAGGCAGTTCTGAGTTTTGTGCCTCTGGCATTGATGATCAAGCAAAGAGCAACCAATGCTACCCGTCTTTTTAGTCGTAGATGGTACTTTCATTGCAACCGCCAAGTTTTTTGCAGCTCCAGCCATAAGCAAACGTCTTTGCACAGAGTGCTTGACCATCGAGCAAATGCGCTGGCTCCTCTTGGCTGCTGTGTTCGCGTCTCTTCCCAGTTCATACCTTAAAATAAGCCAAATTTGTAAACAACCGTAATCAAACGGCTCGCTCCGGAGGAACTATGACAGATCGCCCCATTATTCTCGGCATCGTTGGCGATAGTGCTGCTGGTAAGACGACATTGACTAAAGGGATTGCTCAATTCCTCGGTCCTGAAAATGTGACCGTCATTTGTACGGATGATTATCACCGCTACGATCGCAAACAGCGTGCTGAACTTGGCATTACTGCCTTGCATCCAGACTGCAACTATCTGGATATCATGCAGCAGCATCTATCTCAACTCCGCACCGGGCAGCCAATTCTCAAACCTATTTATAACCACAAGACCGGAACGTTTGACCCACCAGAATACATTAAGCCCAATAAATTTGTGGTGGCAGAAGGCTTGCTAGGCTACTCGACGCGGGGTACTCGCGGAGCCTATGACGTCAAGGTTTACCTTGCCCCACCCGAAGACCTGCGGATACAGTGGAAGATCAAGCGAGACACCCAAAAGCGGGGTTACTCTGAAGAGCAGGTGCGGGCAGAAATAGTCAAGCGCGAACCTGACTCCGAAGCATATATTCGTCCCCAACGACAATGGGCAGATCTGGTGGTCAGCTTTTATCCCTCGACTGAGGTGATTGATGGTAGCAATGGGCACCTCAATGTTCGTCTGGTACTTAGACCCAACATCCCACACCCCGACTTAACTCAGGTCGTAAGCACCGATGCTGTTCACTCTGACTCTGCCATCCGGTTGGGACTCGATCGCGATATGGGCAAACCCGTTGATGTGCTAGAAATTGACGGTCACGCTACCAGTGATCAAGTAACGAAGCTGGAGCGCTTTATCTGTAGCGACATCCCAAACTTAATTGATGCCTGCAATCGTGATATCCATTCTGAACTGGGTACAGTGACAGGCACTACAGGAGAAACGCTACGAAGCTACCCTCTCGCCCTTACACAGCTACTAATTGCTTACCATATGTTGAAAGCGACAAACGTTCATTAAGCATAAAGTTTAGTCGCCAAAGCTACAAACATCTAGACTTCTACAACATCCTCTAAGCCACAGAGTGTCTACTACAGCATGGATTTAGGGGATAGGGATTTATACCTGCCCCCTCCTTTCACACAAGCGCCTTAGGCAGCATCACTATGTAGTTTCGGCAAGATATTGGACGATTCTCTACGGACGACGATTTGTGCAGGAACACCTACTGCCACCGAGTACGCTGGCACATCACGTAAGAGGACAGCATTAGCGCCAATTTTTGCATGATTGCCGATCGCTACTGGACGGATGATTTTAGCGCCAGCACCAAGATCCACGTGTCCACCGATCGTCACACCACTCACAATGGTTACTTGCTGAAGAATCAGACAATTTGGACCAATCACTGCATCTGGATGAATCACAATCCCGTTTGGATGTGGGAGCAACAGTCCTCCTTGAATCTGACAATTTAGGGGAATATCTGCTGCTGTAACCACACTCCAGAACCGATGCTCTAGGACATGCCACTTTGTGCATAAGCGACCCACAATGCCGCCATGCTTCTGCCAATATTGGTAGCGACGAATTGACTTGAGGAGCTGTTGCCCTGGAGACCACCAGCGTAGGCATTGTTCACGGCTCCAATCTGGCTCTAATGCGGAAATATCTAAGAACATCATAAAGGTTGCAGGCGATCGATTCTTTCTCTAGCTTTACCCAGGTGAGAATAAGAAGGCACGCAAACCGGAGTCGCTTTCAACAAACGCTATGCTTTAGGGGTTTATATGAAAGGTTTGTATTTAAAAGACACCCTGTACGGATCAAATTGAGAGTTTGGTACAGCAAGTTCTAATGAAGTGAGTCATTGATTAATATGCATTGATGAAGGCATAGCCCTATTTAAGACCAAGCTGGAGGCGTTTACCCTGCTCCTGTAGCGTGGTCTCCTAAAGACATTTTTCGAGTGGTCATTGCAGATAGAGTTGTATAACGAAGTGCTGACCTAATTGCTTTACTGCCCCAGGTAAGCTTCTAGCACTTGGGCGTTGGTTTGAATTTCGGTAGGAGTGCCAACGGCGAGATTACGTCCTTCAGCAAGTACCCAGACCCGATCGCACAGGGACATAATCACATCCATATTGTGTTCAATGATCAGGAAGGTCAGCCCGTCGCGGTTCCAGGTGAGGATACGATCGCAAATTTGGTTGATCAGCGTTGGGTTCACGCCAGCGGCAGGTTCGTCTAACAAGATTAGTTTGGGTTGGCTCATCAGCGCTCGTCCCATTTCTAGCAGCTTGCGTTGACCACCCGACAACGATCCCGCGTATTCATGCGCCATATGTGCAAGGCCGATCGAGTCCAAAATCGTCATTGCCTGTTCGCGCTGCTGGCGTAATTCGGCTGCAATTTGCTTTTGTTTAAACCAGGTGAACCAGAAATTCTCGCCTGTTTGGTGTTGAGCTGCCAGCAGCATATTTTCTAGTACAGAAAGGCGTGATAGTACCCGTGCAACCTGAAAGGTGCGGATCATGCCGCGTTGGGCAATTTGATGTGACTGAAGGTGGTGAATCGGTTCGCCATCAAAGAGCACGCGCCCTTTGTCAGGATGAATGAAATTTGAGAGCAAATTGAAGAGGGTTGTTTTGCCAGCGCCGTTGGGACCGATCAGTCCGGTAATGCTGCCTTTGGACACTTCGATCGCAACCTGATCGACTGCTACCAGCCCACCAAAGCTTTTGATTAGCCCACTTGCTGCCAGAAGCGGCAGTTGCAGTTTAGCGGATTGCTCAATCGGTTCCACATCTGCCAAAATGTCTGCCAGGTCTTCACTGTCAGGATGACTCAAATGTTCTGCAGGATCAACGGCATTGGGGTTTTTATCGACCAAGTGACAGTTCCTCCTTTTTGCCTAAAATGCCTTGTGGTCGCGCCATCATGAGCACAATGAGCAGCAAGCCAATGACCATAATTCGGAAGGCTCCGGCTCTGCCTTCATCAAGCTGGGGTGGAATGGCGGGAATGATCGCGTGGAGTGCAGGGGCGATCGCAGGCAGCAGAAACCGCGTCACTGAGTTATATGCCCAAAAGATAGCGGCTCCCAGCAGTGTGCCAGCATTGTTGCCAGCCCCACCCAGCACAACGATCGTCCATGCCTGAAAGGTAATGAGTGGGATAAAGCCATCGGGATTAATGAAGTTCAACTGCCATGCGTAAAAGGCTCCGGCAATGCCCGCGATCGCGCCACCCAGCATCAGTGCTTGCAGTTTGTACCAAAACACATTCTTGCCCAATGCTTTCGCAACGTCCTCATCTTCACGAATGGCTTTAAGCACGCGACCCCAGGGCGATCGCACCAGCGCTTCTAGCCGCCAATATACTAGCGCTAGCACACTTACCAGTACCAGCATCAGCCCTGCTTTGTAAGAATAGTTGTAGAGCGAAACGGCACCTGCCCAGTACAGTATCAAGCCCAGAAGCGCGGTAGAGATGCCCAGCGTTAGTTTGCCGATGCGCCCTGGTTGTTTGCCATTGCGGGTGTCTTTTTGCCCCAGGCGATCAAGCCGTCGCCACGTCCAGTGCCACAGTTGCCAGCCAGCCAGCCCAAAAATGACCGTCCAGAGACCAATCATGCCAAGCTTGCTAATGAAAGTAGGTCTGGTCAGCGCTTCTAGTGGTAGGGGATAGCTATAAACGCCGCGTGAGCCTTGCGTCAGCCATTCTTCGTTCAGCGCAATAAGGCGAATGACTTCAGACACACCGATCGTGACGATCGCCAGATAATCTTCCCGCAAGCGCAGTGTAGACAGCCCAATCAGCAAACCCAGCAACGCTGACAGTCCTGCTCCAATCAGCACTGCCAAAAGAAGCGGTACGCCCTTCATGCTCAACAACACAGTGGTATAAGCGCCAACGGTCATAAAAGCAATGTGACCAAAATTAATCAGCCCCGTAAAGCCCCACTGCAAATTTAAGCCCAGGCTAAACAGGGCAAAGGTAGCAGTGAAGATCATCAACGAGACAAGATAACTGGGTGTAAAGAACAGCAGAATGCCACTGAAATCGAGCATGAGCCATGTTAGCAAAGGGCGATTGAATCGTATCCTACCAGGCAAGTAGAACCAGTAGCGATCGATTCTATACGGAGCTTACCTGGATTCAACCGCTATAGTGAACTGCGATCCTAGCCCGTTGTTTGGGCATTCTGAGCTTATACGATCGCTATCTGGTTTGAACTTATTGGTCAGGGTCATCATGAGCCTTCTCAAAGATCGATTACATCGCCTTGTTGAGCAGTTAGCAGACGATGAACTGCTAGAGGTCTGGGCTGGGCTGTCTGAGTTCTACTGCGACTGTTATATGCTCAGGGCAACGCAAGCCTCGAAGGAAACCCTGAAGCCAGGAGATACGCTCACTCGTGAAGAAGCGCTCCGTTTTCTATCACTGCTGTAATGTGTTGCGATCGCCCTTATGAACGTTAATCAAGTGCCTGCCCAACCAGCTTTATCCCAAAGAATGTCCAGCTTTAAAGGGTTAGAAATCCGCTATGAGCGATCGTTTCTGCTCGATTTAACAAGCCTGGAGACTGCTGCCCAGAAAAGAATGCAGCAGTTTGTATTCAAAGATTTCACCAGCATTCAACAAGTGCACTCGCTACCGGGTTTTCGTGCCCTTGGCAGCAGCAAAATATTCTACCGCTTCACGCTCGACCACTACCTCGTCAGCCTCGAAATCACTGGACAGGTTGTCAAATTCTTGCGGCTATTGCCAAAACCAGAGCCTTGAGGAAAAAGGCAGAAGGCAGAAGGCAAAGGGCAGAAGGCTAAAAAGCTAACTGCTGACCGCTGACTGCTAGTAGCGAATCAACCCAAACTTTCATCCCTCATCTTTTATCCTTCCTGTCTCCTCCCTCCCTTTCTTATTTCTTTCCAAAACCTCACGCTCCTAGCCCCACACCCCGATACACTGAACAGTGATGAACGTTAAGAGGCGTGAACCCCGCTATGGATGCTGCTGCACTCTGGCAACGCTACCAAGACTGGCTCTATTATCACGAAGGTTTGGGACTGTATTTAGATATCAGCCGGATGCGGTTTGACGATGCATTTGTGGCGACGATGCAGCCAAAATGCGAGCAGGCGTTTAAGGATATGGCGGCATTAGAAGGTGGCGCGATCGCCAACTCTGATGAAAATCGCATGGTCGGTCATTACTGGCTACGCGACCCTGACCTAGCTCCCACGCCAGCGCTCAAGCAAGAAATTACCGAAGCGCTTGACCAACTGGAAGCCTTTGCCAACAAAGTTCACGCCGGTGAGATTCGTCCACCGCAGGCAGCTAAATTTACCGATATTCTCTCGATCGGCATTGGTGGATCAGCTCTGGGACCCGAATTTGTTGCTGCTGCACTAGCACCCGAAGCGCCGCCGCTGGCAATTCACTTTTTTGACAATACCGATCCCGCTGGCTTCGATCGCGTGTTTGAGCGGCTGGGCGATCGTCTGAATAGTACGCTTGTCATTGTCATTACTAAATCAGGTGGCACCCCTGAAACCCGCAACGGCATGGTGGAAGCGAAGCAAGCCTTTGCCGACAAGGGCTTGGATTTTGCTAGACAAGCCGTTGCTATTACGATGCCCGGCAGCAAAATGGATGACTTGGCGCGATCGGAAGGGTGGTTGGCAACCTTCCCCATGTTTGACTGGGTAGGAGGACGCACATCAGAACTTTCTGCCGTTGGGTTGCTTGACGCGGCACTGCAAGGCATTGATATTCGCAGTATGTTAGCAGGCGCAAAAGAGATGGATGCTGCTACTCGTGTGCCCGACCTCAAAGCAAATCCGGCAGCATTGTTGGCGATTGCCTGGTACTTTGCAGGCAACGGCAAGGGTGAAAAAGATATGGTTGTGTTGCCTTACAAAGACAGCCTGTTGCTGTTTAGCCGCTACCTCCAGCAGTTGGTAATGGAATCGCTTGGCAAAGAAAAAGATCTGGATGGCAAGACGGTATATCAGGGGATCGCCGTTTACGGTAATAAAGGCTCGACCGACCAACACGCCTACGTGCAGCAGTTACGTGAAGGCGTACCAAACTTCTTTCTGACCTTTATCGAAGTGCTGAAAGACCGCGAGAAACCGTCTGTAGAGGTGGAACCTGGTGTTACTGCCGGCGACTATCTCTCTGGGCTACTGCAAGGTACGCGGCAAGCGCTCTACGAAAATCAGCGCGATTCCATCACGGTTACCCTGCCTGACGTGTCCCCTCGATCGATTGGTGCCTTAATTGCGCTGTATGAAAGAGCTGTGGGCTTGTACGGCTTTCTTGTCAACATCAACGCGTACCACCAGCCAGGGGTAGAGGCGGGGAAGAAGGCAGCAGCAGCCATCCTGGAACTGCAAATGGAAGTGGTAGAAGCGCTAGAGCAGGAAGGTGCGCCACTGTCACTACCTGCCTTAGCAACAGTTCTCGGTGCTACTGACAAAACTGAGACAATTTACAAGATTGTGCGCCACCTGGCTGCTAATCAACAGGGTGTTGTACTGGAAGGCAACCCAAGTGATCTGTCGAGCTTAAAGGCAAGCTTAAGCTGAAGCAGCTCTAACCGTGGCAGGATAGGCGATCGCAGGCAGGTGATTGTAAAATTCTTGTTCGCGATCGCTTATTTACGCCCCACAGATAAAGCTAAAACCGATATATTTTAGTTTTATAGCGCTTTTCTAAAAATGTAATCAAGGTTTGGACACGCTAACAGCAGCTTTTGTATGCCTCTCACAATCCTGGTTGCGGATGATGACTTAGGGACGCGGCTATCGATCGGTGATTACCTGCAAACGATCGGTTACCTGGTTGTTTCGGCTGAGAATGGTCAGGAAGCGCTCAAGCTGGTTGAGGAATACCAGCCGCACCTCGTTGTCACCGATATCACTATGCCGCAGATGGACGGCTACGAGTTAGTCAGCCGTATCCGTCAGCGTCCAACTTCGCGACTTTTGCCCGTAGTGTTTCTAACAGCGCGTAATGACACGCAGGAGCGTATTCGCGGCTATCAGGCAGGCTGCGATGTCTACCTCTCCAAACCCTTTGAACTGCAAGAGTTAGGTGCAGTGGTGCGAAACTTGCTAGAGCGCCTGCAAATGATTGAGCGAGATTGGCGCTTTACTAGAGGCGATGCTGCACAAAGCCGTGAGACTGAAGCCGCAAGCGAAGCACGCTTTTCGTCGTCGCTCAAGTCACATACTGATCGAGAAGAGGCAACACGTGTAGCAGCACTCTCGATCGCTGTTGCCGCACTAAACCTGACGCAGCGCGAACATGACGTGCTGAAAATCTTGTCAGACGGGCACTCAAATATGCAAATTGGCGAACATCTGCACTTGAGTCCGCGTACAGTCGAAAAATACGTCAGCAGCTTACTCCGCAAAACGGATACCAGCAATCGTGCTGAGCTTGTCCGCTTTGCGATGGATAACCGTTTGGTGGAGTAGTGCGAGCCGGAAGGGAGTAGGGGAAGCATAGAGAGCGGGGGCGGCAGGGGGAGCGAGGGAAGCAAGGGGCAGTAATTGAAAGACTCTTCGAGAGGGTAAAGCCCTACAAAACTCAAATGTCTTCTCTTACTTTCTCTGCTCCTCTTACTTCTCTTGCTCCTTCGTTCCTCTGCGCCGCCTCCTCCCTCTGCTCCTCCTCGCCCTCACACTCCCAATGTCAAGGTCCAATTATTTAGTGTGCCTGTGTCGCTTTCTGCCGCATCGACAACGCGCAGTTGCCAACGCCCTTGAGCGGATTGGTTGAGGAAACGTCTTAGCAAAGGGGTGGTTTGCAGCGTGTAGGTGCTTTGGAGGCGAGTGCTGCGTCCGAGGCTGCGGCTTTGCAGTAAAACGGTTTGATTGGCAGGTGAGATCAGGCTGATTTGTAAATCGCCTAGAAAGGTATGGTCGATCGCCACGCTAATTTGAATTGATCGCACGGTGCCAGTCTCTGCAATCTGAATTGTGCTGGTAAGTCCCTGAGGATTGTTATCGGGAATAGCGACGCTGGTAGTATTTTGCTGTTGGATTTGGCGAGAGGACGCGATCGCTGCCGCTGCCTGCCGCTGCACAGCTGCCTGCACCGCTTTGGCAGCATTTACTTTGCCATAACCAAACCAGTCGCAGCGTCCGCTTGCCTCATAGGTGCCCTTGCGAAAGCCAAACTGAGGATCGGGATTGGGGTCTACAATTTTGTCTGCTGTTTGTTGCAGTAACTGCCTGACCTCTGCGGCTGTTAAATCGGGGTTTGCTGACAGCACTAGCGCTGCCACTCCTGCTACCAATGGACAAGCGCTGGAGGTGCCACCAAAATCGATCGCATTTTCGTTAGCGGAATAACCTGTTGCACCAACGCGATCGGTCGTTACAATGCCCAATCCGGGCAATGCCCCTCTAATCTGCGGTGGTGTGAAGACGTAACCCGTTTCTTGCAGCCCTACGCCAGGCGGTGCGTTGTTGCTAGGCGCACAGACAGACACTTCTGCACCCCAGTTGCTATACGCAGCTTTCCGGTTGAGGCTCGTCGAAGCAGCAACCGTGATTACATCTGGATGCACGGTAAAGCCGCCTAGCCAGGACGTTGGACCACTCAGCGCATTATTGGGCCAGCCACTTTCATCAACACTGCCATTGGTCGGACGGTTAGCGTTCCCGGCTGCGAAGACAATCACGCAACCTTTACCGTTGCGTCCAGTCGTGGCAGCCTGAGTCAGAGCAGCGCGTTGCCGCAGCGAGAGCGGAAAGTAGACGGATGCCGGACCCCAGCTACAGGAGATGACCGATGCGCCTTTGGTCACTGCCCAGCCGAACATCTCTTCGATCGTCTGATCATCCAAAAAGCCGGTGGTGCGAATGGGCATGAGCGCGCAGCCAGGCGCAACACCAACGGAACCCACCCCATTTTCCTCAGCCGTGGCAACACCAGCACAAGCAGTACCGTGATTGTCGTCAGGATCACCGGGCAGCGGCAAAAAGTCATTTTCCTTAAAGTCGCGGGGAGCTACAATTTTGCCAATGCCCTGAAAGTCTGGATGTGATACATCTACCGCATCATCCATAATCGCGATCGTCACTGATCGAATGCCTCGCGTTAGATCCCAAGCTTGTTCAGCCGAAACGTGAGAATTGGGTGCCAGATCAGCGCCGCCATTGTGGTTGAGGTGCCACTGTTTAGCATAGATGGGGTCACGAGGACGATAGAGAGCTTGCGTTCGCACGACAATATTTGGTTCTGCCGTCAGCACCTCCGATCGCTGCATCAAACGATTGGCAATTTTCAGGGGGTTTTCCTGCGCGCTAGCCGTCGTCTCAAACAAGAAGGTATTCGGCACACCCGCGATCGGTTTCACCTGCTGCAACCCGATCGCTGTAGTGATTTGCGCGATCGCTTCTGCCGTTACGGAGGCAGCAAACTGAATCGTGATCTGATCGGTTAAATAAAGCCGCGAGCCTGGATCATCTTTTAACTGATAAACATGGCTAGCATAGTTCACTACATCGGCATCACGCACCTGCTGCATCACCGCATCGCGCTGTGCCGGGTCTACCCGAATCTCTGTCAGTTTAGCGGGGGCACGCTCGGGACTAACATCGGCAGGCAGCGGCTCGATGAGACCCGCGATCGCAGCTTTGTCTACTGCATTCACCGTAAAGCGATCGTTCACTTTTTCTAGCAACAGTTCTTCGCCACCACGCTGCAACACTTGGCTGAAGCTTGACTCGGGCATCCCTCCACCCTGATTTCCTGGCGAATTGACTGGCGTTTGGTCAGACATTAAAACACCTCATTGAAAAGCTGCAAGAGGGTATTGGCGATGGGGTGTAGCGACGCTGCACTACAGCCCACACTGCAATCCCTGCTTTGTTTAACATAGACAAAGCTCTACGAATGACTCAAAAGACCACATAGGCGCAGAGTCACCCTGCAATGGTAATATACTCACAGTTTTGATACAGTTGTGTTTCTTCTGTTTCTGCAATTAGATTTAGAGCTGCCCATGGAATTCTTTGGAACTACTCGCTTTTTCCGCACTGCGGGAGTAATCTCCCTTTCTCTTTTGGCGGCTGCCGTGTTGCTAAAGCCTGCAAGCGGTTTCGCTCAAGCTTTGCCAGCGAGTCCCGACCGGGCGCAGCCGATCGACCCTAACGACCCAAGCATTCTGCGTCCGACGGATCAAGATGCGGGTCTGCTTAGTCAGCAGGGTGGGAAGCGCCTGATGGCTGATGCCGACAAAGCCGTTTCTGCTCAGAATTATCCCACTGCCATCAAAAAACTTCAGGATGCGCGTCAGGTTTTCAACCAGTTGTCTAACTTCTACCAGGAATTAGCAGGCAGTTTTTCTGGCATTGATAATCGCATTGCCGATACCCAGCGACGTAAAGCGTTGGAATCTGCCGAAATGCGTGACCAAGCCACCTATCAGCTTGCGCTGGTGCATCGGGCGCAAAATCAGCCAGAACTAGCGGTTCCCCTGCTGGTGCAAATTATTCGCAGTCAACAGCCTACTCGCAGTCTGGGGCAAAAAGCTTACCAGCAACTCCTTGAGCTAGGTTTCGTAGATGCTCCATTCCCTCGCCCTCGTGCTGATCAACCAAGTGCAGCACCACGTTAATAGAGATTGATTGGCAGTACCGTTGGTGGAATAGGGTGCCTGCGATCGCGCCTGTCTTCAACCTCATGAGTCATTAACCCAACAAGACTTAGCTTGGCACTGAACGTTAGACTAGAGTTACGCATATCAGTATTGGTTAAGGAGAGCAAATGATTAGCCCCGATCAGGTTGAAACCATGATCAAAGCTGTACTACCCGATGCCCAAGTTCAGGTGTTGACGAGCGATGGCGAACATTACGAAGTGACAGTTGTGTCATCGCAATTTGACGGTAAACGCCTGGTACAGCAGCATCAGTTGGTGAATAAGGCAGTCCAGCAGCATCTACTTAGCGGGGCAATTCACGCCATGGCAATCAAGACTTATACCCCTCATGATTGGGCGATCGCCAGCCAAGCGGTTTGAATTGTGTCACCGATCGGCTCTTTTTAAGCTTCAGTCCTCTTGCACACCTCACCCCTTAAAACCTTATGACTCCCGAAACTCAAGCGCGGCTCGAAACGCTCATTAAGCAAAACAAAATCATGGTCTTCATGAAGGGCAATAAGCTAATGCCCCAGTGCGGCTTTTCTAACAACGTTGTGCAAATTCTTAACACGCTTGGCGTACCTTTCGAGACAGTGGATGTGCTGGCTGATGATGAGATTCGTCAGGGCATTAAAGAATACTCCAGCTGGCCCACCATTCCTCAGGTCTATGTCGATGGTCAGTTTGTTGGCGGCTCTGACATTTTGATCGAACTTTATCAAAAAGGCGAACTGCAAGAAATGGTTGAAGTCGCAATGGCTTCCTAGAATTTTGTTGAGCAGCGTCTTGAACCAACGCTAGAATTTTCTGTACAGCCTTTAAAGGTTGGGTTGAACAATCAACCCAACCTTTTTGTGTGTTGGGCTTCAAGACCCAATGACTGATTAGTGCCTGCTTTAGCCATCATCAGGCATGCAGCCAACGCAAATAATCCTCTTTGAACCAGATGAAATGCAAGTTAGCGTAATCTCCGATACTCATGGACTGTTGCGCCCTGAGGCAGTAGATGCCTTGGCAGACTCTGAACTGATTCTGCATGCAGGGGATATTGGCAAGCCAGAGGTGCTGGATGGTTTAAGAGCCATTGCACCTGTGATTGCAGTACGGGGCAATAATGACAAAGGTTCATGGGCAGAGGCAATTTCTGAGCATGAAACTGTTGAAATCGCAGGCGTTTCACTTTACCTGTTGCACATCCTTAAAGACTTGACGATCGATTTACAACTTGCAGGAATCCAAGTGGTCATTAGCGGACATTCCCATAAACCGCTAGTCGAAGAACACAACGGTGTTCTCTTTCTTAATCCAGGTAGTGCAGGACCGCGAAGATTTAAGCTTCCCGTTACACTAGCTCATCTGCATCTTAACGGCACAGAAATTCAGGCTCAAATTGTTGATCTGAACGTTTGATTTGCCAATGTAACGTGACTTTTTGTTTGTCGTAACGAGTTGGGCATAGTTATTTGCAAGAGGCATCGAGCGAAGTCGAGATGCTCTCAGTTTTATGTGTAAGCGGGTTGAGCGCAGTCGAAACCCGGTCTCTCAGTAGTGCTTAATTTAGCCATTCTACATAGTGTCGGCGTTTCAGCATTCGCACTGGGCGACAATTGTCCAAAGTTGCTCCTTAATGCTCAGCATTTACCACAGGCGGAACTGCATTCCTTTAATAATCAGCAAGTTGCCAGAGTCGAATGCTTGCCGTCAACCGCTATAATCCAAACATTTCTGCGAGGGTATCATGCAACAGTTTCTTGCGGCTGCGGCAGGTGGTGACATGACCTGGATGCCGCCGCCTAATGCATCACAAGACGAGCCGCTGATTTTATGGTTAAAGCCACGATCGTCCCTGCGCTGGCAGCCCTACACTCAGTTTCCTTCGTTGATGCAACCGGATGCAGACGAAGACACACTGCGTTCTCAAGGGCTGGCAACGATGCAGTTTTTGAAAGCACGGGGCTGGCTGATGGTCGCGCCACCACTGTAATTTCTTACGATCGTGAAGGAACCTTTATCCCAGCACATAGAGCTTATCGCCCTTTCGTCCAAGCGAGATTGTCTCTAGCCTGCGACTGATCGCCTGAATCTTGGTCTCTATAGCATCTTCAGTTTCCCCCAAACTTCCCCAATTTCTGCTCTTTTAGCTGAAATCAACCCAAAGAATCTTGTTTGAGTGAGTCAAGTTGAACGACTGAAACGTCGATAGGACGGGACGGAGAGGGGGAGATTCGAACTCCCGTTGGGTTGCCCCAAACCTGATTTCGAGTCAGGCGCATTCGACCACTCTGCCACCTCTCCATAAGGGGCTTAGTTTTTGGTTGTTGGTTAGTCAACAGCAAAAAACTAACGGCTAGTAATCTATTCTACAGGGCAGAGGGCGAGTTTTCTTGCGATTCTAAAGTTGTCTTAAAGGCATCGATGGGTGTCCATTGAAGTGCTCCATCGCGTCCGAGCGCATAAACCTGAGTACCAAGCTGGCGGAGTTGAGCTTCAGTTTGGGGGTGTAGCTGGGTAGTGGCGATCGCCACTTGTGGTCGTAGTGCTGCCACAACGTCTGGCTGTAGCCGTTGACCAGACCACCAAAGCACCTGCGTCTTTGGCAAGCGACCAGATTGAAGGAGTGTCTGCTGCTGCTCTGGCGATAGGCTTCCCAACAGTGTCCAGGTTTGCTGCCGCAGTTGTAGTGAGGCAATCAGCGGCTCTGTACTCAATAGTTTGAACTGATTGGAGCCAATTCGCGCTGTCTGTCCTGCTGCTAGCAAAGTGGGTTTTACCGTCAGTGCAGTGTCCTGAATGAGGTTTTCCTTGACGGTGTACAACTGCTTAATGGGTAGACGTTCTGCCACTTTGCCCCAGCCGTCTGGTCGTTTTGAAGGGTGATCGGTAGCGATCGCCCACGTCACCTCATTCACCCCTGCTTTTTGTAGAAATGGCAGCACAGCAAAACCAGCAGTAGACGCATCCCCACTATTGATAAGTGCCGTGCGTCCGGCTTCTTGCAGCACCATCACAGGTTGTCCCGTAGTGGCTAACAGCGTCAGGCGGAACATTGCGGCACTTGCCTGCCATGCCGGAAACACCACCAGCCCGATCGCCAGCAGTAGCGCCACCCACCATTGCCTGCGCCACCAGGGTTGAAGCCAGGTCAGGGATAGCAAGCAGTAAAGTACGATCGCCGCCAACGCTGAAATGGTGCCTACCGCATAAGTATTGCCTGGCAACTGGCTGAACCCATCGACAACAAGCATGAGTGCTTGGGCTGGATACTTCAACAGCCACGCCAACGCGCTACCGGCGGGTGACCAGATCAATGCTGCCAGAGCACTAATCATGCCGCCAATGCTGAGAATCGAGATCAGCGGCGTAGTGATTAAGTTGACAAGAATGCTGTAGGGCGACAAAACACCAAAAGCAGCAAGTTGCAGCGGTAACGTCCATAGATAAGCGGCGATCGGAACGGCAAAGAGGGGCGCGATCGCGCTGGGCATCCAATCCAATCGTTTCGTCAGCGGTGGCACCGTTACCATCAGCCCCATCGTTGCCAAAAAACTGAGCTGAAAGCCGAGATTCCAGAGCCACAAGGGGTTGAACAGGAGTAAGAGAACGCCTGCCACCAATAGCGCTCCCAGCGGCTTCACTTTGCGTTCCATCACTAATGCCACTAACCCACCAAAGCCCATAACAGCGGCTCGTAGCACGGCAGGCTGTATGCCAGTGAGTCCGACGAAAACCAATAGAGCTGTTGTGCCTGCAACAAACTGCACCTTTGCCGAAAAGCGACGGGTTAACGCCAACACAACACCCAGAATCAATGAAGACTGGAAGCCGGATGCTGCTAGCGCATGAGCTAATCCTGCCTGAGTAAATTGATCTTTCAAGTCAAACGGAAGATCAACACCTCGGCTACCCAAGACCATCGCGCTGACCAAGGCTCCAGCAGGACTACCGAGCCAGAGCATTTGCGATCGCACCACCCGTTGCCGTATTTGCCACCAGCCCCAGCGCGATTGATCTTCCAGCACTTCAGCTTGCTTGCTCCGCATCCCTGCAAAGCAACCCTCCTGCCTAAGATAGGCTTGAAAGTCAAAGCCACCCGGATTCGTTGCCGGTTGGGGTAGATAAAGGGCACCCGTCATTTGCACGCGCTGCTGGAGTTTTGAAAAACGGTTGAACAATTTCAACGGCTGAAATACCTGATATTGCGTTCACTTTTTCAGTTGAATAAAATAACGGTCGAACAATTTTCTGTTACATAGACAAATAAACGCAGAATTTCTTTGAAAAACGGTCGAACAATTTCTGAAAGCCTTATCAGATGGAATATTCAAGGATTCATTTTGGTTAATGTTCTCTCTAAATTCTCATCGTTTGAAATACAGTTAGAGTTGCTTCCCCTAAGTCTCAAACTTCACCATGATTGATATGTACAAGCGGCGATAGCAGCTGTGCTCAAGACAGGTTTGAGTCTTCTAACACGCAACCTCATTGCTCTGACGTTCTAGAGGTAGGTCTTCCCAGCCCTTCAGCCACCGAGCTTACTTTGGCTAACGTTGTAAAACTGATAGACAAAGCGGAGCTTATTTTCTTGATCATGAAGATTCTGTTCGTTATTGCCCAGGGATCACAGTTTTGTCTCGTACCTGCATCTGTCTGACAGGGCAGCGCGTGTCATGGCACCCCTGAATCACCAAAGGGTCAGGGGCTCGCTCCGCGTAAGTGATAGGTAGGCGGCCATATGGGCTTCCGGCTTTTCTTGAAGGGTGCCACCAAACAAGCTGCGCTGAGTGCTCCGCATTATTTCTGCCTGATCTTTAAACATCAACCACGAATCAGCGATCGCTACCCAACCTACTAGACCAAGGGCAAACACTGTGTTGTGATCATGATTGAACCGCTTTAAGCAGCAAAGCTAATGATGAACAAAGGGGGCAGACTGCTGGTATTGCCTCATGCGTGCAAGGGCTGACCGCGCAAGGCCGCCATGAGCCAGTAGTCACTCAAGGAGTCTAGCAGGAGCGGCAGCGCCAGCGTGAGTTCCACCTCTAAATCCCGTTCTTGAATATCAAGAATACAGTTATAGAGGAGGTCAAAACTGATGCGGTCGTCTGGGGCCATCACCTGAAACTGACCGTTCGGACTATGCTGCAGCTTCTCAATCTCCGCTAAACCGACAGCACCCGTAAGTTGAGGTTCGCGCCCATCCCGGAGCAAGGTAAACTTTATCTCTGGATGCAGCGCCACAAGCTGGTTAAAGTTTTTGATTCTCGCCGTGAAAGTATTACCACTGGCGTTCAGAAAGCCAATGACAAACTCCTGTTGTGCGGTTCGAATCCGTAAGTGCTCGGGTAGCCTGCTTCTGCCGAAACTTAATGGTTCGAACTCTAAGGCTTGATGCAACTGAAACGCCGCGGCGATCGCCGCTAGTTTACCAATTTCATTCGCATCCTGAATGATCGTGGGTCGCGTGTAGTCCGCCGCTAGTACGAGCCGCTTTTGGCTCAAATAGTCCGTGACCACGGCTGCAACTGACACTGGGGCACTGGTAGTGTCCAGGTCAGGTGGTAAGCCCTCAGCGTCCGGCGAGCTTGGAGAGAGGGGTGCCACTACTGCATGACTAGAGGGCCTTTCGCCTGACGGTAGGCTGCTCCAGTAGGGCTGTAGGAGACTTACCATTTGAGCCATGACTTGCTCCAGTTGTTGCAGCCGTGCGGTCACCGAGCGCTCGGCCAGCGGTGTGGCTGCGTCCGTCGGTCGCGGTGGTGGGGTGTTGTGAACGCGCGCGTGGAAGTAAGCACCCGCTTGCTTCAGCACCGCGCGGATGGAGGGCTGACTCAGGATGCTGGCGCGTGCCGAGGGCGTGAAGAGGGTCTGCCACTCCAGTCCGACCGCTTGGGCTCTCAAGCTGAGCAGTTCTTCGAGCTGGGCGGCACTGGGACGCTCTAGTGGGACAATGTAGTCGGACACGCGATGCACGACCGAGCCATCAAAGTAGCTTTGGAACTGCTCCCACCGTTCTGGAAACAAGTTCAGGATGATGAGGCTGTGGGGCACATGCGTTAACAGCTCTTTCACTGCTGCACCAAAGCTCCTTAGGATCGGGGCGTTGTGTGGCAGTCCCAAGCTCTCGAGCTGATCGAACACGATGATGAGCGGTTCATCGAGGGTGGATAGGCGACCGAACACGGTGATGGCAGCCAGGGCAAACTCTTCCCGGCTCATGTCTTCTTGCCAGTTCTCTAAACCAATACTCTCTGCTGCCGCCGGTTCTAGTTCTGAAGCGGCTAACCAGCGCCGTACCAAGTCTTTTTTGTGGGGGTCGCTGTAGCTGCAAAACTTGATGATGCCTTTGAGAATCGTGGCAGCATAGCCAGCAGCGGTGTAGTGTCGACCCCACCACTCCGTAATATGGCGTTCAATATACTCCCACCGGGCCCGATGCCGTTGCGTCTCTTCCGTGCCGGAGCGGCTGTAGAGCTGCAAGCTATTCTCCTGAAACGCGGCCAGAATTTCCCGCCCTTTCTGTGTCCCCATCACTTGCTCCAGTGAACTGAGAATGTTGACGAAGCTGTTGGCCAGGAGCAGTTCCAATTGAGTACGATCACTGCCGACTACAGGTTCCGCTAACGACTCTAAGATGCGTGAGTAGGTGTGGTGCATTACTGCCGTTTCGTTGTTAGGTTGGCGGATAAACAACAGGCGATTGGTGCGGAGCAGCTCTTTAGCCAGACGCATGATCAGGTGGGTTTTACCGGAGCCAGCGGCTCCCAGTATCACCGCGCCTTTGCTTTGTTGATTGGGGTCAGCCTTGACATCACCTAAGGCCGCTTTCAGTAGCGCAAATTCAGCTCGATACACCGCCTGCAGGTCCAGGTGATCTTGAAAGGGGTTATCCACCCGGCTGCTGCTGTAGGGGTTTGGTGTGTGTGGTGGTGGCGTGGGCAAGGCTCTCCTTTGTTGGTGCTCCAGGATGGTTAAGTAAAGCTGATGGGTAAAGGCCGCATCGTAGTGAGCGGTATGCGCTTGCTCGGCGTTGAAGCGCTTGCCGTTGACTTGCAGCTGCAGGCACTGACTGAGGTGGGCTAACGAGTAACTCTCAAAGGGCGGCAAGTGTTGCTTGGCCAGTGCCCAGGTACAGAGAGTCTTAAATCCGGTCCAAGGCACGTGAGCTTGGCGAAAACTGCCCTGCAGGACTTCTAGATCGTGCTGGGCGTAATGGCAAACGACCGACTTGTCTCGTGCTAGGCGAGTGATGTCTTGCACAATCGCTCGCAGCGGTTTCAGGGGACGGTAGCTGTGAGCATGGGCTGGATGCTCCGCCACAAAAGCTTCGTAGAGGAGTTGCCCTTGGCTGTCGAGCACGGCCAGCTCACGCAGTGCGGGGCTTCCCTCTGTATCAATGACAATAAAATCCAAGTGATACTCCTCTAGTCCGCTGGGCTTCCAGTTAGGATGCCCCTGTACCCAGCAGCTTTAACAAGAGGACAACGGGATTTCAGGACTTGCAGAGTATTAAGCAATGTTTCGCCAACAGTCCTCATGATCGAGATCGCTCACCAGCACAAATGTAAATCGAAGCGATTTACAAGTCAGTGTCTTCGCTATCTTTACCTCTGCTATACAAAGGCGATTTAGCTTTAAAGGACGATAAATTTATTGAATTTGATGCTGTTAATGCAGCAGTTATAGTTTATTAATCAAGGTACGCTGACTGCTGTTTAGCAGCGTTCAGAGTTTCAAATTATCGTGATTTACTCACTCGAGATTCTGGAGTATATAGATGGCCTTTCCTTGGTGGCTTGGTGGAGGACTGCTTGGATTGCTGCGCCAGTGGTTCTTCAAGGTTTGGGACAAAATAGATGATCCGACCAAAAAGTTAATCATTGAATCGGTTGTCAAGGCTTTTCAGGAGATACTTCGTGCTTTTTATAAATGGTGGCAGCAAAGAGGAGGTAAGTTATGAGTAGCTTTGAAGAGTTTATGGATGAAGTGGAAGAATCACCTACCAAAGCCCTACCAGCATCTAATACAACACTTTCAACAATTCAATTAGCTCTCACAACAACCGTTAAGGGGCTTTTAGCACCACTTTCTATCTCTAGCAGTGAGCAACAGAAGTTTTCAGAAAAAGTATCTAGCTTAGTTCAAGATAAAACATTTTTATCTGAATTTAGTGATCAAATTGGTGAACCTCTAGAGGATGAATCCGAGGATGAATTTGTGAAACGAGGTAGTGATAAATTAAGGAAAATGCTCTACGGAAAGTTTAATATACGCTAGCAAGTCTAATATACGCTCAGCTAGGCATTTGAAGACGGAGTAGCAAGCACAACCTATATAACGCAGTGGAGCGGACAAGATAAAGTCTTTATGAGCCGCTTATGTCATATCTACCGCCGCTTACTTTAGCCGCTATGTTGCAGATCAATGACGCGTAACAACGACAATTAGGTGATTCACGAGGCTTTCCGCAACAATGAGGTTTAAGAAACGGAACCTACGTGATATTGCTGAAATGGTAATCGGTGACACGAAGCATTTTCCGTATCGGTCTAGCAGCTACATCACGCAATTCTTCGATGAATGCGATCTCGATTTTGTTCACGACGGCTCCACAAGGTGGGCGTGGACCGTTGCTCGTTTGGAGGAACTCCTACAAGAACCACAGCCTGTGGCACACGCCTTGCCCGAACGCTTTGTGCATGTCCTGCGAGTCCTAATGCACAAGTCTGACGCCGAACCAGATGATCCAGACCGTCAGCTTGCACTTGAGTCCCTCAACAAACCGCTTTTGCGCGAAGGATACGAGGCATTCTACGGTGACGACAATCTGCTCTACATTCGGCACAACGGTACTCAGACAATTTCAGCTGCTGCCAATCCCCACCGCCCCTTCACTCCAGGGGAAATTGAACGGCGTCAAGATCTTATTGAATACTTGGAAAAATGTTCCGAAGATGAGTTGATTGAAGAAGTCTTGCTGCCCCTATTCAGGCAGCTTGGGTACCATCGAATCACAGCCGCCGGTCACAAAGACAAGGCTCTCGAATATGGCAAAGATATTTGGATGCGTTTTATTCTTCCAACCCAGCATGTCTTGTACTTTGGTGTGCAAGTCAAGAAGGGGAAGCTTGATGCCAGCGGCGTCAGCAAGGGATCAAATGCAAATATTGCTGAGATTCATAATCAGTTGCTCATGATGCTTGGTCATGAGATATTTGACCCCGAAACCAACAGAAGGGTATTAGTTGACCATGCATTTATCGTTGCAGGCAGCGAAATTACCAAACAGGCCAAGAACTGGTTGGGCGAAAAACTTGACGTATCGAAGAGAAGCCAGATACTGTTCATGGATCGTGAAGACATAGTGAATCTCTACATCACCAGTAACTTACCGCTGCCCGAAGGTGCGAGACTACCAACACAACCAAGCTTAGATGATGATTTTCCGGTTTGACCTTTCCTCCAGCGAATGCAACATAACAAAGTGTTGAACCGGAGCGGCAATCAACGAGGAATTTCAAACCAACGTCAACCGTTGCTGCCCGGTTAACGAAAAGTTAGACAGCGATACAACCTGGGTATTCTGGATACAAGCAGTCAACTGAGTGTGCATCCTGTAAGTAGACTAATTCATTTCTCTTTCTTCTCAAAAACTCCCAATTTAAACATATGGAAATTTCAGAATTTTCACCATCTCAAGCTAGATTGAAGCTTACAATTCTCAACAAGCATGCTGAGGTAAAAAATAGTTACGAACTTTACTCTGAGATGACAAACTTGGAACTACCCGATGAAGTTATCGAAATCCTAGATAGAATTTTAAAAGTTACATCTAAGGTAGCAGGTAAAGTAATTGTTATCGGGAAAGTTATAGTCATTAAATTGCTCGAATATGTTTCAAAGCATCCTTTGCAAGTTGTAGGTCTTGCAGTGGGACTTAGTGCTACATATGCTCTTGGCATAGCATTACATGGACTATTTGCTCTAGTACCAGCATTGGCTAAGTGGACATGGATAGGAGGACTTCTTTCAAAACTGGCGTTACTTATAGCCAATCTATGTCAAACAATTTTTGTGCCTATAATGATTTTGGCACCTGTGATTGGTGGTATTGCTGGTGAAATTTCTGATAAGAAGTATCCGGAGGTTAATGAAAGCATACAGCAAATAGCAAAAGACTTTTTTGAGCTTTTTGCTCAGCTTGTAAATGCCATCAAGGATGAATTTGAATTTGGTGAATCCAACCAAATTTCTGCTTAATGAGTCTGAAAATGTCTTCAGCTGTGGAGGTTTTGTAGAACTTATACAGCAAGACCAAAATAGGTCTTTAAATCCTTTCTGGCTTCACAAATAAAACACTTTGGAGCGAATGCAATGGAGCTACCCCGTAAGAAACTCAGCAAAGAGGAAATCCTTCAACTGATTTCTAAGCTCAAGAGCGACCCAGATGCTAAGTATCAAATTCTAGCTGATTTAGGTATTGCAGGAGCTGGCATGGCAGGAGCGGGAGCAGTTGCTGCTCTTGCTGGAGCAAGCGTTGCACCCATCGGATGGGGCATCACAACTTTGACAGGTCTTGGTCTAGCAGTTGCAGCTCCCGTTGGATTAGTTGCTGGAGTAGCAGTGGCAGGTGGGATAGCCACTTATGGAATTACACAAGCAGTTAGGTTTAAAGCTCGTCAACATGGAAAACGTGAGCAGATAATCCAGCAACTCACTGAAATGTTACGTGACATGAGTTATGACGAGACCAAAGCTCAAACTACAGAAACAGATAAAACTAAATTTATCTTGTTCCTGGAAGAACCTGTAAAACTCGGGCTTATAAGCTCTAACGATGCATCCGATCTCATTCAGCTTGTTGAAAATGGTCAACTTAGTCTTTTTGAAGCATATAGACTGGTGAAAGATATACTGCAAGAATTCAACTTGGATAAAGGCAGAAAGCCAAATATCTTATTGCCTAAGTTGTTAAAAGGAAGCTAATTTCTCATAGCGAAGTAAGTTGAATATACATAAGGGCATTATTGAAATAGATCCGCCAAGGGCGGCATTGCCAAGATTGAAATATTGTGATGTGTTGAAAGTTTATTAGTGGGTGCTGTCTAACACTGCGCTGCAACGGACGTTATAAAGACATCGGTGATGTTTCAAAGGTTAACCCCAATCTGGATAAGGCTTCCCAGATTGAGCTGTACTGTTTTGGTCGTATGCCGGCTCAACCCCGCTTACGGCTTAGCTCATAGGTTGTGCTCGGCAAGGAGCGTTAACGACAAGTGAAACAACGCCAGCTGTTTTGTGCAAAGTGAGATCTTTTGCTGTAGACCGAGGAGACCAAGCCCTTGCATCTACTTCTGTACTTTTACGGCTCACTCAACTAACAACTTTGTGCAGTTAATCCATGAGTGTTTTTGGTTTTAGGGTACGCGCTCGTCAAAGTCTTGATCCATGCAATCCAATAGGAAACCTGAGACGATTTGGGACACTTGGTCAAAACGTTGAGGTGACAACCCTGATGCGTTAGCGGTTAAAATACCGTGTGCGAAAACGTGACGGATACCTCCAGCGAAACAACTGACATTAATCGCTTGTTCGTCAATAAAGGCACCCATTGTTTGTTTCAGTTTTTTATTTTTCAAATGCTCTAAGAGAAACTTGGCAATGGCATACTGCGGATCGATTTGACGAATAGTTTGAAGCGTTGCCTGTTGCGAGAGCGGCTCTTGCAGCGATTTTACTTGGTCTTCTTCATGGGGCTTCAGACCGACAATATCGCAGTACGTCTCAAAGGCCGAATAAACGAGGAAAATTCTAGTGATTGCTGCATACAGTTGAGGGGTCTCTGAACCTGCGTAGGCATCGCCTAAATCTAGCCCCTTGAAGCTTTTTGCCAGTCTAAAGCGAGCTGACCACCTTGCTAAGGGCCCAAATTTTCCACCTAGCGTTTCAGGGACTACACCGTCTGTTGGACGACTTTGAGCCGTAAACCGCTGCCAGGCTTTTGGATAGTTGCTATCAGACATAGTTTGTGGCTCTAAACAATTTATTAACGAAGATCGGTAACAGTTTGGTCGTGGAGCAAGAGTTTGCCGCTCAAGCTAATTGGCGTTTCCGTAGCTTTAAGCTGTAGGAACGCCTAATAGAATAGCTCAAGTTCCTGCGGCCAGATTTAACCTAATCGCCTTGCGTCTTGCAGTCGATTTCTCACTAAGGCAGCTAGCACACTGCCTTCCTGTTCTATAAACAAGACTGTATCCAGTATCTAGATAAGGGTGCTTAGGGCATAAGAACCCTAAGCGTTTAGGGGTTCCTTCCAGTTCAGGAGCCAATTTTTTAGTCTCTTCAACATAAAAAGATGTTGGCACCATAGGGAGCTTGACTCCTGAATTTTCTTGGGAGCACTTAACGCAACTACCATGCCCTACCCGTCTAAGACTCTGCCCGGTTCCTTGGTAGCTATGCCCTCTTCTGCAAAGTCTTCCTAAATAAACTTTAGACTCGTCAAAGATATGGACCTGCACAGGTTGACTAATTGCAGCAGCTTTGTCTTTTTTAGCTTGCAGCCACGCTTCAATTTTGTCCCATTTGCGCTTCATTGCTGGCAAGTCAAATTGAAGGATTTGCTTTGCTAGCTGTTCAGCGCGATACCCCGAAAGATTGTAGTGATAAATCTTTCCGGCCTGAGTGAGTTCCGATACAGCTCTTTGCGACTGCCGCCAATCATTCGCATATTGAGGCGCTATTTCATCACATACATTCTTAATCCAGAGCAAGCATTCAGCGGTGCCATAAAAAAAAATGTGAGATTGCCATCTTTCCTTAGATGAGCACAACCATCTCCATCAAAAAAGCCTTTTATATAAGCGAGAGAACATTCCAGGTTTAGATTCCTTGGTGGTTTCAGGGTTAGGCTTTTTCTTGGGATGATATTCCAGTGCTTCTCCAAGTCTTCAAACCACTCTTGGCAGCAGCTAATCTGCAAGGAAGCAGAACTGCTTGATTTAATTTCTCTGTCAAGAATCTTACTTGGCTTTCTGCTTCCTCTATTTTGAATAGAGACACTCCCCGTATATGCGCAATCGGAGGTCAGTTGTTGAAGAAGATACCCGTCAGACGCAATCAAGCTGATTGACAGTGTTTTAGTTTTGCTGTTGTGGGACTGCTTTACACACCCATCGGCTGCAATCAATCCAGCCCAATAACAGTTCAGTCGGTTGGGTTGAGTAAAAAAATCTTTATCCGCTGAATGCTTGCAAGCCCACTGCTCAACTTGAACACCGAGCTGGCAAATTCGTTGTTGAATTGCTGCTTTGCTTCGACTGGGCAGCAGTTTTGAAATCTCTCCAGCAGTCAACTGCGGATAATTACCTTTAATAGCCCAGTCTTCTTGTTCCGTCCAAAAATTTTTATCAGGCAGCAACCCTAGCTTAAATGCCTTGAGGTGAACGCCCCTTTCAGTCCTTCTCGGCAGTAGTTTAGCAATCTCTTTGATCGAAATCTTTTGGCAGTTATCTTGAAGTACTTGTAACTCCCACCCCTCTCATAGCCTTCCGCCCATCAGTTCACCCTATCAAATAACTTGTGTCTGTTGTAACGTGTCTCCAGTCAGGGGTTTGCTCTGCTCCTGTTGTGCCTGCTGCTGCTTCACTCCAAGCACCTACACTCTGATCATGCTAGGTGATTAGTTATACTGACTAACGGAGCATGACCGCGATCGCTGAGTCAAAGCAGTGCCATCAGTGGCGCACAGCAAGCGGTTTTGAGGGGTGTACTAGTGGCTTGGCCTAGATTTGGACTTTTTTGACGCAGCCAGCGGTAGTACAGAGGCGGTTTTGCCTGTTTTGAACGTCTGCAACCCCGATGCTGCCGTGGCACCGTTGCTCCTATTGCAACGAGCCAAGGCGATCGCCCCATCTGAACCTTCCGCCGCTTTGCACAACTTTGCTCGGGATTGCGACAGGGTACATAAAAAATTCTGCAGAATCGGTCTCAAACCCTCATTCTGCTGTTAGTTTTACTCAAGAAAAGACCAGAAATTCAAAACTTTAAACCTCCCTTCTAAATCACCCTTTTAACCTCATCTTGCAGGATCTTTCACATATCCTGTTGCGATCCCATATTCACTTTACGGTACATATACCGCGGTCAAAATCAAATAGAATTTCTGCCCAGATATATCCTCTTTCAGAGATAAATACCTCACATGATTCACTCAATTTATGCCCTTTATTGATAGCCTCAAATTGAATACTGATATTTCCCTTCCACCACCAATCCTCTGTTTCAACAAGCTCTGGGAAAGGTTCAGTATATCTAAAGTTCCATGTTTCAATTTTGTCCTTTTGGTTCTTACCTCTTATCTCTATAGAGCTGATAGAACAGGCTTCAGAAGAGGATATTACTTGAAATCTAATTTTTCTGCCATTAAGCGCAAACTCTTTAATGAAAGTGTCAATTAGTGATGTTAATGTATCTAAATCAATTTGATCAGAGCCAAGTATTTTTTCTACAAATTGATCATATTTGGGTGGAATAAGCATCTTCTCATCAGGTGATGAAATAAATGCGTTGAAGAAACTACCAATGAAATTTTCAAGCGCTTTTTTCTGCTCACCAATAAGTATTTCTGCGTATAAGCAACGATCAAAAACTTCAATCCAGTTCTCATCTACTGCTCGGCACAGAGCTTTGAATACTGAAAGCTCTTTGCTAGTTCTTCTATCCAACCAGTATCTTACAGCTTCGTCACTAGAGCAGCCTTCTATAGATTGTCCATCTTCTTGCAAAATCCTCATTGCTTCGTCTGCTATGCGCCACAGACGATCAAGCTTGCTTGTATCAGTGGAAACATTTTGAAAAATGTTTAGTTCACCAAGGTTAATACGCTTATTAATACGCTCTGCTGCTTCTGGCGAAAGCCGGAAACTCAGCGGTCTTGGTTGGCTCTCTTTCTTGGGCATACCTTTCAAAATCTAATAGTTCTTATCGTATTTTTGGTCTCATGTCAAGGCAAGCAGCTTCACATGATGTTGCGAGGGGTCAATAGCTAGGATTCCCTCAAATCCATCTTGGATTGACTCAAATCGATTTGGAGGTTTAACTATGTCCAACGCTCATAACGGCAATTTCAGGCAAGAGACCGATAGCTGGGGCAAGCCCATGATGCTCCAGTAAGTAGAACTAGTGATTTGTGGCAGCGGATGCTATGTGTGTTGAATGAGATTTAAGGAGATAAGCCATGGTTGAATCTAACAATGATCGTCAGTACGAAGTTGAAACTGAAGTAGCCAATACTAATCCTCTGGGCTCTCTCTCCGGATTGTTTGGTGGTGAGATGAATGCCACTACCTATACAGTTAGAGACACATGGACAGGCAAGGTGTATGAATCTACAAACTATGATGCAGATAAAGCCTGTGAGTCCACATGGGAACAAGTAGAGCGTGACAAGTAGTTTTGGGCCAGTTTGTCTTTGCCTGCACAGTAGACTTGTTGGGCAAACACCGATGTGGGATTACTCAACGTAATTTTGCTGGTGAAAGTATAAGGAGAGGTTGCTGCTCTATACAGAGGTATGTTTAGCAAACGAGAGAAAGCAACGTTAAGGCTTGAACTTATGCCTTGTAAGGATTTCAGTCTCTCTTTTTTGTAGAATTCAAAACATTCAAATAATTGGATTCTTTGGCGGGTAAAGCTCTCAGGCTTTTTCAATAAATTACCGTTTCGTTATGGGCTGAAACCCTAGATTTCTCATTGAGCCAGAAGTTTAGAACCCTAAAAAATCATTTGATGAACTCTAAATCAATCGAGGAGCAATACTGTGAATATTCTTCTTATAAGGAATTGGCTTCTCCCTGGCTTATCGTTTGCAATTACTTTTGCTTGTATTCCTGTTTTTGCTCAGGTTAATGTTGATCGAGAACCAACTGGCACTTGCTCTTCAGGCCCAAATACTAGAAGAGGAGGATTCGTTCGGGTGGGTTGCCATTATCCAAGCGAGGTAGGCACGTATTCAAACGTTAGAGCTATTGAATATAGGGGAGGAAGCGGTGCAGATGTGAGTTGGGTCTATGAAAATCCTAGTGAAGCTCCTGGGAGCATCACTAGAGTACAAAGTAGAATTTGTGGAATTGGAAGTAGTCAATTTAATCAAAGTCCTAGATGTGAAAATCCATTTAGAGGAGTGCCTATAAAAATTGAAATAGTTCCTCATAATAATAGTTGGCAGACAGACTTTGCTTTGATCCCTGAGTAAGAGGGGTAAAGTAGCAGTGTGAAAAAGAAATCCCGTTAAGGCTTAGTGGTGCGAAAAGTCTTGGAAGGCTGACTGTGGGCAGATTCTGGTTTTTTACACAACCCTTAAAAAGGTATAGTCCACTTTGAGACAATTGAGTCTTAGCGTGATCTTTAACAAGCTAATTGCTGTTAAACCGCTCTTATATCAAGGCTTCTGACGATTTACTGCATCCTCCCCATCTGCACGGTGTTCACTGCGTCAGTGCTCTTTCCACCCAAGACGGTCTCAGAAAGCATACGACACTGTTGGTGATGTTGAGACAGCTATGAGTTTTCTGCACCACTAAGGTTATACACATCAGAAACTTATGTCTTGGTATAAATACCAAATACTGACTGATTTAAACTTTGTTTGTAGAAAGAGCATCTTTAGTATGCATTTGTAGCAAGCATGGGCTATGACAGTTTCAGGAGTGAATGCCCGAAAATTTGGATTATCCTGCTGATCCTCCTCTCTGCAACATCCTCTAAACTTGCCTCCAGTTCAGCGTCTTATTTCCAGAAGCCAAAAGGAAGCCAAGCGATGCCCCCTTTCAGCTGACTTCCTCGTTATCAGTATCCCCTTTCTCTTTACGTTCTTCTTACACCTTCTAGCAACTGAAAGCAATGTCAATCAATTGGTTTAGTGCTTCTCCTGAAACGAGCCGCGAACTGAATTTATCCAGATCTCTTGAGTTTGTAAAGAATATATCTACAGTCCTAGATACAACGAATCAACCCTATTTCAAACTAGGGGGACACAGTAGCCTTGAAGCACTGCGACCTGCGCTGCAACATGCTGTAGATCAGCTTCAAGAGTTTGGTGGTTCTCCAGAATTTAATGCCAAGATGACCCTTGCCTTTGGCACTAGTTGGGATGTCAAGAAGGCGATCGACTTTGCTAAAAGCTGGGTAAATCAAGACTTCAGCCAACTGCCCCAGATTGAAATTGTCCTAAGCACAGATATTTCCGGAGCCAACGGAGCTTTCGCTGCTGAAACGAACAAGATTTATCTGTCTAGCGGCTTTTTGACCCAAAATGCCAACCATCCAAATGCGATCACCAGCGCTGTTCTGGAGGAGATTGGACACTTTATTGATTCTCGCCTCAATGCCACCGACTCCCCCGGTGACGAAGGCGATATCTTCTCGCGCCTCGTTCGTGGTGTTGCAATCAGTGCAAATGAATTAGCTGAATTAAAAGTTGAAGATGATCGTGCCTGGGTAAGCATTGGTGGTAAATCCACTGAAATTGAGATGTCGCAGATTGCGATGGCTAGTCTTAATGAAAGGTTTTACCAATCACATCAAGGACTGGACAACAAAATCTATACCCGCTCATCTACTGATGGGGTCAATTGGAGTGGCTGGAACAACAATGGAGGTGGAGAAACTCTGAATGCTCCTAGCTTGACAGCACTCAATGGTAGGCTTTACCAGTCTCATCGGGGGATGGATAACAGAATTTACACCCGTTCATCCACTGATGGTCAGAACTGGACAGGCTGGGCAAGTAATAGAGAAGGTGATACTCCTAGCGCCGTTGCCTTAACAACGCAGAACAACAGGCTCTACCAATCTATTCGGGGGCTAGACAACAACATTTATACCCGTTCATCCACGGATGGTGTAACTTGGACACGCTGGAATAGTAATGGAGGTGGTCAAACTCTTAGCGCCCCTGCGTTAGCGAGTTTCAATGGCAAACTATTTCAGGCTCATCAGGGAACGGACAACAAAATTTATACTCGCTCCTCCTTCGATGGCATCCAATGGTCTTCCTGGTCTTCTGGTCTAACCTTTCCTAACCTAGCCTTCCAAAGCCAAAGTACACTGAGTGCTGTTACCATGACTTCCCTGAATGGCAAGTTATTTCAGTCTATCCGTGGAATGGACAATAAGATGTACACTCGTTCTTCACCAGATGGCTCTAGTTGGACCTCTTGGGCAAGTGATAAAATTGGCGACACACCAGATGCACCATCATTAGCTACTTTCAACGGTAAGCTTTATCAAGCTCATGAAGGGTTGAATTTGAGGATTTATACACGTTCGTCGGTTGATGGGGTGCATTGGAGCAATTGGTTGGATGGACAAGGATTAACGCCTACAGAGACATCTGGGCTTAATGTTTGGAAGGCGGAGTATTACAACAATCGTTCTCTTGCAGGGCAGCCCACATTTAGCCGTGTAGAAAGCCGTATTGATTATGACTGGGGATCTGGTGGACCTGAAGGAGGTGTTGGGAATGATAACTTTTCCGCACGGTGGTCAGGAAAGTTCTACTTTGACGAAGGGAAGTACAGTTTTAAAGTTCGTGCAGATGATGGTGTACGTTTGTGGATAGATAATAAGCTGGTGGTTAATCAGTGGAACAATCAACCTGCTAGTGACTTCCAATATGATTTCAATCCCGGTCGTGGCATTCACAACATTCGAGTTGAGTACTTCGAGAACGTAGGAAATGCGATCGCCAAATTTAGCTGGGAAAAGGGACTTGTGGTGCCTCCTCTCTTCTCCAATCCAACAATGTCTAATCCGTTGAAAGGTTTTCAAGACCCAGTAAAAGGAGCGGGTTCAATTTCACAATATCCAGGTGGCCAAACCTCGCATAATGGCAATACCCAATATGCGATTGATTTTGATGTTATGAAGGGTACCTCAGTTTACGCGATGCGTGCTGGTGTAGTTGTTGCTATTGAACAGCAATATCCAGACACGGGAGGTGGACAAGCTAACATTAATCGAGCAAATTATGTTCTCATTCAGCATGACAATGGTTATTACTCGCGCTATTTGCATCTTCAGCAAAACTTTAACTCCAGCATTGGGTTAGTAGTAGGTCAAGCGGTACAGGCAGGTCAATTGATTGCTCTATCAGGTAATTCTGGCTGGAGTACGGGATCTCATCTTCATGTTGAAGTTGATAAAGGTAACACTTGGATCAGCCAGCCTTTTGAGATAGATGGTGTGTTCAAATTTGCTTGAATCAACAAGCCTTTGAACTAGCATTATCCATTCCAGTTGTGTAATCAGCGATCTCACTTTTTCATTCCCAAAGTGCGATCGCTTTTTTATGTTTTTGAAAAGGCAATCGCGGGAATGATGTTAGGTGGGGCGATCGCCCCGACATGAGAGCGATCGCCCGCACATCGGGTCGGAGACCCATTCGTGCAATTTGGTATCACGACAAGCTTTAAAGGTTCTCTAGAAGGGGGGGCAGGATTCACCTGTTTGGGGCTACTTTCCAGCATTGAGTGGTACTTCCAGAACGAAGGAATGCGGGTTTGAGCCTCTTGAAATCAGATAGAAATAAATTGCACGAATGGGTCTCCGACCCGTAGGTGGCCCGCACCGGTGCCACTGCTAGAGACCAGCGTCCTGAACTTGACTAGCAGTAGTGTACTGCCATCCCTGGCATGTCCGTATCCATGGCACCAAAACCAATGTGAAGCCTGCAAGCACCTTCGAGCTTGGTTCACGCTGTTTGGCCTCTCGGTACCATCACAGTCAGCAACAGCGCCACTGAATCCCTTGACTCCGCTGGCTGTTGTTGGTGAGTTGCTGTCTTAGCAACTCACCAGACCGCTGGCACACTTGCACGTTTGCTCCGGGATGCAACTAACCAACGCGATCGCCTCATCGAATCTTCCTCCGGTCGGCACAATTTCGCTTGAGGCGCAGAATCAGAACTTCTGCGCCTCGCTTCGATAGATCTCTGAAACTCAATCTAAATAAGGTTCTTCAGCCCATCTTGCACTTTTTGGGTCATATGTCGTCTCAACCCCAGCTCCAGTCTTCAGTCATGCCATAACTTCTTCGCCTGATCATATAGACTCCTCTCATAAAGGTTTTATTTAATGACGGCTACATTTTTACAAAACTTTCTCCCACTCATACTTTTAGGGATTAGATGGCAAATTTTAATTGCTCTGACAATTCGTCTCACAATCACTCTTGAGTAAATGTTGGACTGCGAGGAACAAGGGGATTAATAGGTGAGACTCAACAGATACGCTACGTTATCGGCTAGGAGACTATATAGTGTCGATTTATACAGATCGAATTCAACCAACTCACTCTGGGATTTCTACTTACCTGGAGAATCTCCTTAGCAAAAAATATCAGATCCCTACGTTTCAGAGAAATGTTGTATGGGAACGTGAAAACGTAAAAAAGCTGTGGGATAGCATCTACAAATTCTATCCTTTAGGAAGTATTTTGGTTTGGAAGACAGATGTAAAGCTACAAAGCCATAGAGAAATTGGTGGAACGTTATTACCTGAGAATCACACCAGTAACGAATATCAATATATTCTTGATGGGCAGCAAAGAACCACATCGCTTTTAAGTTCTTTATATGGAGGAACGATTGTAGGTAAAGGAAAATTTGATCCTACAGTATATGTTGACCTGACTATTGAACATCAAGATATTACAGACAATGAAAGTTATAAAAAAAGATTTTTATTTTGGGATGAAATCGATGACAGAGAAGGTCAACTGCTAGCCAATAGTGGGAAAAAGAAAAGATATGATGAAGGGCTTATTGTCAAGCTCGAGGATATTCGGATGTCCTTCGGCAGTTTAGAACGAAAACTAAATAATGCTGGCTATGTCGATTTTGATCACCCCTATAGAGCTGAATTAAGAAAAATAAAGGAAGTTCTTGATAACTATAGAATTTCCTTTATCGAGCTTAAAGGCATTCAAGTAGCAGAAGTGTGCCAAATATTCGAGAGGATTAATCAAGCGGGTAAACCTCTCAATATTTTTGATATTGTTGTGGCAAAGACATTTAGACCTGAAGGTAAAGATGAAAAACCTAAGGGGTTTTACCTACGTGATCTCTTTGATGATTACCGTAAATCCATAGCAGGTAGCCATTTCGCTAACTTGAGTGAAATGGCTCTATTGGAGATACTTGCTGTGATTATTTCTAATAATATTTCAGAATCGGGAATTAAGAATATTACAGATCGGTATTTGAACGAGATAAGAACAGAGCAGATTGAGGAAGTGTGGCATGATGCGAAGAAAGCAATAAGTAAGGTTATCCACTTCTTTGATAAAGTTCTTAAAATCAGAGGCCCTAGTCTTGTACCATATCGGTATTTTTATCTCACATTAGCTGTATATTTTTACCAGAACAGCGAACCAAATTACTCTTTTTTAGAAAGGTACTTCTGGTATTATAGTTTTCACAATAATGACTTGCTTAGTAATACAACTCATCTCTGGCAACATATAGGTTTTCTCAAGAAGCAAAAGGATCAAAAGGATGATTCATTCGCAAAGTTCTTAATAGATAGGAATAGCCTCAGAAATTCCTCATATAGTTCTAGAGGTCGTCTGTCGCGTGCAATTCTTTCCCTTTACGCAAATCAAGAGCCGAAGGACTGGTCGTCCCCCCATTGTTCCGTAATTGACTCTATATATTACTTCCTCACTGATCAACCAAACCTTCATCATATCTTTCCCCTTAGCTTTGTAGAGAAAGGAGGCGTATCCAGCGCTGTTCACTCAAACAGCCTAATGAACATAGCTTATTTGACTCAAATTACGAACTTGAAAATTAGCGATAGTAATCCTTTAGATTATTTGAAGGTCTACGATACTAATGATTTTGGGCAAGTTTTAGCTACTCACCTCATTCCAACCGAGATTCTCGAATGGTCAAGGTTGGGGAGTATGCCGCATAATGCGCTTCAAATATTTGTAGAGGAACGGGTAGACTTGCTCATAGAAACCTTGAAACAGAAACTTGAGGGAATAACTTTTGATGTTATTGATACTCAAAGTCCGCAAGAAACATAAGGGACGTTACAGAAATAGGACCAGTCCAGCCGAAATTGTCAGCCCTGGTTAGCCAAAACACTCAAAATTGTCATGCGGGACTCCATTTCTTATCTTCTTTGGGCTCTTTTACGCAGAGGTCCGTAAAGCGATATAACTTAGGTCCGACGTTCAGTCCTAATTCCGACCTTCCCAGATACGATCTAGCGGAAAATATTGATAGAACTGTCCTCCTGGCTCTGAGGTGATCGATGACATCCTCGACAAGCGGGTGGTGCACTGCGTCCTTAAGTATCGCCTCGACTATGACTTCACCAACGAGATCAGAGCGGTGATCCGGGCGGTCGTCGCCAGCCGTTCCGTCATCTCATAAGAGCCTATCAACCGAGTCGGGGAGTAGGAGTTGAGCCGCTGAAAAGCGCTGGGATTCGGTCGGCATCCCACTCCCAAAAAACATCTTGAAATCGCAAGCTCAGAAAGGGGAAAGGAAACCCGTGCAAATGGCTGGTCTTAGAGCTTTTCTCGGTAGGTCATGTCGCTTTACGTACCTTGGCGTCAAGGAGCCATTGTTGCAGTTATGGGTCGTTGCACAGGTTGATAGCAACCGCTGATCACGAACGTTAGGAAGCTTGCGGAATCGATCTAAAGCAATGCTGTAACTTAAACTTATATAATTAGTGTTCCGGCTCATACCGCTAAAACAAGATAAGTCGGTCTCATTTATGAATACTACGCGTGCATGAGTACAACTTTTTACCTTCCACGCAGCCTTGCAGATAATGACAAAACATACACTGAAACGGAGTTGCTCGCCGCTTCTCATTACGTCGTTGTATTGGCTGAACCCGGCGGTGGTAAAACTGAGCTTATGGGAAGTCTTGCCCAACAACTGGGCACAACAGCCGTTACAGCAAGCAAATTCGCATACGTGGGAGTAAGGGAAAACAGTATTCCGCTGGTGATTGATGCATTTGATGAGCTGTCAAAAGTGGACACCACCGGCATCTATAGACTTCTTGGCCAAGCTAAAGGGGCCAACCCAACCCACGTTTACTTGTCAAGCCGCTCCAGCGAGTGGGATAACGCTGCAACGAACGCAGTCAAAGACTTTTTCGGACACCCACCTCTGGTGGTTAGGCTATGCGAGTTTGATGAAGCGGAACAGTGGGCAATCTTTGAACATCATGTACCAGGAGAGGATTTCATCGCGTTTCGATCTGAGGTTGCTCGATTTGATTTAGAAATGCTTCTTCCAAATCCTCAGTTTTTGAAACTGTTTGCTGACGCCTATATTGAGAGCGAAAGACACTTCACCGACAAACGAGCAATCTTTGCACAAGCGGTTGAACATCTGGCGAAGGAAGCAAACCCCAATGTAGCGAGCATCAATTCGACGCTTTCGACGGCTCAAAAAGTTAACATATCGTCGGAAGTTTTCACCAAACTCTTGTTTTCCGGTGCAGAAGGCGTCTGCACAAGCGAAGCCACCGAAAATCGGATGTATCCATTGCTTGCGTCACTATTTGACGGCGATACTGCGGCTAGCGGTATCCTGGCAACTCGTCTTTTCAAATCGAGCGATAGTGTAGACCAGCATCGCCCGGTTCACAGGATTGTTGCTGAATACTGTGCAGCGGACTATCTCACCAAGCGGATAGCAGACCCAGCGGATGCTCTGACACTGTCCAAGTGCCTACCTATTATTGCTCCAAACTCCACAGTGCGAGATGAACTGCGAGGGTTGCTGGGTTGGATGGCAGCGATAGGCAACAAGCCTATTGAGGAATCTGCAATTGAACTTGATCCTTACGCAGTATTGGCGAACGGCGATCCTTCCCAGCTTGAGCCTTCTTCAAAGCGCCTGCTTATGAACCGGCTCAAAGAAATTGAGACACAAGATCCTTACTTTCGAAGAGGGGACTTCTGGCGTCGGTTCAGCGTTGCAGGATTCTTCACCCACGATGTTGTGGAAGAACTCAAACCTCTTCTCAAAGCTGGAGGTGACGGGGACTTGCGTGATCTGATCCTTGAACTTTTAGCAGGCTCACCAGCAATCGAGCAGTTGAGAGATGAGTTACGCCAACTTACTCTAACGCCGACTGAAAGCGAAAACACTCGTTTGTTGACGCATAGGTACTTGCTCGACATGGACGGTGATGTCCATCCCTCTGACTTGGACATTCTTATTTCTGAGGCCAGTAATACTTCTCTCAGCATTGTGGCTGAGACCATCGAAACCTTGGGTCCGGAAACATTCGAACAGGCTTATCTTGCAGAATTTCTTCGTATTTGTTCAAAGCTTTATCTGGGCCACCAAGAGCAAGATGAGTGCGCAATAGGCGATCGCTATTTTCTGAAGAAGTTCATCAACGGGCTAAACTTTGCGGCTATTGAATGGCTCTTAGATGACTTAACCAAAGACCTCGCATGCATATGCGGAAAGAGGCCTTATGAATGTGACTGCCGAAACGGTATAAGCAAAATCGTAGGGTCAATGTTGGACCGTTACTTCGAATTGGCGACGCCTCCCTTTAATCCACTACGGGTTTGGCAATGGGTCGGGAACCTGAACTTCCACGAGCAAAAAGACACAGACCAAAGCAAAGCGGTTCAGGTGCTTCAAAAAGATGATGAACTGCGCCAAGGCATTCTTGCTCATGTGTTTGGAAAACTGACTGATCGAGACGAGATTTTGGAGACCCGGATTAATAAGTTTGATCGGCTCTCCTATTCCCATACTGGCCTTAATTTTCGAGGAGATGACTACAAATTCATAGTCGATCTGGCGTTTGCAACCAACAACCCAGCTTTGTGGGTGAGTTGCATGGCTGGGCATCAGTACTATCGAAAGCAAGAAGAGCAAGGCCCGAACGACTTGCGGCGTCACATGCGTGAACAAGCACTGGAAAAACCCTTATTCATGCGAGTGTGGGCTAAGTCTAATAGGGTTATGAGGGCTATAACGCAACAATTTAAACGGGACAAACGTGTGTGGCATGTCAGCCATACCCGAAAGATGAAGCGCCGCAGCAGGAAACAAGACGAAATCCGTGCAACGAGGATCAAGTATTTTCAAGACAACCGAGGGCTTGTCGAAGGTGGCCGCGATTGGAAGTGTTTAGTTCTCTTTGCCGAGTTGGTGCTAATGCAACCAAAGAAAATTGAGCACAAGGTTAACGACAGAGAGCTTGTTCGGACTGCGCTCAGAAACTGTCTCGACTTTATAGCTCCGCACGTTCCCGATCTACTCAAACTCGCGGAACTACAGTGTACCTCGAAGTATGATCACTCGGAGATGATTCTCTATGCGGCATGCTTAGAGATCATGCGTGTTGAAGGCAACTTGGAAGGCGTTAATCTTCGGCTCTTGAAAGCGCTACGAACTAACATTCGCACGCACTACAATGCAGTTTCACAAGCAGAGCGCGATGCACTGAAGACCGAAGTTGACCGCCTGATCTTTTCTAATAAAACAAGTGCCGAGAACTTTCTTCGGCAGTACGTTGAGCCACAACTAGCACAGTCGGGATGTGCTCATTCTGAAGTTTGGTTATTGGATAGCGAGAAGGTCTTCAGTCATTTGCGTGCCACCCTATCAATTGAATGGCTTCAACGTTTTCGTGAATTGGAGCTTTGGCCCCTAAATACACTTTTCGAGATTGCTGCTCAGAGTGGCAATCGGGATGACTTGAAAGAAATCATTGCTGAGCGTTGTGCAGAGTTTATGTCTGGCTGGCCTAACCGACCTGAAAATGAAGATATCGAACAAAAACACACTTTCTGGTTAGTGCGCGCATGGTACTTTCTCGACGATGCACTTGAAACATACTGGGCTTGGCTCAAAGCAGATAAAGATACTGTGCTTGTACTTTACGAGCGGTCTGGGCGAACAAACCTTGGTGCTCATTCCTACTGGCCCAAGCTCACATCAAGCAAGGTAGAAGCCATTCTAGATGCCTTTATTGAAAAATGGCCTAAGGTAGACCTGCCGAGCCACTGGGGGACGGAAAGTCCCAAAGAAGAGAATGCGTACCGCTTCTTGACCGACGTGATTTGGTCAATTGATTCAGATGATCCCGATGACGCTATCCCTGTCCTCGAACGACTTCTTGTCGATTCGCGTTTCGCTGACCTCCACAATGACTTAAAGAGCATACATGCCGGTCAAGTGCGAAAGAACGCACTCAGGGATTTCGAGCCGCCGACACCACAGGAAATTGTAAATCGACTGGACCGCGACGTAGTCGTTACTGTGGAAGGTTTGCGTCAACTTGTGATCCAAGAGCTTCAAGACTTCCAGAAAGCTATTGATGGTGGAGAGTTTAACTCTGCAGATCGCTTTTATGAGAAAGGTGATCGGCTAGGCGAAGTACAGTCTACGGAAATTATTGCTGAGCGCCTCAATTTGAGGCTTGAGCCGCAAGGGATTTCTGTGACACTAGAACATCAGCTAAAGGGCGCAAAGCGGAGTGATTTCACGGCGACCAAAATGATTAGCGGCAGAAGACGATTGCTTGTTACAGAGGTCAAAGGGCAGTGGCATGACGAGCTATACACTGCCGCTTCTGCTCAACTGCATGAACGCTACTCTATTCACCCAGACGCAGAGCGACAGGGCATTTTCCTCGCAGTCTGGTTTGGCGCAGACGAGAAGGTTGCTGGACGTAAAAGACACGGCATCGGAAGTGCTCAGGAACTTAGAATCAGCATTGAAGCAAACCTACCGCAAGCGCTCAGAGGGCTTATTGATGTGTTCGTTTTGGATGTGTCCAAACCCAAGTACTTGGGAAACGCATTACGCCGCACCGGTACGCAATTTCTGGGCAACGTGGGCGTTTCAGGTCAAACTGACCGAAGCTGAAGTGGCATCGCTCGCCTTTGCTATGGGTCATAATGTCCAAACGCTGAAGGACATTTACGAGCGTTGTACGGAGCAGGAAAAGGTGCGTCCCATCTATGAGGCGATTGATCGGCACCTCTTTCATCGCTTGGAAGAAGCTCCAGAAATGACGGAGGCAGGGATGCAGCCGCTTTCGCTTGTGGAGGAGTTACGTAAATTCAGTCCTGAGGAGCGCCAGAAGATTGTCAGGCTGACAGATGCTGGCTAGAGGCCAGGAGGCGATCGCCCCTGATGTTCTCTACCATTGCCTTGTAGCCAAGCGACTGAAGGCATTCATTGAGGGGCAATCACACCCTTAAAGCTTGTTGGGCTCCTCGTCCAGTTAGAGAAAGGGTAGGCTGCGAGCGATTTGTACGCCGGTGGGCAACAACCCTTCTAACGCGCACTCAGCAGCGGCATCAGCGTAATAAGTTGTGATGGGTAGTCGCACTGTTTGAGTCGAGCCGATATGCATTTCGCTCAACCAATGGACCTGCGCTGCAGCGGTATCTCGAGGTGGGAGAGGACGAAGTGGAACGGGCGATCGCCGCGCCTACGTTTTAGTAGGGGTGGCTCATATTTACCTTATGCTTTCTTCGGTCGGTTCTTGTTCGGACTCGTCGCGGACCTGAAAGTACCAGTAGAGATTTGCCACAGACAAATTTGACATTTGCTGTAAATTCGCCCCTACAAGTGCTTTATGCCCTGCCTGCTCAGCTTGCTGACTAACGTAGGTTTCATAGTCCCTACGGATTTCAGTCTGCAGCATCAGCAGAAGAGCATCACATAAAGCTGAAAGGTGTGACTTCTGCTTCAGGGTCTCGTAAAGCAACTGCTCTGAAGGGATGGCTAGGTCCGGTGCGGCTGAAACTTCAGTGACGTTGGGCTGACCGCTGGCAACTGCTTGTAACAGCTTTTGTTCAGAAGGGGAGAGCGATCGTTGCCAATCAACCTGCTCTTGCCAGCACTGCAGTACAACCAGGTCTTGCTCATGAATACGTGTGATTTCAGGGAAAATAATGTCTAGCTCCTCTTCTGAATCACAGAGTTCGACGACCACAAGCAGATCCTCACAGATTCTATCTTGCAGCTGTTCGAGACAGTTGCTCAGAGCTTCCGGTTGATTTTGCAGTTGGTAAGTAACAGCGATTGTCTGCTCGATCACCCAAACACATTCCGCTCGACGAAGTTGTGTCACCGCATTGGTTTCTGGTAGGAAGTGCGGATTTTTGTAGTCAGCGAGGGCATGCGTTAACGTTTGCCGTATGTTAGCCAACCCAACATTTCTAATGTTCAAGTCTTCACATAACATCGTGATCTTCATCTGCCTAGTTGCTTCCAGGAATCTTCCATAAGCTTGAGCTAGAGCCTGACGGTGCTGCCTAAACTCTAGATCCTGAACTGCTTCGTCAATTTTCTCGATGATGGCTGTGCCTTGACCGCTTAAGACCTGTTTGAGGTCAAGAAAGCCTTCCTGTAGCTCCAGCCGTTGTAATTTAACCTCTTCTCTCAGTTTCAAAATTTGCCAGAGACTAACAGCCGAGATAGCCACATTTGCTGCCACGCCAACCCCTGTTAAAGCCGCCATGGTTTGCAAAACACCTAAGCTTGCCTGAATACCTTGAAGACCTACTTGTACCGCTTGAAACCCTTGATGCGTTTGGTACATCTGGGCAAATTGCAACGGAACGGCTACAGGGTTAAAAGGAATCCCGCCATGGCCCACCATATTGATCGCGGGACCAACGAAGTGTCCTGTTGCTTTATCTCTGGCAAGACCCAAAGCTACGCCCGCTGCATTTTTGACGACTTCGTACTGCCCTGAGGCCAGTCCAGCTTGTATCAGGGGAGGAAAAACAAACAGCATGGTGATTACCTGGGATTACTGAGTTGCTTTAAGCCTAAAGCAAGGAGTTTGTGAAGATATCCGTAATTTTCTCGGTCTTTACAGTTATCCCTGGCTAGCTTGGGCATATTTCAAGAAAGTAACCGCTTAAGGCTAGAAAACCCATGGGGATTTTGGAAACAGTTGATCCCAAGGCTATTGAGCTACTGTCCAGGATCACCGGAAAAAAACTTGAGGCACGGGAGGTTACACCGCCAGTGCTTTTCCTGTCAGCTCTGATCACGGTGCTTTTGGGTGTAATGTTTGCTGATCAGCGAGTGACTGAAGAGGAAAAGCAGCGCTGGCAAAAGACTTTAACTCGTTTCATGCCAGCAGAGGGCCAAGTACGTCAACTGACTCAGTTGCTTAGTAAAGGCATTCGAGAGCAAAAGGTTTATGCGCATGCCGAGCAAACCCTGACCTTACTGAGCTCGTTTTCTGAGTCTGAAAGGCTACTGCTCATTGGCTTTGGCTATGAGATGTCTGCAGCAGATGGAGCGATCGATGAAGCAGAGAAACAGTATTTGCGTCAGGTGGCGCTCTTGATGGGACTAAAGCCTGGCTATGTAGAGGTTTTGGAGGCTGGCTTTACACAGCAAGCTGTTCAGGATTTAGCAGCCTTAGCAGCGGTTAAATCCCTGCTTGATCCCGCTCGCTTCCATGAATTGGAGACGCTGTTTGTGAAGGCGGCAAGCGAGTTACGCTCAATCTTGCCCGCAGTTCCAGCACAGACAATGCTGCTGTCGCACGTGACGTCTTATGAGCGCCTCAAAGCATTCCAGACTTCTCGTAAGCATCTTGATAGCCTGTGCAATCAGCTCTATAACACCATTCAAGCGTGTTCTGAGCGTGGTTTTTTACCCAACCATTTTGTCGAAGCGGTAGCTAAAATCTCGCGTAAACTACAATCGCAGCGCTTTCGGTTAGCCGTTGTCGGAGAATTCAGTCAAGGCAAATCAACGTTACTCAATGCGTTGCTAGGTGAAGAAGTGCAGCCGGTCAGAGCGATTCCTTGCAGTGGTACGATTACCACCCTGCGGCATGGTGAACGCAAACAGGTGCTTTGTCGCTACAAAGATGGACGACAGGAAGAAATCTCGATTGACCAGTATAAGGAAAAAGCCTCTATCCCAAAAGCGGCTGCGGTCGCCCATCACGGTGATGCACTGGCAACCACGGAACTTGAGGAAATCATCTTCGAGCACCCCGCTTTAGCTTTGTGCCAGAGTGGGGTTGAAATCCTTGACTCTCCCGGTTTGAATGAACATCCTGACCGAACGGCAATCACGGAACGACTGCTGAAAGATACGGATGCGGCACTTTTTCTGACCAATGCTTCACGCCTGCTGCCAGAGAAAGAAAAAGAATTAATTCAGTATGTAAGAATGCAGTTGACCGGTAACGCTAAGCTGCCGGCGGAAAACTTGTTTGTGCTAGTCAACTTTATGGACTTGCTGGACAACGAAGACGATCGTCACGACGTGACCCAACGGCTTGAGGACTTTGTGTCAGCAGAAAATCTGCTCGTCCCTGAGAAGAATCGGATTCACTACATTTCCGCTAAAGCTGCGCTTAGACGGCAAGAGGAGTATCTACAATCCTTTAGAGCGTTTACACAGGCGATCGAGCACTTTCTCACGGTTGAGCGTGGCTCCATCACAATCAAGCAGTCTGTCAATAGCATCACAGATTTGGTTGAGCTGATTTTGGTCGAATTGCAACAAGCTGAAAAGCTTTTAGATGGTGAAGTGTCACTCTCTAAAGCTGAAAGTCAAAAAGTTTTAGAGCAAATTGGCGAAGCCAGTGGAAGGGACGTTAAGCTTCAACTCTTGTCGGAGCAGGTATTCGATTCAGTCATTGAAAAAACTGAGGAGTCTTGGGATCAATGGGTTGAGGGGCTTGACGAACGCTTAGCTGAGAAAGCGGAGCAGTGGTCTTCTGAACATTCAGCCCTCTGGAGCCGCGATCAGTTGATTGCTGACTATGCCAAGCAGTTCAATAATGACCTTTCAGCGGAACTAAATGAGTGGATCGAAAAGCAGCTGAAGCAAGTTATCCTGCAACCTTCCTTAGTCGGTCTTGATGCTGAAATCAAAAAAGAGTTGAGCGCGATTCAGGCTGGCATTGAAGACATTGACGTCTTGAAGAAAGCCCAGTCTTCAAATTGGGTGTTTTACAAGGATGATAATGTTGCTTTGGGTGACTTTGGTTTTCTTGGAAACCTGGGACTAGCTGGCTTAGGCGTTGCCGTTTTTGTACCAGCAATCATCCTCGCTGGTCCCATCTTGCTCACTGTCGGTAGCTTAGTCGCTGGTGGCTTGTTCGGCACTGGTGTCGGTGGCGTATTAGGTATTGATGCCGATATTAGAGCCAAAGTTTTTGAGAACGGCTTTGAACAGTTTGATGAATCTTTGAGTAAAACGTTTGAGAACATTGGTGAAATGATTGGTATAGCCTTTCATGAAAGACTTGAACGAGTGGATGCGGTAGTTGCAAGAGCAATTTCCATGTACGAAACTTTGCTAGAGCAACAGGAGCAGGTCCATCAGAAAACCTTGAAGCAACGTGAGGTCGAAAAAGCCTGGCTTGGTCAGCAGTCTCTCGAATTGGAGCGCTTGAATAATGAGGCTGCAACCGTTTGTTAGCTGGAGGTGTACCACGTTAACGAGCTTTTCTCGTTAACGTGGTACACCCTATTCATATGGCGAGTGAAATATCGGTTAAACGCAACTTCTTGCAGCTACTTAGGGTAAGGAGCGCGAGAAACTATTGGTAAGTGTGCTACAAGCAGAGTGACAAAAGGGTAACAACCGCTGAAGAGTGTAATGCTTCGTTGCTCACTAAATACTTGTAGTACCTTTGTAGGAGTAGTGTAATACTTCGTCAGTAGCAGGAAAAATGGAGCGGGAAATTATGTTCAAGCGAGGACCCATATCCTAATGCTACGACCATCTCCTCGCCACGTTTTTGATCACCCTAGTCTGCTTGGTCTTTCCTAACTCAACGTGAGTTCGGGTTAAGCCGAAGGCTAAAACCCCTACTATGAATAGCTTGAGTTAAGTAGCCAGCCAGTCACCCTTTCTCAATAAGACCTGCTACTGCAAGTATTTGCAACTGTGAGACTTATTGACAAGAACTTGACCGAGAGCGTGGTGCAAGCCGCGGAAAATCAGGGCTTCTAGCGATTCCTTATCCCGAACTCACGTTAACTCAAGCAACAGACGACAAATTTGAGGGACAACACTTCGACCGTAAAGAAGCTGGACGTCCACAGGGTAATGGAGCGCTTTCGAGTAACACACTGAATGGAGTCAAAGAGCTAGTCGTTAAGACGTTGTCTGCCTTTGCTAACAGCAATGTTGAAGGTGGAATTGCGCTCTCAGTGAGTCAGGACACCAGATGAGATAAGGCTGTTGATCTGCTGAATCACCTGTTCTGAGAGGTTTCGATTATGAATCAGGACACCCATTTCGATATTGAGTGACATGGCATAGGCAGTGAGATTAGCGCTGGAAAGGAAGAGATGTTGCTGATCACAGACTGCACATTTGGCATGCAGAGAGCCAAAGCGTCCTTGCTCATCCACAGGCCGTTTCCCTTTAGGCCAAACATAGACTCGAGAACGCTCTAAAAGCTCAGATCCAAAAGTAGCTGCCATGCCAAAAGAGATTTTGCCGTCGCTAGCTTCAGGGGTTTCAGCGATGATGCGAACGTTAACTCCACGATCGAGCGCAACAATGAGTGCCTGAACAATTTCAGGAATGTTGTAAATGGCAAAACTGACAATCAGGAGATCCTGCTGTGCAGCACGAATCAATTGCAACAAGGCTTGATCGGTGCGTCGCAGAGGTAGTGCTTCTGGATTGGGTCCGGTCCAAACCAGTTCAGCCGCGAGTTCATGTTGGAGGCTCTTTCGGCAGTGTGCGGCGGTTGCTAGGGCGACCGCGATCGCGTTGCCATCCAACAGAAGCGCCTCGGTCTGCCACACATCAATCAAAGCACTAAGCAACTGTCGCCATGAAGCTCTCGGCAGTAGGGGCAGAAGCTTGTGCTTTAGTGTGGACGACTCACTAAAGCCAATAGTCATGAGCACTCGCAGTAGGGAGTCCAGGGTGGAATCTGGCACTTCCTGAGCAACCTGTCGCAACTGCTCCAGCAGTTTGGCAGAGAGGATAGCCACGGTTAACCCACCGGCTTAAAGAAAGCAAGGGACTCTAATTCAGTTTTCACCGTTGGGATCAGGAGTGTCCGATCAAGGTATTTGTTGCCCCGTTCGCAGGAGGTCTCTGGGCTGAAGAGGCAGGCATGGCAGGCAGCCCAATGTAAGGAGTTCAGGGATTGGAGCGGGCTATGCTCTGCACACAGCGGGTCCGAGGCACATAAGCGCATCTGCTCTAAAGCTTGGCCAATATGACGACCGAGTGTCGTTGGTGCTCCTAAACTCACTAAGCCACCCAAGGTGCCTTCACTATCGGGTGCCGCTGTATAAAGCAGAATGCCTGCCATGGGTCCGTTAGCCTCATCCGGAGACCTGGAGTAAATGCGCTCCCTTAAACTAGCGGCGCTATAGCCACATTCAATGGCTAACTGTCGCATTAAGGCATGCGCGAACGAATGTAGTAGAAAGTAGCGAACGCCAGGGTAATTGGCATCAGGATCCAGCGATCGCATGATGCGCCAGCGTCGATGTGCTGCGACACTCTGTTTTTTATAGGCTTGCAGTTGTGGTAAGCTCTCCCATTGAGCAATTGCCAGTTCGTTGAATTGCATAAAAAGACCTTCGCCGCGCACTTCGGTTGCTGGTACCCACTTTGGCTCTTGGCGGCTCAGTGGTGCCCAGTAGTCTTCCGGCATCTCTCCAGTTTCCGTAAAGTCACCGGGCGATTCAATGCGGGTAAAACCCACTAGGGCGCGGACTTCCCGTAGGCGTTCGACTAACACTACTTTGTTGAAATAAGCTTCATAGCCTTTCGGCGCTGCCACAGACGAAAGCCAAAAATCAGCCGAATTGAGGCTGGTATCTGCCTTGGAGAAAACCTGCCACTCGGGTGTTTTGATGTCTTTAGCTTCATCCTCCGCGTTGTCCACTGTAGCCGAACGTCGCTGCTCCATCTGCACCCAGAGTTCGGCGTCTGTATACTTCGCAAACTCTTTCAGTTGACCAATCAGCCGGAAAGCAGCCAGCACTTCCAGACTGACGGCTTTTGACAGCACTGTCCAGTGCTTCTCCACCAGTTGAGCCAGCCGATCGACCGTTGTGGGGATGGAGAGGACAGAGAGGGTAATCGGAAACCAGCTATTCGAGGCTCCCAAGGAAATGCCCACCATTTGCTGATCACAACCGCCCTCAGCAAAATTTCGTAGGTGGACATGGCGACCGCGACATTGAGGCAGATATTTTTTGCCCAGCTCCCCAAAGGCATCGGACATGCGACGATTAGCACCACAGCCATCGCATTTGACCTCAATATCAGCCGCTGAGCCGGAGACACCATACTCATGCAGCCGCAAGGTGCCCCTTTGACAATCGACACCGCGATGGACGAAGTAACGCCAGGGAAAATCATCCAGATGCCCGTGTCTGCAAGCCACGAGAAAACGGGCAGGGATGACGGTGGGTGGGTGTTTACCTTTGGGACAGTTGGTGTGGCGGTAGCGGTTTTGATCCGAGCGAAAGCGATCGGTCTTGAGGTCAAAGAGTCCAGACTGGAGCGGAGCCAGGAGACGGCAATGCGGACAGAGCATCCACGTAGGGAACGGTGAGACCGGGATGCCGACACGCTGGCTCTCGTCTAAAAGGGGCGACAGGCTCTCTGCTTCTGGTGGCACCGGCGGAGAGAGTAACCGCTTGACCGAGTAGCTGAGCGATCGCCGTACAACTGCCAATAAGCGTTCTTCTCCCAGTTCAGCCGCATGGGTCAGCTCCCAATCATCCAGTCCCATCACCATTGTGGAGAGGTTCGGCAAATCAATGACGGCACCAATGCCAGCCGAAAAGAGAATTTGGCTCGGACGGAGTTCACCAACTTTGCTGCGGGGTTGTGCTTGTGCCATGAAAGCTTTTTAATCAGGGTGAACTGGGCATGGGTTGGGGGGCGCGGAAATCATCCTCTGGAATGCGATCATCCAGAATCAGCCCAATTGTCGGCTCCACATTCCGCAGTGAATTCAAGCAGGTGAAAGGTTGCCAGTCTCCCTGTCCCGGTTGAGTCAATAAACCAGTTGTGATGCCGTCCTTTTTGGGCTTGTAGCCTAACACGGCTCCACCAAGCAAGTTGTCTGACTGTTCTAGCCAGTAATCGAGTTTTGCTTCTAGTTCTTGCCTGACCAAATCCCGGGTTTTCAGACCATCGACATTAGCCGCACGTGTCACGATCGTTTCGATGGCGGCTTGGATGTACGGATGATTGCGATCAATCCGCCCCGCTTTTTCATTCTGGTTGAGTTCGATCCCCTGCAACCGTACCAGGGAGACAAACAAAGCTGCTAACCCGCGATCAATCGCGCGAGGCGCAAAAGGCGTCACCGAGAGTGCTTCGACATGCTTATAAAAGGTCGTGTGATAGTGTTCAAACTGCTCGTAGTGGGACAAATCTCGTGGTCGTGCCCAGTTATAGACGGTGAAGACAAGACCTGGAAAAGCACGTCCGACACGAGACGTGGCCTGAATGTACTCTGCCGTCGTTTTCGGCTGCCCTGTTACCACCATTGCGCCTAAGCGTCGTACATCTACACCCACTGAAATCATGTTGGTGGCCAGCAGCACGTCAATGGGTTTACGAGTGTCTATTTTCTTCTCGCGATGTGGATTAAAGGGCACTTCCAGCGCATCAAGCACAACGGGGATATCGGTAGAAGCAATGCGGGAGGTCAGTTCTTTCACCTCTAGGCGTGATCGCTTTGCCAGTCCGCGTTGATCCATCTTGCCCAGGCGCGACTGAATATCGTCATCCACCAGACGTCTTGTACCACCGAGCTCTCGCATGGAGTTGAAGTAGCCCACTAACGTCATCCAGGGGTCAGCCGCTTCGCCATATTTGTCGTAAAGTGCCTGTGAGGCAGCTAGCACGGCTGTGTAGACCCGAATCAAGGCTGCCTTTAGCCTGCGCCCTGTCGCGCAGATACCTAAGTAGCGTCGTCCCGGATAGTCTTCACCAGGTTCGCGTTGGAGGGAGAAGAAGTTGTCGGTGACATCCAAACCTTGCGGTGGGAAAACCTGTACCTGACGCAGGAACAGATGATGAATCTGGTCACGCGCCTGCCGGATGGTCGCTGTGGAAGCGATCACTTTAGGGCGAACGGTTTTACCGTCCACTGTCCAGGAACAGAGTTTGTCTACTGCCGTTTCGTAGAGACCCACCAGTGTCCCAAGGGGACCACTAATCAGGTGTAGCTCGTCTTGAATGATTAAATCTGGGGGACGTAAGGGATTGGAAGGGAGAGTTTTAGCCAGTGGCTGACCATACTTGGCAGGATGGCTGAGCGAATCCTCGATTTCAGGCGAGACAAAACCATGTCGTTGACAGTAGCCGTCTACCTGTCCAAACAACATTTGCACAGCACCATTCCATGGCATCTGGGCAAACTTATCGACGGTGGCAATCAGCAATGTCGGTAGACGACGGTAGATTTCTTCATCGACCACCAGAATGGGCAAGCCTTCGGTTGGCGATTGTTTCTGACTAAACAGACAGCGACCGAGGGCATCACCACAGTAAATCAGGGTACGTGCCTGTCCTTTGGCAAAAGACTCCACTTTGATGTGCTGCTTACCGGGATCGATTGTGGTACCGCACCAGGGGCAATTCGTTAATTGATGGGGAGAGCCACTGCTGGTCGGTTGATATTGTCCCAATTTTTGCTTGAGGAATTCTTCGCTTTGCTCTGTGCGGTTAGGAGTTGTTTTCTGACCGACCCATAAGCCAATCCGAAAGGGCTCATTGCCCCATTTAGCAGTATCCTCTCGACGGATCGCTTCGCAGGCACAAATCAAGGCTGTGGCCCGCTGGAATTGCTGCAGCGTCAGTAAGCGCAGGGTGTAACGCATTAACACTGCCACACCGGCTTCTCCAGACCGCCCGGCGATCGTGCCTTGTAAGCGTCGTAGCCCGATCGTGTAAGCAGTCAAACCTAAGTAGGCTTCCGTCTTACCACCCCCAGTGGGGAACCACAGCAGGTCAGCGATCGCTTCGGTTTCGTGGCTGCGATCCGGGTGGTGCAGGTCACTAATACTGGGTAAGTTCAGCAGGATAAAGGCTAGCTGGAACGGTCGCCAGGAACGATTTTTGGGCATATCAACAGTGTTTAGTTCAACAGCCTCGCCGCGTCGTTTCTGTTCAGCAAAGAGTGAATGTACCCGTTGCTGCCACATGGCTCGGTTAGCAAACTGAAACGCTTCGAGGGCTTGTGGGTCCGCTTGCAGTAACGCTAGCCCTGCCTGAATGCGCTCTAACGTACGGGTACAGTTTGCCAACGTATCGTTGGCGATCGTCTCATAGCCTTGCAGTTGGGCACTGGCATCCGCGACACGAGCCGCCTGCTCAACAATCCAGGCGGCATAGGCCGTGACCAGGGGCTTCAGTTGCTCCAGCAGTGCGATCGGGGGAGCCTCGGCTAACACCTGCATGTCCAAAACGAGTCCTGCTAGTCCCGGTATCTCGTCGGGTGTGGGCGCATCCGTTTTGGGAACTTCGTAGGTGGGCACAACCCTTGTGCATAGACGCACAGCGCGATCGGTGCTGCCATCGGCTAACTCTGCATGAACACCCGTCCCAAGTCCCACGGCAAATTCAACCTGATGCCGATAGAGCATGGCCATTGCCTGTTCTTCGGCGTACTGCACCGGGTCGAGCTTACCCAGTAAGCGTTGCTGCGCTTTGCGGATGAAAATATTGCGCTGCTGTAGGTCTGCGGCTTCTACACTCAATTCAGGCTGAAACAGCCATGCCTGGTCAGGGGAACGCTCTGGTTCTCGCTGTTCGTTAACCAGGAACAAACTGATGATCCAGTCATCATCACAGGCACGGATTTGCCCGCGCACATAGACCTCGCGGTCTGGGTCAATGCGCCAAGGTTCAAGGCCACCTGCTTGAAGCGGTATCGGTGGGGATTGTCCCACGACAGGATATCTTCGCCAAACTGTTTTTGGCGCGCCAGTGGGTGTTTCTAACGCTTCACTTTTGGCACGTTCGTACTGCCCCCAGCCCGCTTTGATGGTGATGGCTTGAGCCGTACCGCTCACACAAAAGCTCAGGCCCAGCGAAGACGGGAACATGGTTTCGCTGACTGGATTAGTCGTTTCAGTGGTGCCATCGTCAATCGTCCCTGTGCCACCAACAGCCAGTTCATCCAGCTGTTCGGTGCCTTCATCTACAGTGCCAGTTTTAGCGGTAGCGAGTTCGTCTGTTGGCTCTGCCTGATCATTGGTTGGAGCCGAACGGTTCCGTCGGTGGAGGGGAGCCAATAAGCCGACCAAGTAGCGATCGCTGACGCGTGCCTCATCCACTTCTTCGTATGCCCCGCCTGCTGGACCTAACAAATCCGCCAGTACTGCCTGTTCCAACTCGGCTCGGATTTGATAGTGAGAGGGTGGTTTCAAAACGGGTGGGGCATCAGACGGGAGCGGTTGCTCCTGGCTAGCAGCAGCCTCAGCAGCGGGCTGCTGGGCTTCCTGGGTCTTCATCGGCACAAATTGCATCTCGATCAATTTGCCTTGTCCTTCGCCCTGCTCCTGGGTCGTTGCCACAAATTGGGGTTCGACCAAACTGGGTTGCTGCCAAACTGTAGGCGCTACCTTAGCAGGCGTTGCTACGGCTTTCACCGTCTTGATCCGTTTGGGTGCGGCTTGCAGCGCCTGCACCACTTTCTCGGCGATCGTGTCCGATAGGGTGCTGTCTTCGCAGTCGAGTACATCGGCATCATCAGACAGATCTAGCCCTGCCAGCAACACCGAAAGCTGCGGCTCAGAGGCAGAAACGACGGCACTCCAGTCCAGTTGCGCCGTACGCTCGCGTAACTGTTGGTTGACCGCCACCAGATTTAAAGTTCCCGGCAGTATGGCTGGGAGTTTAATAATTTTCATGCGTTGCCAAGGTTCCAGAGACAAGGATCGAACGTTTGGAGCAGAAGCGGTGGCTGCTTGGCCGGTACCAGCACCAGCAGGGCACGCATGGCTCTCGTCATTGCCACATAAAGCGTGCGCCGTTCACGGGTCAAAATTTCCGTAACTGCCTCTGGCGCAGTACCTCTGACAATCGTCGGATAGGCACCTTCCAAAAAGCCAGCGATCGCCACGATCGGGAACTCCAAACCCTTTGCCGCTTTGAGTGGTAACACCTTTACCCCTTTGTAGCTGAGATCCAGGTCTTTGCTGGTCATAAACCGCGCGTCGAGGCTCAGATAGTTTAGTTGTCCTGTGATGTTTTTACCAGCTTTTTCGGTTGGCACCAGGATCGCACAGGCTCCTAGCCCTAAGCGAAATTCATGGGCGGCGGTACGGCAGAATTGAGCCAGTAGACTGCCTTCAGAGGCACGATCGGGGATGGCACGCACCGCTGGCGGTGGTCCTGTATGGATATAGGATCGCTCCTTGTCATTGTCTTCCAACATGCCATCTTGCAGGTAGGCAATGGCAGCTTCGCCAATTTCTTGGGTGGTGCGGTGATTCACTTTGAGGATGCCTGTGCGCCCCACGAACTTGAGTGACTCATGGATTTCACTCCAGCGGAAACTGCTGCCGTAGATGGACTGATTGGCATCGGCAGTAATGAAGAGACGCTTGGGTGCCTTACACAGTTGAATCAGGAATCGTAGCATGGTCGGGCTCAGATCCTGAGCTTCGTCGATGATGACGGCATCGTACAACAGTGGTTCTGGAGCAGCTTGCAGTAGGGCTAACGCACGGTTCCGCAGTTGTGCCCAAGTTTCCATACCCTGGTCTGCCAGCAGGCGATCGCAGTGCTGTCGTAGTTGCCAGATAGCTTGCCGCTGCACCTTGTTGAGTGGAAGGTTGCGTCCGGTGCGAGGAGTGGCGCGGTAAGCTTCTAGCGTTTCGAGTCCTCTGGCATCAATCATCTCAGTCAGTTCTTCCAGCAGGTATTCCGGTTGCAGTCGTTCCAGAATTAGCCGTTGTGCCTGTTGCTGTAGTGCCTTACCCTCTAAGGTCGCGATCGCTTGGGGTACAGCTTTTTGCACTAACTTCAGCAGGTCTTTGGTAGGAGCAAGGTTCGGTGCTCCTGTGGCGTGACAGACCAATGAGTAAATCAAGGTATCAGCTGTCTTGACCTCTACAAACTGAGCATCTTGCCCTAAAAGCTCTTGCAGCAGTTGTTCCGAGAAGGTAACAAGGGCATTTGTGTAGGTAGTGAACAGAATGCGGGGCTGACTGACACCACTGGCTTGCAGTTGTTGCAGGATTTCGCGGGTACGGTAAAGCGCCACCGTACTTTTACCGGTACCAGGACCGCCTTTGAGCAGTGTCGGACCCATAGCATTGCTGGCCCAGGTGACAAATTTCTCTTGTTCGGGATTGAGCTTGAGCAGGAAGCCCAGCAAATTCCCTTCTTTGAAGCGCAGCAGTGCGTCGGGGCTACCCGTGACAAAACTGGGTTGATTGAGAACCTGATCAAAATTGGGAGCCGTGATGCAATCGAAGAGGCGATCGCGAACAGCACCATCAACATCGGCTTCTAACAAGTCATCGAAGGTACGGCAGGTCAGCAGTGCCGGAAAACAGGTTTTGGGAATGAGTAGGCGTTCCAGCAGTGCTTCCGTTAACTCAACCGGTAAAGGGGTTTCAGTTTGAGGCGGTTTAGGCTCCGGCGATTGCGGTTGTTCTGGAGTCAACAGATCATCGAGCTTGGCAAGGGCGTTGATGTCAACCTCAGTCTCCTCCGCGACCAGTTTATCGCCCTTATAAACGTCCTTACGAGCATCAACCCCCAAGAGCGCTACCCAACCGTCGCCATAGGTGTAGATGATGCGGAAATCGCCAGAACGCAAACGGTAGATGTCGCCTTTGTACCCATGCAGTTTTTTCTTCAGGCTGCTGTGGGGGTTGGGGTCATCCCGCAAGACCTCAATCTTTTCCAAGATCTGCATGACTCGCTCCTTGGGAATGGCGAGCAGTTGGTTGGTAAAAGTAGGCTTGTGAATGATCTCGAAGGGCATAAATTAAGACGGCAATGGGGGGTTCGTAGCGTTGAATAAAGTTCTTAAAGATGAACAAGCGGCTGTGAGGCTTCTCAGCTTCTTTATATGCAGCCAAAAAGTACTTCCAAGCATCATTCCATTTATGCGTTGAGCAGGTCCCTTTCTAGTAAAGCCATTCCACACTGAATCGTCACTACTTCTCAGAAGTGGCTCATTTGAATCGGTCTTTTACCAGAACTGAACGCCAAAGCGTTCATTCAGATTGTCTAGAAAGCGATCACACTCTTGATAGGTCGCCCACCGACGCTCGTACTCTCGAAAGGTACTGGTATGCCCTTGTTGCAGATAGAGGTGCAGGTACTCATGCCAGAGCAAATATTGAATCACGTCTTCACTAACATCGGGACTATCAAGCAGGCGGTTAAGCCGGATTTTACCTTGCCCATGAGGCTGACCGGGCTCCCAGTAAGCCTGTCCATACCAACCTTTCACTAAGCGCTTTGTCCATGCCACAGAGTGCCGCTGAGGCAATGGTCGATCGAGCCCTAGCAAGCCGGAAGCCAACTCCAGCACTTTGATCATCACGCGATCTAAATTGTGATGCGGTCCCGGTTGTAGCGTTTCTTCGGGTCTGGGGTGGAAAATTGGCACTGCACGCTGAGAGCGAGTGCTCGCGTCTGGGTGTTGAATTTCGTAGAGAGCATCCTCGATCGCGGCTCGAAAGTCTCGGAGCGAAGGGTAAATTGCTTGAGCCAAAGCGGTGTAGCGTTCCTCAGTAAAAGTATTCTGTGCCTTGGCTCCTAAGTCGGCTTCAAAAATGTGATTGGCAATGCGGTACGGATCGCACGCTTCTCGATTAACGAGGTCGTTATACTCTGGGCAATCTCCATCTGCCAGCCGATGTGCGATGACTTTTTGCACATCGTGTTGAGAGGGTAGGGGATAATCAGAATCACAGAAGAAGTCATCGAAGTCAGTATCTGCTTGCATCGTTTCAAGCGCTGCTTGGGACCGTGCCCATAAATCCTTCAGCAGTGCTTCCCAAGATGAATGTTGATGCTCGTAAACGGCAATCACCTGATAAACATCTTCACCATCCTGGTCGCGGGAGAGCAGATACCAACCATGGGGGATTGCTTCAAAGGCATCTGCCTCAAAACCCCGTCCCTGTGATGCCATTTGAGCCGCTGTTGCTCGAATTAAATCCCAGGGCAGCATCGAAACCAATGTTGGAGTCACCACCTTTGCAGGTTTGTCAGGATCGACAGGCTCTGGAGGCACAAGGTCGGGAACCAGCGCCAGTGGGCTTTGCCATTCACGGAAGCGTTCCCAGTGGTCTTCAAACGAGACAATGTAAGCCTCCTTCGTTCCGCCAGCTTTCGCACCTCTCAACGCACGTCCAATCATCTGACGCATTAAAATTTCACTGACCGTTGGACGAGTCAAAAAGACGGTTTGGATGCCAGGAATATCGACGCCTTCAGTGAGAATCTGGACATTCACCAGCACATCGATCGCGTCTTCACTAGCTTGGTCACGGAAACGATGCACCCTTTCCCGATTGTTGGTCGGTTCGCCGTCAAGACGATAGCTGGCAACATAGTCTGCTTTGATACCCCTGGCTTGCAACCGTTCCGTCAGGAGTGCGGCATGGGACACATCGATCGCAAAAATTAAAGTCTTGCCATATTTCTCGTGGTTTTGCAGGTAGTGATCGACAATGAGACGGTTCCGTTCTTCCAGGTGGCCAATGCGCTGGAGCCAAGCTTCACTCAGGTCATGGAATTGCGCGAGAAATTTTTCATCTTGCGACGTCACCCCTGCCTCCACCTCAGCCTTCGTTGCGACCCGCACTGGTAAGGGACGAGCCAGAAACTGGCGCTCAATCAGGGTTGTAATAGGTATGTCGTGAAGAATACGGTTGCCAAAAAGTTTGGCAAGGGTGCCTCGCTCAGTTTCTGCTGTGCGCGTAGGCGTGGCAGTGATGCCCAAAATACGGCGATTATCTATTGTTCCCAAGCGGTTAATCAGCGCCTGGTAGCTTTTAGCTGTAGAGTGATGCGCCTCGTCAATGACCAGAAAGCTCTTAGGGTCAGCAAGAATTTTATCAATCAGGTCAGGGCGACGGGCAAGGCTGCTGACTGAGGCAATCAGGATTTGGTCTGCCGGATCAATTTGGGTGGTCGAGCAGTGAATGCCAGAAATAATACGAACCCTCAGTTTTTCGAGTTGGGTTGCGAAGCTCGCCAAAGTGTGAAACTCTCGTGCTGCTTGCTCTAACAATTCATGCCGATGCGCCAGCCAGATTAAACGATAGCCACGATTAATCACGTTCTGCATCAACCAACGGGCACTGGTAAAGGTTTTCCCTGACCCCGTAGGCATTACCAGCAAGCCCTGAAAAACCTTGGTTACTTCGGACTCTGCAAAATGAACCGATAGTTGGTCCCAAGCTTCGATTTGATAATCGTAGGGCTGACGGGAATCTACAGGCTGTTTAATCGGATCGAGAATAGCAAAACGAGGCACAGAGCCATCGGTGGGAAACAGAAGGGGATCATCCGGTTGGCGATCCTGGTCGCCGTAGCGCAGCATTGCTTCCAACAGTCGTAGCCGCACTGTTTTGGAGTTACGGCATTTTCTGACGTAAGCAACGCAATCCATTTGAGTTTTGGGATTGCCGAGTGGACCGATGCCTGCATCAATTAACTGCTCCACAATCTGAGGAGTCCCAGAATAGTCGGGTAGCCAGCATTGTTCTAGCGTTGATTTCATGCGCTCAACGAAGTATTCATCCGGGCGGCTATATTGATTGGTCAGCCAGGTTAGTGGATCGGACTCTAAATAAGAAGAATAGCCATTTGCATGGGCGATCGCTTTTACCGTCCCTTCACTAAACGCATCCCAAGAGAAACGGTATTTTCGACCCATTGATGATACCTGTTGAGTGCCACCTTCTAGGGTGCCCACTTCTGGCTGGTACAAACTTAACCACGCGATGAAGCGGAATGATGAAATGTAGTTTTAATAGTCATCATCGCCTGATGCCCATATGTCAGGAAAATCGTACAAGCCAATCATATCCAAGTTAGTCTTACAAGACTGAGATGCACCCCTTCGATTCCAGCAGATCCTTCGTAAGCAAACTTTCAGGATACAAAAGTACTAAAGGCTTGATATCTAGCACTCGGAATGGCAAGTCTAGATCAGCGGTATTACTAGCAACCAATTGTTCAGCTTCAAGTAACCAGTTTTGCAATATTGTTATTGGAATTGTCTCGCTGTCACCAGGTTCAGTTCGTCTCAAAACTGGTTTTATTAACGAATTCAAGTGACTTATAATCTCATAATCATGACGTAGTATTGGACTATCCGCAAACTCCACTCCAACAATAACCGCACGGATTGAGCCACTACTTTCAGTTACCCGATCAGTAATGCTCAGCAAGATAAGTGGGTTAGGTAGAAGCTCAGATGGCAGTAATGCTGCTGACTCTTCTAGTGCACGTGCCTGCTCAAGCGCTCGACCTAATAGTGGATGCCCTATCCCTAAAATGCGCTGTTCAGCATCATTACCTTTGAAATTACGATCAAATACTAAACCACTATAATTGGGCTTAATTCCAATCCCAGTCCAAGCTTCAGGTGTACGAAAAGCCAAACCATCCTCTGTAAGTTTGGATTGACGGTGGTTATACATCAACATTCCTGTGAAGAAAGGACGTAATGCAGGTAAATCAACCTCTAACAGTTGCCCGGCTAATTCTCGGTAATCAAAGCTTGCACAATGCCCAACCAGTTCACGCACAGTTTTCAGAGCATCCTGCCCTCCGAAACGGCTGGTTTTGGTGTCGAACCAAGAATTCAAAGTATCTTTAGGAACTGTTGCAGCTTCGGAGAATAATTCTGCCCAAACAGAAGGTGCTGTCATTCCTAATACTATTGGAAAAAGATCCTCGCTCTCCTCCATAACGCCACTGAGAGCAAGCTGAATACGTTGCATCTTTTCTTCGAGGCGTTCCCAAATAACTGCCTCGATAGTATCAGGATTGCGAAGCGTCACCACCTCAACTTTATGAATCTGGCCATAGCGATACAGACGACCAACTCGCTGATGGAGCCGCATTGGGTTCCAAGGAAGATCAACATGAATCAGTGTATGACAGTTCTGCTGTAGGTCTACCCCTTCACCAGCAGCTTCTGTAGATACTAGAAATCGAGCTTCACCTGTATTGAATAGCTTAATAGCCCTTTCTCTCTGACAGCGTAGGATTTCACCATTGACATTACGAACTTCCTGATCACCATTAATAAACGTAACAGCAGTTTCACCATAATTCTGAATTAGGGCGTTGATTAGTAAGGATTGAGTGGCCTTATATTCTGTGAAAAAAAGTACTGGTCGTCCAGCAAAACGTCCCTTTAGCAACTCCAGGATACGATGAATACGAGTTTCAGAAGTAATGGTAGCGGAGAGGTCAACCAGTTTTACAAGGTACTCCTCCTCATTTTCCATCAAAGATAAAGAGACTGAAAGTTCAACAATACGTTCATCCAAAGCTGCAACATCATCATCAGAATGATCGCTTGTATCCATCTGATTGAGGAGTGTCTTTAGTTGCTGTCGTAAGACCTTGAGTTGATCTAACTCTTTCTGTTGCGACTTTAAACTTTGAAGCCGCTTTTTTAATGCTGCCCGTACTGCTGCAACTGAGCTTGATGCTAGCTTTTGCAATGCTGAAAGCACTAAATTTACAGCACGCCCTTCAAACCCATCCAATGATGATGCATAGGTATAACCAGCCAAAATAAATTGGGTTAAGGTGTCATAAAATTCAGTTTCCTGAAGTGAGTAATGATACGTTGCAGCCTGAGTTTCCACACCATTAAATAGCAAAGATCCATGTAAATCCGTAACATTCTGTTTGTTGTTACGAATCATGACTTCTCGCAATGCTGGCAAATATATTTCCAGCGGTTGTTTCGGATCTTCAAAAAGATCAGATCGTAGTAGTTTTAATAAGGACAAAAAACTGTAGTCTTTGCCTCGGTGGGGTGTACCTGTAAAAAAGATTAACGACTTAAGCTTTTCAAACTCGCTTAACTTCTGCACTAGACGAAAGCTAAGGGTCGTGCCACTGGCTTCATCAGCGTTAAGATGATGGGCTTCATCAACAATAACTAAATCCCAAGCGGGTGAAGCCAGAAGTCGCTCGTGCCGTCCACGTCGGTCATCACGGAGAGTTTGTAAGGAAGCTACTACCTGATTATGAGTCTCCCAGAAACCACTGTGAGGTGTATCAGCTTCAGTTGTATAAGGAGTGAAGCGTAAATCAAACATCTCGCGCAAGCGTATTACCCACTGCTCAACTAATGAAGCGGGAGTAAGTATTAGAACCCGTCGTACAATTTTCCGAGAAATAAGAGGCCAAAGAATCAACCCCGCCTCAATAGTCTTTCCTAAACCGACATCATCCGCAATCAACCAACGAAATGGCCAACGCTCTAAAACCTTGCGACATACCCAAAGCTGGTGGGGAAGTAACTTGACTCGTGAACGGGAGAAAACGCTCCAGCGATCGTTGAGAGAGTCAATAGTTGCGGCCAAACCACGCAAAATTACCGGAAGGGAAGCTTGCCAGTTTCCTGCTTCAATAACTTGTGGGAGAGTTAATGAACTGTTGATCGATGTGAACTCACATTCCTCAATGCCATGCTCAAATCGAACGATAACCGTTGCACCTCGGTCTAGGATGACTTCACCAGAACCGAATGTAGCATGATTTACAAAATCACCTGTTTCAAATGCCATATCAACCCATATACGATCGTGGAATTACTACTCCATTTGCAAGCGTAACAAAATCGCCTGCTGTACCTTGAGAGTTACTATGTTTTACCCAGTTGAATACATCCTCCTCCGATTCCGAAGGTTCTTGCGGCACAGGGATCCTGCCTAATAACTTCTCTTGAATATTCTTTGGTTCATCCTGAAGCATTAGAAAAGGCAAATCGTAGTCACCAAAGTAGGTGGCATCCTCTTTACCCAGGTGTTCAACTAAAAAATTGTGGATACTCATCGAGTTCTCTACAGCTGTCCTTCTGCTGTCACCCCTGACATCGCTACAACCAATTGCAAACAGCATTGCTCGTACCCGTCGAGATGGTACATAGGCATAAGGGCGCATTCCTGGATTCGACAATATTCCACCGCGTACTAACTCGCGAACTATAAACGTAGAACCAATTCCTAAAATACTACCTACTGGTGGTGCTCCTTGCCCTATACCAGTGCCTTGTAGTGCTGGATTTTGTTGAGGATTTAGAACTAAATCGATTGGCTTCCGAAGTTGAGTTTGACTGATGCCTAGATATGCATTCAGATCATTAGTTGCTAACAAGCTGTCGCGATATGCATCCAACCATTTAGAGAACGCATAAAAAGCAGGATAATAACGTACCCATTGGTAGTACTGAAGGCGATCGCCCACGCGTGGAGATGTAAAATACCTATCAAGTAAATTGATCCATTTGGCCTCGTTTACTTCACCAGCAACCATAACATCTAGCCATCCCCAATCCTCACAGTGTTGTAGAAAGGTACGATGCTGTTCATGATTAGTGCGCCCCATTGTATGCAAAGCTCCTAGCATGAATAAAATTAGCCAACGGTTTCTGGAGAAGTTGGAATCGTTGTAATTGTTCTGCCTCAACTTGAGGTCAATGCGCGGATAAAGATTCTTTTCGTACTTTGGGATTAGACGATTGTGTTCTTCTGACCACCATTTCAAAATATTTGATAAAACATCTTTTATACTTGGAGAAGGCGGTGATACTGTCCGTTTATGCTTATCAGAATCACTGTCTTTATCGATGTCTATGGCTTCAAAATCTATATCGTTTTCACTAGATGAGACTAGTAATCCCAAGCTATATAGCAGTGCATCAAATAAAACAGAGTGGACTCCGTATTCCTGCTCTGAAGTTTTTCGCTTTAATGGGAGATATGCTAGCCAGCTATTTCTAAGTTTGTCTTTAAGCCAGTCAATTAGTTTGTCACGGTGTTTACTGTTAACTAGGTATTGAACGCAAAACTTATGGGCATCAACAGAAGCCTCTAATACCCACTTTCCACGTATTTCAACAGAAATAGAGACTAGTGAGAGATCATCAGTCCGACATACATAAAACAAGTCCAAAGATCCGCATTCATAATCTTCAGCTAGTAGGGCAGAGGCAGGAGCAAATAGAGAAAGCTGGGATTCTTCTGATCCTGTAGGCGAAGATTCGACAACTAGGAGATTTTGTGCAGTAGCCCTATTTTTATCCCGGCTTTGAAACTGTACAGTTCTCAAAAACTCCTGGATAGAACGTGCCTCCGAGGGGGGCAGTTTGTTTAAAGAGACCTGGTTGATTGATTGCTCGACAATCAGTGAAACTTCTGGGGAAACTATACGGGCAAGCTGCCATTGTAGAACTGTCAGTAAATCTAAATATTCAACCGATTTTCCTTGCCCTGTAAGCTTCTTCAGAACCTCAGCAACTTTATACGATACAATCTGTCCGGGAAGAATTTTAAGCTGTCCTTCCACTAGGGCTGGCCAGCTTAAAACTTGTGTCAATATAGCCTCATTGGAATTAAGGACACCATCTACAGCCCAGCGAATATTTTCTAGTTGAGTCAGACAGTTAAATTGTCCAGCACCTCTTGGCAACTTCGTTGGTAAAGCATTGCAGTTAGCATAGAAAAGTCGCATTCCCCCCTTTTCTGACCAAAACATTTGATGGAGTAAGTCAATACTTTTATCACTAAAGCTCTGGTTAGCCAACTGGTCACTTAAGATGTCCCAAATGCTTGTCCAAAATGCTAACCGTGTTGTACCTGTAGCAAGATTGAGAGCTTGGCAAAGTTTTACATCATCGAGCTGGTATAGATTAGTGAGAGCCTGACCAAACTCACGCCCCATTTCCTTCGCAAGCTCTTCGTTAAATTGTTTGCCTCCACCACTCAAATCTAACTGCGATCGCCCAACATCTAAACGGAAAGGGCCGTTAATAGCGAAACCAACTTTTAAGTGCATTCTTGTAGGGGCTGTAACCCAGAAAGTTGGATAACTGGGGGATAAAGGTATAGCTCCAGATGAATTAATTGGAATGAGACAACGTCTTTCAGGTTTACCAAGTAACAGTGCTTGTAGAGATGAACTGGATTTGGACTCCATCTTGCCTAGATAGATATTAGGAGACCCATTGAGGGATTGTTCACTCCAGTTCCAGTTATGCTTGCTATCCTTAATCCGTATTTTGAACTCTCGAAGCCAGCGAGAGAAAGCCCCAAGTAAAGGTGCGCACTCAGCAAATCGTTCAACTACCGACCGTGCTTCCAATTCATTGACAGTAAGTTTAACAATCGTTCCCTCTTTGTTCTCTCCTAATTGATTAGCTGTTTCTTGAAACTCATTGTCTGATAACTCTTTGGGATAAATGCCACCAATAACATCGAACCCAATACGATCGCTCACAATCCGAGGCTTGCTTGTAAGCAAAAACACACTCTTAAAACCCAGCCCAAATTTGCCTGTTACTCCCTCTGCCTTATCAGAAAAATTCAGTAACAGTATTTTTAGTAAATCATCGCGATAACCACGATCGCTGAAGTCCTGTCCATTGAACTGATACTGACCAATAGATCGCCCCCAGTGTGCGATGCACAATGAGTTATTTTTTAGACTAACTGAAAACTGTTTTGAGACTTGAGGGTGCCCCATCTTTTGTAACTCCCAGCAAGCATCATCGGCATTCTGAAATAGTTCAAAGAGGATTGAGTACTTATCATAATTAGCATTCTCAATCTTCTGCTTCACGCTCGTCAAAAACACCCTTTGAGTTTCGTTGTCGTTGATGAGATCATCACGAATTTGCTTCTTTAGTTCTTGTAAAGCTGCATCAATCTTCTGGATATCAATGGCATATTTACGTTTTCGATCCGGATACTTCTCTTGTAGATCCAATAAATTATTTCGTTGTCTCTGTAATTCAAAGTGCTTATGAATAAGCTGCTTGATAGTACTGTTTTGCTCTAACCTTAGCTGACTGCGAAGACTGGCGATTGCATCATTCAAAAGGGTGTTTTGAGTTTCACGAATATCAGGAGGAGCTTCAGCTTCTAGCTCTCTCCAGAAATGATCGAGATTAACTGCATTATATCCATAGCATTCTTCCAAGACAATTTTGAAGCTCTGCTTAACTAGCTTCAGCAAAGAGATATTTTCTAAAGAAGTAGGCTGACGCAATGAAAACTGGATGTGCGGAATCGAGTCTACGTATATTCTCTGAATATTACCAACAATTAAGCTCTCTGCGTCACCTTCGTCAAGCAGGTGAGCCTGCAATGCTTCTCCAGTTAGGCTTATGACTTGAATTCGCTCGCCGTGATGCCTGTTAACAAAAAATCTGGTCTTCTCAATTTCGGTTAGCAGAAAATCAATTGCATCATCCTCAAACTCGTCGTTTTCTGGCTCCTCCTCTTCAAATTCTTCATCATCATGTAGATTAAGTTGCTCTAAGAAATAGTCAACCCTCGGGAAATACAGCTTGGAAAGTTCTTTCAACTCACTTTGACCGCCTAAAATCCGAACCAGAATACCAACTGCATTATTCGTGCGGCGCGGCCAATGCTTAAAATACTCGCGTAATAACTCATAGCTGTTCTTTAGAGCCTCACTTGAAAAGTTATCTTCCCCCAATTTTTTTGTTCCACTAGATTCTGATTGGGATTCACTACTTTCTGAATTCGCTCGCTTGATTTGATGACTGATAACGTCAGCGAGGTTAGAGTATAGAATATCACTTGGATCAATATTGGTAGCGCCATGGCATAGTTGATGGGCGCTCTTCCACTCACCCGATTGGCTAAGGAGTTGAATTTGTGAGAATATACCTGTCCACTCAATGCTCTGGCTAGCTATTCCTAAGTACTGTTGATATGTTTGAAGTAAAGCTGAACACAACTCACTGCTATTACGAACGATGCTGTGCTGGTGAGCCAGAGCGTTGAGAGTTTCAATCAATCTAGCAGCATCTAATGGTTGTGCCAGTATCTCAAATAATTGGTTTGCTTCGCTGACACTACGTTCGCTCAATTTTGCTAATAAATGCCTTGCAGGCATGATATGACTTGGAAGTTCCCCGAAGGAGTCCAGCCATTGCTGACGGACATTCTTATTCGTGGTCAGTGTAGTCGCTAAAGTGCCAATACTATAGGAATTATTCTCCGATAACAGCAACATTTCTCCCAACATCTTCAAGGCTTTTTCCCAAACTGGAAACAGTCGCTGTAGAGAATTGAATGCCTGATGTTTCTTCAGATCCTGTAAAAGATCTTGAGATGCAACGTACATCTGGTCAGATTCCCGACATAACTGCTGCACATCCTCCTGAATAACCGGGAGATGAATGACGTCTTCAGGAGCACAACATTTTCCTGATTGCATTGGTAACCAATCAACCTGGCGTAGTTCTTCTAGCTTGCTACATTCTGCTGGTGCATAGCTAAGAGCATTCATGATCACAGACCAGTGCTCCTTTGGGTTGTTCTCAGGTTGCAACAGATAGTGCTCAATCAGCGTTGCAGCGTTAATCGGGGGCTTAAGTCTCAATTGACTCTCAGCTACCTCAATACGGCTACTACGGCGCAGCAATGTAATTTCTAATCTCTGAGCTAAAGATGGTTCTAGCTGAAAGTCGTTACTATCTCCTTGCAGATAGGTATGTTTATCGATAACAACTCGTGAAGAGCCATGTATTACGTCTACGGGCTCATGAATTCTTAACTGGCTACTAATTTCGGAAGATAAGTTGTGAATCAACTGTTCACATTCCTCCCAGCTAAAATCATTCCACTTTAGAGAATTAAGGGGTGTACCAGAAGTAGCAATACGATTTAACTCTTGCTCAACACCCTTTGCATCAACATTAGTTATACCAACTACTTGGCACTGTTGAGGAGCTAAAACTTCTAGCAATTTATTATCGATAAATCGCCAGTGTTGGATAGGCTCAATAATATGTTTAAGAACTTTAGACCAAAGTGTATTTACATTAGCTGTTTGATTAGGACTTCCGTACAGTGGATCACGAACATCATCAAAATGATTCGGATCAGCATGTAGCAAATAGCGTAAGGCTCCTCGATTGCTGGGGGCAATAGAGTGTGCGATTTCTTGAACTAATGCTTGACGAGATTCTGGTAAGGCATGTAGTGCTGGCTTTGTTTTGACTAAAGTTATGACATTATTGGCATTACACTGTGGTAGCTCAATAAAATGGCTAAAACCAAAATAAATAGGGTCTTTTAAGGCACAGGCTACTATTTTAGCAAGCGGTTCGTCTTCTGAAGAGGTAGCATATTTGAATAGCCTGTAACTTTCTTTAGCTTCTTCTAACCAAGAACGAGAATGAAATTCTCGAATTTTTTTGCTATTGCTGATTATTGAAACTTCAAACAAATCCAATTGACCGATTTTCTGCCAATATTCGGATTGACGTGAAGCCATCATAGATATAACTGAGTTTACAAATGACCTAACATCCTGTGAGTTTTTAACTTCACTCATCAGTGTCACTAAAATCCAATAGGCATCGGACTCTAAAAGCACCGTTTGCTTCGCAGGTCTCAGATCATTAGGGATAATCAGGCACGAGGTTTCTAACTGCAACAGTTTTTGCTTTAATCCTTTAGATAAACCATTTGGTATTCGGAGGACTTGCTCTGCCGGAAGTTTATCAATCAGGGTGTGTAGGGTATCGGCAGCTTGAAAGTTGGGTGTTGAGAAAGCACTCTTCAGAAATACTCTTAAAGCGTCAGTAATGGCGGACGTTTCAGGAGTGTTAGATGACCACCGGGGAACAGCATGATCAAGAAAGTCATTCAGAACCTTAACTTGCCTATTGTTTGCACAAATATCTGATGCAGATGAGAACCGCCCTTGCAGAAGTTTGATAATATCAGTGGTTTTCCATGTAGCCGTATTATTGGTTTTGGTTAATCTAGGCCACTCTTTCAAGGTTACAGTTCCACTTTGGCAAACCTGGCTTAGATTTGGAAAAATCTCGGGCAGTAGTTCGACGGTGGACTCCGGAATAGTTAAGGGTTGCTCCTGGTTTGGGATAAAACACCAAGCTAATTGGCTGGAATGACCAAAGTTGATTTTGCAGAGCCAAGAGCCCTCTGCACAAATATGCTGGCAGTAGCTGCTCCAAAGCTTTGATTTAAGTAAAGCATTAGTCAATGCTTTGACAGAGTTAGGCGATCGCTGGCGTGCGAAATCTTCTAAAGTCTGTAGTAGGAGCCGTAGGGTTCCCTGCTCTGCCAGAACTCGATTCCATTCTTGTAAAACAGTGTTTTCTTGGTGGTTTTTAGACCAATTTAAAATGCGACGTCGATCGCTCTGCAAAAAAAAGAACCCATGTAGTGTTAAGACATAGTTTTCGGACTCAGTATTCCTTTCCTCAAGACTTAGTACCTCTGAAGGTTCTCCATCAGGCATTTCTGCTGTTGGTAAAAATACAGCCCATCGAATCGATAATTTGCCGCGTTCTTTTGTAGGTGATGAATGCAGAACAACAGCACAATGAGGCTCTGCTTTCTGTTTTTCAGGTGGACCTATGAGGGGGATATTAGTTGGCCACTTATCTTGTTCTTTAAGAGATTGAAGACTTGCTTCTTTTAGGAGGTCTTGACAACCGAAATAGGTAGAGGCTTCAGAGCCATTGCGTTGAATAGTTCCTCTTAACGAACGATCTTCAGGTCTTTCATGAAGCTGCTTCAAACATTGTTTGGATCCTTCTTGCAGGCTTAACTGCTGTAAGCGTTCGCCGTCAAAGAGTTCAATCCTCTGTAAATGCTTCAATAACGGCATCAACTCTGCTAATTCGTTGGCTAACTTTCCCTGAAACTCCTGAATGAACTGAGTTTGGTCATCACCTTCGCCTGGATATTTCTCAATAATTGGGGCAGTATACCCTCCTCGCTGGCAATGTTCTTTGCGTCGAAGTGGTAACCAGAGGGTAAACCCATTATCTAATTGAAGACGCTGTCGTTCTGCAGCAATGAGTCTTTGATCTTCTTCTATAAACTCTATGTCATCCCAAGTTGAGCGTGGAACATCGCCTTCATCCTTTGTGAACCATAAGTTTAAGATTGAACCTGATTCAATGCCCTCTTCGTATGACTCAGTTAAGTAAAAAAATGCCTCACAAATTAAAAAGACTGTTTTTAGGCCTAAGCCGAACTTACCCACAGCAGAGCTATCGTTCTCTTTCGCACTTAAACCAATACCTCTAATACTTTTAGCATCCCGTTTTGAGAAGGGACCATTATTGACAGCAATAATAGCAGGGTCGCGAAGTAAAGGATGTATTGCTTGGGGCAAGCCCTGTGAATAACCAATTCCCAATCTTGTTGACTTACAGTCATCTGCATTTTGTACAATTTCTTTTAAGATAAACATCAAACTGGTTTTCTGCCGTTCGCTTAAAAGCAAAGTATGTCTAATGTTGTTAATATCGCTTCGAGCAGTGTGTATGGCACCATAATTAGTCATAAGTCTTCACGGCTATTAGCCGATAAGTTGGGTTGGTGGCATTGAACTAGGTGAACAGAGAAACCTATTGATGCTCTTTATAAAGTAATTTATTCGTTTTATTCGTTGTACTCTTGCAACAGTAAATAGCTTGAAAGCAGTACCTCTCCTGATGATGCGGGTCTATACGAGCTATAGATCATCTAGCCATGCTGTATTGGCTCCTTTATAACAAGCTAAGTTGATCATTCCCAAATTCGGTGTTTGACTGTTGCTTTTTGCTGGATTTACCTTTGGTGCTTTTACTCTTACCTTTTTTATCATGCAAACCGTGGGCGACTTCTTCGGCGTAGCGCTGATGGTTTAACTCCAAGAGCCGATCGAGCACTTCCTGTCTTGCCGTTTCGCTGATGGTGAATCGATCGCCCTGCTTCGTCTGATGAAAACCGTGCCCCAAGTCGAGGTCTTGCCAACCGTAAGCAGCCGCCACTGCCTGATCCATCTCAACATGCAACTCTCGCAATGTCTGAATATCATCTGCCATCTCACTGGCGTTATGGAAGCGGTTGTAGGTTTTGGTGAGTCCTTCCTGCCGTTCGCGCATGACTGCCTGACGATGGGTGTAGTAGGTTTCGCCGATCGTGTTAAGGGTTGGGAACTGTGTGCTGAGGTCTGAGGGATCGGGTGTGGGGAAGGGGAAGGTTTCTAAGCAGTCAGAGGGAGTATACAATCCTCTAGTTTCAAGGGTGGTTTGATATACCAGTGTCCAAGTTTGATGAATACTTGCTTGGAGAGTTGCAAAATTGGCAAATTCCTCTAAAGCAATGACTGTAATCCGATCATTAATTACCAAATCTGATTTAGAGAAAGATATATTTAAGAATTTGCTAACACGAGGAATAATTAAGACCTTTTCCATACTCTTTATTGTTGAATAGAGAGCAGGTCTTTTCTCTCCATAGATCCACCATTTCTCAGGCAAAGGTTTTCGTAAAACAAAGTCTCCTTTCTCATTCCTCCGAGTGCGTTCAGGTTTTACTTTTTCCTCTGTAATCTTTAAACAGTCTGGATAGCTGCTTACATAAGGCTCACCCTTTGGATTTTTAGGGTCATCCTGTTCAGGATTTAGTGCCCAATCAAAAAAGTTAATAATCCAACGGCTAGGTGATTGTTCAGGATGTGAGTTCAAATCCTCAGCGTTTAAATAAGGAAAAAGAACATCCTTATTTTTGGGATTCTTTTTTATCAGAGCATATGCCTCTTCCGGTTCTAGAACAAACCCCATACCTGTAGGTTTTGAACCTTCGAAAGATATGCCAGCATTTCTATACAATCGATAAGGTTTGCCAGAAGCTTTACTTGGAACCGTTAAGTAAGGAGTAATAGAAGGTACAACAACCTCTTCTAGCACGGCAGTTGTACTCCAATTCCCTTTGTATATCCAAATATGTGCAACCTCAAGGCTAGCTGTGCCAATCCATTTTCGACTTGGAACAGCCCGGAATATAACTCCTCCTTGAACTGCTAACTGCTCCAAACCAACTTCACGAGTATCACCTTGGGCAATAGTGTTAGTTGCAATTAAACCAAAGGTACTTCCTGCTGATAGCAAAGAATAAGATCTCAAAAAGAAGTATGCACTCAAATCCGAACGACCGCGTTTCCCGTAAGCGATTGATTCTACTAAAAGGTCACGATATTCGGTACCGAGAATACCTGTAATCATAGAACCGCCTAAAAATGGTGGATTCCCCACAATTGCCGAAAATCCCTTCGCTGAATCTTCCTGTAAGAATACTTCAGGGAACTCCAGCAGCCAGTGAAACGGTTTTCGACGTTGTCTCTCTGGGTTGCCCAGATTCATCATGCGTTCCGTCTTTGCCAGAATCGCGGCAATCTCCCGGTTTCGCTTCTCAGCATCGGGTTCATCCAACGCCTCAATCACCACCTCCGCCAACACCTGAATTTCCTCATCCGTCAGGTCAGAGGTTTTGCCTACCTGCGCCAATGCTTCCGCCACCAAAAAATCACCCACATGCCGCACATGGGCGATCGCTGCTTCCGCCTCCCGGTTTAGCTGTTTTTTCTTCTGAATATCGGCAATATCCGACACACTAAAGTTTTCTAGCTCTTGCCGCTTGGCGATCGCTCGTTGCACAAAGGGTTTCCAGCGATCGGACACCGTTCTCAGTTGTACTGCTTCCTTTTCAGGATTCAGTTTCAAAAACTCGATTTGCTCTGGTCTGGTAATCCCCAACAGCGAATCGCCCCACTTCAGCGCATGATCGACAAACGTAAACGGTCGCCCCTTCGCCAGCGTTACCAGCCACAGCGACAACTTCGCCATCTCTACCGCTAACGGGTTTTTATCGACTCCGTAAAGACAGCGATCCGCCACAATGCGTCGTGCCACCGCCAACCGCTCATCAGCATCTTTCGGAATCGGACACTCCTCTGGACGTGCCCCCGACAGCGTACCCTCTGGCGCAATCACCACCTGCCCCGGATGCTCTGCCTCCGCCTGCTGCCACGCCTCTACCAGCTTTCCAGCCAGATAGCGACAGGTCTGCACCAAAAACGCCCCACTGCCCATCGCCATATCGCAGATCTTCAGTTGCAGCAATGCCGCTGCCGATCGCAACCGCCACTCTTCCTTTGGCTTGCCCTCTGCCACACCCTCATACACCAACGGCTCCAGCGTATACTGCACAATCTCCTCGGTCAGATTGCGCGGCGTGTAGTGCGTCCCAGACTGACGGCGATCGACCCCTTCCGTCATATACACAGCCCCTGCCGAAATCACCACCGGGTAGCCCAGCGTATCCTGCCGAATTAACCCAGCGAAGGGAAGGACGCGATCGAACAGTGCTGAGTCATTGTTGCAAGCCGTCCGCAAGCGTTGTTGATCGCGTGGCTCAAGCTCCGCACCCAAGGCTTTCTTCAAGGCGGAGAGCGATCGTCCCGTCTGCTCTTTCAACCACGCCAGCAAAGCTTCTTCACCTTGCGCCTGGAACCGCTCTAACGCTGCCAGTGCCACCTCTGGTTCTTCATAGCGTGTGCCCACCAAGCCCAACACGGTCGAAGTTGCTCGCACTGCCGTATGATCCAGCAAGCCCTCGTAGACATGCCCAATCTGCTCAATATCCAACGCCCGAAATGACAACCGACGCGGCTCCACGCCACCGCCCGGCACCCGAATTTGGAGGATTTGCAACGCCTCTAGCAAGTGCAACACAATCCGGTTATTGATCCGCAGCGGGTCAGCACTCGCTTCCTGCCAATGCGTCCCCTGCCCACGCCCCTCCAGAAACGGAAAGCGATCAGGGTCAAACAAACTGCCACCATAGGCTGGAAGCTGCAACGTATCGTGAAAGATGCCGCCATACACTGCCCGAAAGGTTGCCAACAAGCGACACCAGGCATCCGATCGGCGCTCCAACACCTCTTCCCCATGCAGATCCGCGTGCGATCGCAACTGCTCCCGCAACGTAGACACTGCATAATGCTGGTCATACATCGGGTCGCCCAACAGCAGCAACCCCCGATCCTCTGCACAGAAGAGAAACACCAGTCGCATCATCACTGTCAGAGCTGCCTCATAAATCTGGGACTCAGCAATGTCCTTCAGCAAAGCTCCATTTTGATCCTGGTCGAGACGGGCGATCGCCTGCACCAGCACCTCCACCGCCCGTCGCACCTGATAGCCCAACTGGTCGGTCACTTCCTGCTGATCCGCTACGCTCTGGCTCAGCAAAGCCTCCAGCGTCTGGGAGTCCTCGACCCCAAAGAACCGCCGCGCCACCAACAAACTCCGAAACGCCCGCAGCGTCAGATGCTCCTCTACCCACAGAATGCTGTACCAGGAGATAAACCCCGTTGTCTCTCCCTTCGGCGCATTCACCAACATCCAGTGTTCGCCATTCGTCACTAACCCCAACCGCACATTGCAGGCATGCAGCAACTCCATCATCCGCGTCGCCGGACTCGCCGCCCATCGTGATCCCTTCAAGGGCTTCTCTAAAGCCTGCCCTGATGGCACAAGCTGCACCAGCATCCGGGGCTTCCCCCCATCCGCTGTCCCTGCCGGATTCACCACTACCCAGTCCGGGCGCAAGGTTTCGTTTTGTTCGGCAACAGCCACACTCAACCCCGGTGGCAGTTGCTGCCCACTCCGCAACACGTCCTCCGGCAACTCCAGCGTTTGCTTCAGCACAAACTCCACCCACGCCCTGTGAATCGCTGGCTCCGGCTTCAACCCAAACTGGTTGTCCTGCCATTCTTCGTATGCCGATCGCAACAGCTTCAACTGCTCCGGCTCATGGGCATCCAACCCTGCTGGAAACGCCTTGAGCAGCACAGGCAAGCTCAGAAACGGGCCCGATGCTTCAACCAGCGACAACCATTCAGCGTGATGACGGGCAATAGACATAAGTAAAGGCGGTAATTAAGCGAGACGGCTACGGTAGAGATCGGCATATTCCAGCTTCGTCAAGGCAATCTCCTCACCCTGAAGACGTGGTGCAAGCGTTTGCCAGACTCCAGCATCCTTCACCTGAAAGTAGTTCGATGTCCGGGAGTTTGAAACACTGATAATCCCATCCTTGTAATGGATTTTGAAAACGGCATGGGGCTGCTGCACCTCGATCTGTTGCCATGCCTGATTAAACGCTTTGATGTGCTCTGGCGTTTTAGGTGACCAGTAGTTCCGTGCCCCAGAGACGTTTGGGATGTATTGCTTAAACAGAATCGGGTTTTTCATCAGGTGATGATAATGACCATCGTGGCTTTCACTCGGAATGCAGTCATACATCTCTGCAGCACCAATAATGGCTGAAACCATTTCTTTAGATTGTGGTTCTCCAAAGTCTTTTCCGGTTGAAACGTGCAGCAGGACAAGACCTCGAAAGCGCGTAGACCAGCTTCGTCCTTCAGACTGTTTCTCCCCAGTCGCAATCCGATAAGCATATGGACCCGCGATGCTCAGTGCGCGAAGCGTATCAGGAAAAGTTGGTTGGATACCCATAATGGTTGGTGTAAAAGGTAGACCTCTACAAGGTGCCCAGAAGACCCTCTACTTTATAGATCTCAATACACGACTTTATTTCCTTGCTCAGTGTGTCCTGCCGCAAGCTTGGGAGAAAAATTATCGTTGTCCTGCCCTGGGGCAAAGCTTGACACCACTGGATTATGGTCACTCAACTCCTCCCACAGGGGTGAAGCCAGCACCTCACAGTGATCCAGATAGCGATACCAGGCAGCCGGCACAAAGATGCCATCGCAGTGGTAGGGCGTTGCCTTGTCTTGACTCCAACGCAACGTCTGAGGCAGATTGCGGTTGGGGTTCGCGGCTTGCCAGCAGCTGATCAAGCCAAACTCTTTTCGCAGTCGCTCCAGCAACCACAAATCCTGATCTTGTTGCTTTTCATCAGGATGACGCACTCCCACTGTCAGGTTAAAGTCACCCCCAATGATCAGATCACTGTCATCGGGAAGACTCCCAATCCAGTCGAGTATCCGATTGACTGAGGGTTTATACGGTGCAGGCGCATGGAGGCTGAAGATGCGGAGCTTTCGTCCTTGGTTCGCTGACCCGGCAAAGCCCTCCACTTCCACACCCACAACGCACCCCTCAAAATCCGCTACAGGAATGCGGCTGACGGTGCCCGATCGCACGAACACGGCACTGCCCCACGCATTAGTCCCCACTTTTGCCCACTGCACCTGCTGTTGATGACCCTCCCAAAAACGGCTGGTCACGTATTGTTCAGGGGAACAGGTCTCTTGCACCAGAAAGATGTCTGGGTTTGCCGCCTCAAAAAGCTGAGTCCAGTGGACAGGCTGGTTGGCTTTGCCGCCACACCGAAGATTATAGGTCGCGATTTTCATGGTTGTTTTTCGTTGTGCTTGAGATCAGCTCACCACCGCGATCAGGGAAATTCAATCAAGACTGGACCTTCTGGAAGAAATCGAGCCTGATAATTCGTCTTCTTATCCTTCCCTCGCAAGCTGCCGATCGGAACGGGTGTTTTGAGGGGTTCCAACCCCTGAACCTCCCAAAACACAGCCCAGTTTGGACTATCGGTGGCGGTCGATTTCGGTCGATAAAGCCCTTTACCGGGATAGCGACCGCGACGAGACCCTACAGATCCTACATACAGTCCATGCCAAGTCATCTGTGGGTTCAAGGGTTGGTCGCCTTTGGCGTGAGAGGCATAGATCAAGACCTCGATCGCTTGACCATCCCTCAGCTTTTCGGCTGCCCCAAAGACTTCAAAGTCCATGCTGCCAAAGGCTACTTTGGGCACATGATCTGGTGGCAGTTCATCGGCATCAAGTTGAGCGGCGATCGCCTCTAACCCAGAAAGCAAATGCTCCTCTGGCACCGGAGCCAGGATCGCGAAAGCGTGAGTTTTTTGCATGAAGTCATCACTATGGAATAAAAAGCGAGCGTTTCTAGCCTACTAGGGGCGAATAAGTTTCTGCGGCACCAAGAACATGACTGCCAGGGGAAACAGTCGTGCCGTTGGGTTTGCAAACCGCTTTCGGATGAGAGCCGTTTCTTGCTCAATTTCCTGTGGAATCTGGGCGGCTCTGGCTTTAAGGCTGTTCATATTCCGCTCAAACTGCTCTCGCTCAGGCGTACTAAAGAGCGTCAATTGCTCCACCTGCGGTTCATCTAACTCTTTGAGAATGCTTGTTTGCAATTCAGTGAGGATAGCTGTGATGTCCGCCATCTCTTTCTCTGCCCGGTTCTGCAAATCCCGTTGCAGGCTGGTGGTTCGCTCGCCCTGCCGCACTGTTAGTGCCTGCAGCAGTGGCTCGGCGTACTTATCCCACCGCTCCGCCAACTTCTGTTGCATCGCTATGGGCACGGCATCAGCAGACACTGCCCCTAACGCCGCCTGTAGCGGCATCACACCCAAACGGCTAAAGCGTCCTTCCTTCAACACTCCACCCGCCGTAATCACCTCTTCATGCAGTCGTTGCTGGTCGCTCCCCAGCAGCACCAGCCGCCCATATGCCACTACTGCCGGAGTCTCTAACCCTGCCTTCGAGGACACCACTCTGGCAGCCACTCGATGCAGTTGCTTCCTGCCTTCTGTAGACCAGACCTCTGCCCGCAACAACCGTAAACACATCTGCACCAAACGGTGATTCAGGTGTGCCAGCACCACATCATCGCGTCCATGGGCTGCATCAGCATCAAAGACGATCGGACGCATTGCTTTAGTGTGAGGATGCTCTAACCCCTCAGCGCAGACAGCCCAGCTACTTTTCAGTGGGGGCAAATGAAAGACTGGACCCTTTACCCCCTCAACCGTTGCAGCGATTAAGGGGGGTTGATCCGCTAACTCCAAGCCAATTCGCACGACTGCTTCGACATTTTCTGGCGTCAGCCGCAGGTTTTGCCGCGTTTCCTGTAACTGCTCGCGCAGCTTCTCAATTTGCTCTCGTACCTTGCGTTCAAACTTGAGCATTCGTCGCACTGGTGCCGATTCTTGCTCCGCCCTGGCGGTATCCAGTGTCACCCGTCGCCCCAACATTGCCTCCTCCACCTGGGCCGCAATCACCGGACCAACTTTGCCCAGGTCTTCCCGAATGTTGTTCACCTTGAGCGCCGCCCGCATCAGGAACTCTAAATCCCCCTCCAAAGCACCAGGACGAATCCCACTCGTAGCCTGCTCCTGATAACCCTTGCCCACAAAATGATAAATCAGTACTTCGGACGCTCGCTGCCCATGACGGTCAATCCGCCCATTCCGCTGCTCCATCCGGTTGGGATTCCAGGGAATTTCGTAGTGAATCAGCCGCGAACAGAAGTTTTGCAAATCCAAACCTTCCGAAGCCGCATCAGTCGCGAGCAAAATCCGTACTGGAGACACATCGGGGTGGGTTTGAAAGGCTGCTTTCACCGCTTCACGATCGTCCGAGTTCATCCCACCATAAAGCGTCAGCAGACGATCGCCCTGCACTAGCCCCTCGGCTGCCAGCAGGTTATGGAGCCATTTCTGCGTGGCCCGATACTCGGTAAAGATAATCACGCGCTCGTTTGACCACTGCCCTTTAGGACGAATGGTGGCGTTGATCCAGTCGAGCAGTTGGGTTGCCTTAGCGTCGGGCTGTCGAGCTGCCCCTTCCGCCCACTGAAGCATGGCTCGCAGCAAGTCCTGTTCTTCTGGTGCCAGTGTCCGAAACAGACGGCTGGTGTGACTGATTGACTCATCTGTCACCGCTTCATACACCGCATCGTCGGCAAATTCTTCTTCCACCTGCTCTAGCTGTCGCCGCAACAGCCCTTCGGTTGGTTTCGCAGATAGGCTAGTGGCTTGACGACGACGCGCGGTCGTTAACGACTCCTCGTGTTGCGTCAGGGTTGTCAGGAATGCCTGTGGACAGGAAAATAGCCGTTTCTTGAGCAGCTTTAAGACAAACTCCGTGGCGTACTTTTCCAGGTTGTCATGAGCGCCTTTTGTTCGCAGTTCGGTATACCGCTTCAGAGAAGCATGGGCTTGACGTTCTGCTTGAGGATAATCCACCGCGATCGCCGCTAACTTCCGTTCCGGAAACATGGGCGAATCATCCCAATTTTTCATCTCCTGCTTCAAGCGTCGTACCATCACCACTTGCAGTTGGTTGCGATCAGGTTCGACCCCTCTCGCAAACCGCTGAGCATCCAACAGTTCGAGCAAGGCTGTAAAGCTTTCGGGATAGCCGTTATGAGGGGTAGCAGTGAGAAAGAGCTTGTGTTCAAAGTGTGGCACCAACAGGCGAATAGTCGCCGTTCGCTGTGAGTCGATCGCATACTGCCCACTACCTGAAGGTGCCACGTTGTGGGCTTCATCAACGATTAAGAGATCAAACCGGCGGGGATAGAGCGATTCCCCTTCGGCTGGTAGCACTTCTCGAAACAGCCGTAGGGGGCGATCGCGCTTGAGAAAATCGATCGAGGTAATGAGCCGAGGGAAGTGCACCCAGGGATTCACATGAATGCCGCGCTGCCGCCGCAGTGACTTCATCAACGTACTATCGACAAGCCGAAACTCTAACCCAAACTTATCCCGCATCTGGTCGCGCCACTGCACTTGCAACGCAGACGGACAGACAATGAGCATCCGGCGACAACGATGGCGAATGATTAATTCTTGGGCGACCAACCCAGCTTCGATCGTTTTCCCCAGCCCCACATCATCTGCAATCAGCAAGTTAACCCGGGGCATTTGAATGGCCCGTACCACTGGGTCAAGCTGGTAATCCTCAATATCAATCCCACTGCGAAAGGGCGCTTGCAGTGTGCGAATATCTGCCGAAGACGCCGTACCCCAGCGCACGGCATCCAAAAAGGCATCGAGTCGGGCCGGATTATCAAAGCCAGTGGGTTGCGGTAACTCTACCCGCTCATAAACCTGCGTCCCAGGCTCTAGCTCCCAAATCACCTGTAGCTCTTCTCCTAACCCATCATCCTCAATCGAGGAGAGCAAAACTAGACTTTGCGGCGGTGTCGCTTGCCGCAGGAGGGGACTGGTGGGCAGCATGGTTTGACGGACAGCCGTCACCACATACTGTCGCTGCCGGACTCTCACCAGTTGTCCCTGCTCTGGCGTCGCTTGCGTAGCACTCATAAGAAAATTTAGTCGCTTGCCTCATCGAGTCTGGCACAAGCATCTCCCTTGGTCATCATGCCCATCTGCAGCAATAAAGGTGTACGGTTGTCATCGAGACTGTAAACAACTGAAAGCGGTGGTTCAGCAAAGAGTGTTTTTGTCGTACAAGGAGCAACGCTCAAATTAATGCCTTAGTGGCTGAGGCTTTAAGGAATGGCTTACCCCATGCCTTCGCCGTTATTTGAGGCATAGGTGCCATGAGAAACTCGTTCTCAGTTTGAACTGGCAGAGGAAGACTTGATATAGGTAATCGCGCCACTAGAGTAGACCGGCAGCCCCATACAAACGTCTGAGCATGGCGAGAATCTTGTCGCCATAGTCAGCCTCGGCTGACCACCGCCGACTGAGTTGCTCCACTCTGGGAGCCACACCTCGGGTGACAAAGGAAAAACGTGGATCAACCACTGCCTGCACTAATGGTTCCTCATTGGCATAGGCTTTCAGGTGTTGAATATGGGCGCGAACTCCAATTTGGGCACTCGGGAAGCTAGCAAAGGCGTGACTGCCACTGGTGGCACCGAGACCGCCAAAATTGTTTTGAATCGGTGACAACAAACTGCTAAAGCCAAAGAAGTAGGTTTCTAACAAGGCTTGCGCAAAGGCGACGTCAGGATTAACGCCTTCGGTCGCCGCTTCTGCTTGATAAAGTTGAGTGATGTCGGGAAACTGTTGCAACCCTCCGGGGTTAACCTGTTGCAGAAATGCTTCATAGTCTGACGGTAAAAGGTAGCCAGGACCGATGATGTCACCCAACGCCCCCGGCTGAAAGGACATCAGCGTCTGCAGCCGTGCTGTCTTCGTCTCAGCCTCCCAGCGCACAAACACGCCGGCTTCGCGCAGTTCGATCGCACGGATATAAGTGATACCACCGTAGTGGAGCCATCCTGGTGTCGTCGCCCGGGGCAGAGCAATGGCACAGTGGTCAAGCACATCGGCAGGCACGTAGGCATCACCTTCGACCAGGATGCCCTGTTCGCCGTACCTTTGTTCATTAATGTAGAGACTCAGCGGCGCAAAGGGCAACCTGTTGCCCCGCTCGGTTAAGCGGCGGCTCCAATGCAACAAACCCTGGAAAATGCCGTGCGCTAATTCATTGGGGCGTTCCAGCAGAAGCAACCGGTCTGTAAGATTGGTAACAAAGCCGAGACTTAAGACGAGCGACGGAATGTTGACCTCGCGAGCGAAAGCCAAGCGACCGGTTGCCGTGTCCGTATCGGGTTGCACTCCGCGGCTGACCAGGGATGGCAAGTGCTGCACCACCGAGCGCAACACTTGCTCGGCTTGAGTACAGCGCTCCGTGTTGTTCGCGGTATAAAAAACGCTGGTGCCTCGCACCTTAGCGCTGGGGAAGGTAGCGGTTTCGAGCGCTAAGGCGACCGCTCCCGGTCGGGCTCGGACATTAATCCAGGCGATCGCCTTGGGCAAACTCAGTCCCACCGGCACTTCGAGCACCGAAAAGCCTTGCCCTTTTAGCGCTCTAGCGCTTTGGTTATGTAGCCGTGCTAAGAAGGCTGTATCAATGTCGCTATCAATGGGGCTTCCTTGCCCAGCCCAGAGAAAAATTTGTCCCATCGGTTTCACCCCTTTGTTTGGAAGACTTAGTCTGCGACCTGCTGTCGTTTGGTGATTACAAAGATGTTTGAGAAGGTGTTTGAGCAGACTTGACGAGATACCTATCAGTCTGTGGCTATCACGACAACACTACTGCTCTCCAAAGTCGATCAAAGCTATCTCACCAGTGCCCCGTGGGTAATCATTGCACGTGAACTAGCAACGGCTAAAGCAGGTGTTCGCTTCCACAGCGTCAACTTCAACACGCTTCTTGATGCCGCTTCAACCATGCCTCATTGATGAAAGACAACTTGGCGACAGCCATCATGCCCATTGATTGAAGTACTGCTGTCCCCGCGGAAACCTTCCTAATGCATTGGTCAACGAATCTTTGAAAGTTGTTGGACACCTTTTGCCCACAGGCATCCAAAAGAGCATAGAGCTGTGCTTCAGTCATAGGTTAATCTCTGCTGCTGCCTCTTGATGTTGATGGTTTTCGCTAGAGGGTGGCAATCTAGTACCTTTTTACTAGCCCTCAATCTTCTATTGAACACTAATTCCTTGAAAGTGCAACCGCAGTCAGTTTGCTCTGCTGGCACCATTCATGCTCTGTAGTACTTTGGCCTTTTGTTTGCGGCAGAGGCTCTCTTGTCACTTGAACCGCTCAAAGGGTGAAAACCAGCTTAATCGACACCGGATAGCCTCCGGTGTGTAGAGCCAAGAATAGTGCTAAATTAGCCCCACAGTTTATCCCCAACGTCGCTTCAATGTTTCACACGCGGAGTAAAGGTAGATCATTTACCACGAATGATTTGCCGAGAAGCATGAAGCCTAGAGAATTTTGTTGTGCTTGGTTCCACGCCACGCCGGAAGCAGAAGAAACGCGCGGTTACCGCAGACAGTGCGTTAAGCTCCTCGCGGAAGTAATTGGCTTAGAAGAGGACACCGTTGACCGTTGGGGTTCCGGGCTTAATTTTCCTGGTATGCCTTCTCAATACGAGAACACACTTGGCTATGCTCTCACCATCAAGCAGATGTTAGAAGCGGCTGGTAGCCAACGGAGCATCTTTGAGGCGGTTCTAGAACAGAAGAAAAAGCTATAAATCTTTACACGAGATCTTTCACCGGAAGCTATGCCCCCCTGTGTCTTGACTGCTAGCCGTAGTCTTTTTATTGTGAAAGTTGCCTCTTAAGAAGTGAAGTGCCTTCATGCTGTGAGTGTGATCGCTGATCGCTTGCCCTCAAAGGATTGCTACAGACCACTCAGCCATTTGTGATTAGATGCTATGAACTCGATTATTTACACTTGTTGCCAGACGGAATATTGCCTCGCACGTGTGGAAGCAGACTGGCGACTGGAGTGGTCTCCTGTTCCTCCTCAGCTAGGAGCAGTCGTCTCAATGGGAGCCGAAGCGCGTTGGTGCATTGTGAAAATCACGGTCTATCAACCCACGACGACTCAAGCGGTGGATAGCGTTTACTTAGCTCATCTTCACCCAGTAGGGAGGCCCGTGCCACCAGATGTAGAATGGGACAGTGAACCTATGATGGACTCGGTACAGAGTCTTCTTGTTGAAGCTGTAGCGATTGGCAAAGAAGAGTTAGGACTTAGCCCAACTGACAGCGTGAATGTCCCTAAGGTCGGTGACCAAGTAGAAAGTGATATCGATCCCATGGACGAAGACATGATCATCTACGATCCGCCTAAGTCTTGGACCATGCGTCAAGTTGTGCTTTACCTACCAGTGATGGAAATGCGGCTTACAACACCAGAAGAAGCTCATTATGCAAGAGCTTTCATATGTTGGTGTGAGTCTTCAGAGATAGTTTCCAAGTCGTAACAAATCAGGGCAGAGCAAAGATGAACCGGCACTGGTCTTTTAATAGGTGAGGCAACCAAACCTTCGAGTGGTTAGGAGATCAGGAATTGAGATCGGGCACTTACAATATCCCGTTGCGCTCGCTGGAGCCATCTTGTTTTTCCGTCCTTAGTGCGGTCGTACCCAGTTATGGATCAGATGTTGCAAATCTAAAACCCGTTGTGAACCCTCTACGCACTTGGTATACAGGTTTTGTCGTCTGCGATCGCTTCCTCGCTCGATCCTGATGCCCTTAGCTTTGTTGATTGCAAGCCTTTCTCAGATCATTCCTAAGTTCAGTCCTTCACCATACAGTAAACATATGCGACGGTTTTACATGTATCCTGTTGTACCCTACATAGATCACTAGCCAGACTACAGCCACGGATGCTGAAGCAAAAACTGCCCTGTTGTTTGATCGATTCACCGCCTCCGATACTCTGTACTCAGCACTGTCGCAAAAGCCTTGAGAACCCTACTGCTGGCCTTAGTGAGCTTGGTCGACCAAAGCCTGCGCCAGACGTGCTGCTTCTCTACTGATCACTTGGGCTGTTTCAGGTTGCGTTAGTCCTTTTTCGTATATCTCTATCAACCTTTGCGGGGAGTGTCCTATGTATTTGGCTAAGCCCTCAAGGGTGGCTGGATTTGGCTGTCGCTCGACCCAGTGGTTCACAAAGAGAGACCGAAAGCGGTGAGGGTTGATCGTGCTACCGGTCAGCCTGAAAGCGGCATCGCGCACTAACCGACTTAAATCTGTAGGCTTTTCGTATTTTTTTCCATTCTTCTTAGTAAAGAGGTAGGCATGGTGTGGTTGCAAGGCTGTCCTTAAACCGTTCGTTCGATGCTCTTGCCCTTTTGCATCCACATACGTATATTCGTACAGCCACTCTTGAAGGTACTGGTAGAAGTAGCGTCCACAGGGATACTGAATGTTAGGAATCTGCAGCTGCAACTCCTGTCCGCGTGTGCGTCCCTCTTTGCGACCGCCGGTAACCAGGTACCAAAGATTATTTTTTGTATAGAGATAGCCACTAAAGGCCTCAAGCTGGAGTGAGGGCTTGGGCTCAACCAAGAGATCTCTGTATGCCTGCTGGCGTTGCGGTGGCAGGTAACTCATGAGGGCACACAGCAAAAAACGTTGGTAGCTTTGAGCGATCGCGGGTAGCGCTCTTAAAGGTCCAAAGCTAAGAGCCTGTTTGCGCGTTTGTTGTTCAATCGGCAGCCGCGGTACACATTCGGCTCGCAGCGCTTCCACAAAAGCTAAAACCTCGGACCACGTCGCGATGACTTTGGCATGGGAGGGTTCAGCGCGTTGTCCACTAACTGTGTGAGTACCGCGCCGCCGCCATTGAGCAAGCTCTCGACTAAAAGCTTGAACGACTGGATTCTGTTCCAACCACCGCCATGGTTGTGCTAAGTGCTCAGACGGCATTTCTCTGTAGTAAAGAAAACAAGCAACCGACTTGAAAAGCTGCAGATTTGACAACTCCACTTGCTGCGTTGTGAGGCCTCTACCACCCTCTTCGGGCGTTGTTCTGAGCCACCGAATGTAGCGGTAAGCTAAGTCTAGACTGGCCCGTGCTGCTGCCGTTGCTTGTGCAGCCGTTGCTGGGTCGCTAACAGTCGGCAGCGGTACGAGCGGGATGATCTGGGTTAGGCTTAACGCTTCGCTCCGAACCCCTTGCACGCGATGGAGCCAACCCAGGATGAGGCGAATACCTGCCAGTTCTCGCTCAACAGTGGAGGCTTGCACAGCGTCAAGCCCAAGACGTGACGAGTTTTGCCGCCATTGCACAAACGCCTCTAGTTCTGCCTGTAATCGCTCATTCATCACATCGCCTTCAACTGCCCCTAGACCATAGCGATACTCCTGGCGTCGAAGCGGCTCCGGGTCATAGTCATACGGCTTACGCGTATGCAAGACCTGGGCTGAGCGCTTATGCCGCTTCGGTGGTAGGAGCAGTTTTGGCTCTGCAGCGGTTGTTGCCCAAGACCATGGTTGTTGTTGACACCAAGTGAGCAGTTGTTTGAGCGCGGAGCGGTAGCTGCGTCGAATTTTATCTGGTACCTGCTGCTGCTCAAAGACCTGGTGTTGTGCCAACAGAGCTGATTGAAGCTGTTCGAGGCTAATGCGTGCCATGAACTCAAACGCATTAGCCGTCTCAGTTTCGGTCACTTTATGACCTTGAAGTGAGGGCAACCCCCAGCAAGGTAACGTGTAGCGGATTAAAGCCGTTTTTACTAGGGTCAATTTGGCATACGCCCGTGGCTCAGAGTGAGTGGTCCGAGTTTCGAGTGCATATAACTGCCAGACCTCCAGCAGGGATTGGGGTTCAGCGTTTCGATTCACCATCAACTTATGCTTGGCAGTTGCCGCTGAAGACGGGTCTTGAGTGCGCGCTTCACAAAAGTTCACTGGTCTGAACTTGTCTCAGACCAGCGACTGGGTTTACTATTTATGACAAGTTTAGTAACTTGTTCTTAAAGGAGCGACGCTCTCCTCATTGTAGGCTCTCGGCAGTCAGACGCTCGACTACTATAGGCTGCTCTGACCGCTAGGGCACCATCAGTGGCTGGATTCTCTGTTTGAAATGCCTTGGGTCGCAAACGTTAGAGGAAATTAAACACCGCTGGCTCCTGCTCATGGCAACACTCCTTCCTCAAGGGGTAGCAGCATTGCAGGCTGGGCTAGGAAAAGAATCGCACGCTCAGTCGTATTCAACCTTGAATACAAAACTCAAGCTAGCGCTTCATAAAAATTTCCTCACCTTTGCTTTAAAACCACTGAGGGCACTACCATCGCAGTCTTTTTAAGCTGCGTTTTCTTCCAGACATCAGCTCTAGAAATCTTACTAGATCAACGAACCATCAGCTGCTTTTGTATGGGTTCTTTCTCTTTCACCATCGTGGTTCTTCTACTGGAGCAGACGGACGTTGGCAACCGTCTGCTCTAACAACACTGTCCTTCTAGTAACTAATGCTTATGAATGTCTACCTGTCTACTACGCAGAGACTCGAGCGCTCTGTTAAGGGATTCTCAGACGAAGTGTTGCTCGGCAAAGACTAGCTCTACTAAGTAGTAAAAAAGTATGACTTCAGGTATTTTGAGAACGACATTATCAAATCGTTTTTCTTCCAGTCACAATTCCCAGTTACTGAATCAAACTTATGTAGACTTGGTTTTTGGGGTAACTGGACAAGAAATAAACCGCGAACACGGTTACCAGTTATATGCTGCACTCTCATCTTACAAACCTCTATTGCACTATCTTGAAGGCATCAGTATTCAGCTAATCAACGGTTCTCCCATTCAAAAAAACATTATTCGATTGACTAAACAGTCACGTTTACGAATGCGACTGCCTAACGATCAAATTTCAAATTTTTACTCTTTAGCAGGCAAGGTATTTTCTATCGGCAGCCAAGAAATTCGTTTGGGTATTCCTCAGATCCATCCTCTAGAAGCTGCACAGAATCTTTACTCACCCATCGTAGTAATTAGAGGTTACCAAGAACCATCATCGTTTCTAGAGGCAGCGTATCGACAGCTTCAAAAACTTGATATTGAGGCAAGAATTAACCTCCTGACAAATAGTAACAGTGAGCCTAGCCGGAGAACCATGCGAGTTAAGCAGTTCACGCTTATAGGGTTTGGTCTTGAGGTAACTAATCTTTGTGAGCAGGATTCTTTACTTCTACAAGTTCATGGCCTAGGCGGGAAGCAAAAAATGGGCTGCGGTTTCTTTACTCCTCAGTTAAATACAATTGGCAATCGCTAAGCCAGAACAGTTCTATGAAGATCAGATTAAGGATTGGTTGCCCTGCAATGACCCTTTTACACCTCGCTGGACTTGCAGGGCTTTCGATGACACTCAGAAAGCTGCAAGAAAATTACCCTACAGAAAACTTAAGACCAGGTAGGTTAAATTGGTCTCTCACTTCAAGTGAGATCTGCATCAGCTGGAATGGGGAAGACTTTGAAGTTTTAGATTGGTTACTTAATCAAGCCTTTCAAGTAAGCGATAGAGGAATTATAGTTTTAACTGGTCTTTGCTCAGATCAGATGAGTATTGAAGCCCAGTTAGCGCTCCATAAATGTATAACGAGAACCTTCTTGCAGCACAACAAGTCTGTGAGTTCAGATGGGCAGGGAAGTGAGCTTATTCGATTAAATGGTCGAGATGTTGAAGTTAAATATAAAAAAGTGAAAAGGTATGGACATCAGGACTTTGCGAAGAAGCTTTGTGATCAGAAAGGATTGCTGAGAACGGAACCAATAGGCATTGTGAGTTGGTTATATCCAGGTTTAACGGTACGTCATAATGCTTTTCATAAGCATACTAAATTTGAAGAACCTGTGGAACTGATTCTTGTTTTACTTTTTGCTATTGTTGCTTGCAGGTACTTCATACTTCCAAATAGCGCTCAAGGAAGCAAGAGGCAGTACGTTTTGGTCATTCCTGAATTTACTAGTTTGGAAAGCTATCTTGGAGATCAAAAACAAGCTGAAAAACTTAATTACGGAGACTTTTTTGCTTTTGGTTTAGGTGATGCTGGATTGAAATCTATTACTTGTAAGTCAGGAAAAGAATTGTCGGAAGAACTTCAACCTCATCGGGGTCAAGTTATCTTATTTGATCAGGCTCCTTGGTCACCGCAGCAGAATACCCGCAGCATTGTTTTAGATTTATGTGTAAGAGAAGAGACTTTAAGCTCTTACAGAGTTTTTCGTGAGTTTGATTTGGAAGCAATAATTTGTGGCTGCACCAACCAAAGAAGCAAATTAGCTTATAGTTTTGTTGGTAAAATAATTACAGAAAATTTAGCAAATAATCAGCCTTGGTGGTTTGGTTTGTCTGAATATTCTCAGAATGCAGAATTCTTTAAGCTTATTTTGGATGGAAGGGAAGTGTTGCTGTATATGTTGAGGAAGACAAAGCGTAATAGTAGCGCAGAAGAATTATTTATCCAGGCTTGCCATGAAACGCTTAAAAGAATCTATGCCAAAATTTACGATCGCACTCAAGAGGGAGAGGTTGCTCAGATTGAACGAAAAAATCAGCAACTTCGGTATCAATTAAGACTTTGTAAAAATGAAGCTTCTTTTCGAGGTTTTCTTACAAGCTTTCTAGCGGAAGCTGCTCCAAACAAAATCGTTGTGGATAATCAGTCTGAATTGATGCCCATTCTTACAGGTACAGTGGATTGGAGAGTCACAAAAGACCTCTTTTTACTCTCCATGGTTAGTTACAAAAAGGTTGGAAATTTAGTAAAAGAAGATGCAGCCCAAAAAAGTGAATAGGCATTTGAAATTTCTGTAGCTATAAGACATTTCAGGAGTAAAGATAGTGCATTTATTCGGCAACATTTTAACCACCTACGGTGCTGCTGCTAACAATCGTGGACAAAGTGAAGGCAATCTAGCTACTCTCCAGAAAATTATGTGGCAAGGTGAAGTCCATTCAACCGTCTCAGCAGAGGCAATTCGATGGGCATGTAGACTTAGCCTGCAAGAAAGAGGTTATACAATCAATCGTGAATGGCATAACGACATCTTAAAGTTTTCCCTAAAAAATACTGACTTTGATAGTGAAGTTTACGCAGACGACGATATTTTTGGCTTTATGAAAGCAGAAGCAGCAAAAATTGATGGATCTGACCAAAATCACGAGAAACCAAAGTCTACATCTAATAATGCTGAAGCACAGTATCAGCGTCCTAAAGGCACAGTTATTGCCAGGCGTGGCGCTTTAGAAGTGGGGCGTGCCGTTTCTATAAATCCTTTTATGGGGGACGTCATTTTTAACGCCAAGTCTGGAGAGAAGGGACGAACTTCTCTTTACAGCACTGAAGTTCATGCTACTAGGTATCAATATGGTTTCACATTGACTCCCAACCATCTTAAGGACAAAACTCGTACCCTTGCCGTGCTTGACTGTCTCGCCTCACTTAGGGCGGTTGGGGGAAATCATGCTCACTTTCTCTATGATTTCTCTCCTAGTAGCTTGGTTTTACGCTGGACACCTGACTTTGCACCTCGTCTTTTATATTGCTTTGAAGAGGATGAGGATGGAAATATTTCCTCTCAGAACTTAATTCGACAAATTTCCTCTGGAGATATAGAGCCAGAGGAACTGTGGGCTGGTGGGCTTTACTCTGAGGCTTTAGCCGAATACGGCGTTCACGTTTTTCCGGGTGTAAAGGCTGCTGTAGAAGCAATTAAAAACGTCATCGCCAAAGATTTGCAGGTATCACCATGATTGCACTTAGAGTCGAAGTACCGATCGCTTGCTTTCGTCAATCACACGCTAGAGAGTACATTGAAACTTATCCTGTACCACCGCCTGCGACAGTTTATGGGATGCTGCTTTCAGTGCTTGGGGAACTCAACTGTTATTCACACTGCGGTACGCAACTGGCGATCGCTCTTGCTGAGAAACTGGAAAAGTCTACTGTAATTCGAACAGTGCATCGCTTTAAGACAAGAGATGTTGCTGATTCCAGTAATATTCGACTGGACTATCAGGAGTTAGTCACTAATGTTGAGTTGTTTGTTTGGGTTGTTGCTGGTTCTGACAAATCTCGCCCGAATCTACCAGAGCGGATACAAGAAGCCTTTGCTAATCCCGCTTCAATCACTCGGTTTGGTGGCTTATGCTTGGGTGAAAGCCATGACTTAGTAAATGCAATCAATATTGTGGGAGAAGAACAGCAGAAAGCATTGTACTGGCTAGTTCAAAGTAGAACTGGCTATCTAACCTTACCTTATTGGGTCAATCATGTTGGTTTGAAGGGCACATACTGGAAGCGTTATGAGTTGCAGAAGCTCATGCAGCCATATCCTTTAGCTAACGCTTGGACAGAGATTCAGCCTTATCAACATGACAGTTCGTAGATTTTTGCAAGCACCGTCAGCAGTTAACATTCTTGAGTAGCCTTGAGATTGAAGAGGTTGTCTGATAAGGCTTTAAAGCTTTTGATTCATTTCAGATGCTTGCAAAGTGTCAAAGCTTTTACAGCAAGGACTGTACAAGGAAAAGACTTATAGGAAACCTGAAACATCGAACACTTTTATCTTCTTTTAGTAGGTGCTTGTATATCAGAGTCAGAACTCAGTAGCGGTAGGAGTTTCAATCGTTGCTGCGCAATGAGCTGAGATGTCGCAAGGCGTTAAGAACTTTTCGGGTCCGGATGAGGCAGCCATTAAACAACACGCACAATGAGCTGAGATGTCGCAAGGCGTTAAGAACTGGATGAAAAAGCACCCCCTGGCAAGCTGTATGTCAGCGCAATAAGCTGAGATGTCGCGAGGCGTTGAGAACTCGAATGTTGGCTTGAATAAATGGATTGTGAGCAGCAACGCGATCAGTTAAGACATCGTAAAGCGTTAGCCTCTCTGAACGTTAATATTAGGTCATGCTACTTCGTGTAATTACCTTCTATTAAAATCAACATAAGCTTTTAATTAAGAGGTTAAGACGCGAAACAACCTACTTGTTTACTTCTCTAAGGCTGATTTTCTATGTGGTGGGGCAATCTTAATCACACCTATCCAGGGGCAACTTTATGAGTAAACTTAGTGTAGAAAAGTGGACGCATGCCACTTTGGATCGCTTTTTGAAAGAACAACGTGGGATAGGTGAAGGTAGAAACTATAGACCATGGTTTGAGGTTGATGAATTTTCATCGAATGGAAGAGCACGCCGTCTAGATTGGTGGCAAACCGGCAGAGTTCACCACTTATTTTCGGATCATGAAAGGCGTCTCTTCCACTTATGCGCTTGGTCTAATAGAGTTGTGGATATTAGAGAGCAGTATCCTCTTCTTGATCTTGAACTAGCGATGAAAATCGCAGCAGATATGGGAATAAAGTACCCACAGGGTAAAGATGGCACTCCCTGGGTTCTTACAACAGATTTTATGCTAACTCTAAAGCAAGGCGAAGAGCGTATACAAATTCCTTGGACTGTTAAACCGACGGACAAATTACAGTCTAAGACTGTAATGCAAAATTTCGAGTTGGAGAAGCGTTATTATGCTGCAAAAGGTAACAATCGCTGGAGCATCATAACCCAAGAAGGAATTCACAGAGGCATGGCAGAGAATATTGAATGGTTTTTTTCTGATTATTGGCTAGAAGATGACCCAAATTTACATTCGTTGAAACACGAACTTAAAATTCGACTAAAAACAAAAAATAAAGCTATTCATGAAATTACAACAGCTCTAGACAAAGAAATGAATATTGCAGGCGAAGGGATTTCACTACGTATTTTCAGACATTTGCTAGCCAGAAAAGAAGTAATTGTTGATATGAAGCAGAAGTCAATAAATGGTTATCTTCTAACCAATGAAATTTTAGAAATTATTTGTTAAGACCTTCTTCTAATATGGAATTCTGTTTATTCGAACGTCAAGTGATTAAGTGGGAAGTTGGTTCAGAGCATGAGTCAACCAAAAGAGTTCTTTGGATCGACATTAATAATGTATTTGCTTTCATCTTCGATCTTAATGTTCAATCTGGATTTCCAGAAGTTAAGGAAGTAGCTGAAATCTTAGAAGCAGTTTCAAGAGGTACAGCAATCCAAATTCGCGATCCTTGGGAACGCTTAGTTTTTGACAATAACTTTTCGAGCAGAGAACTGGCAGTTAGAGATAAAGCCTGGAATATCATTTCCCCTATTGTTGAGCAAGAGCCGGATATATACTACAGAGATTTTCGTGGTTCTGCAATCAAAAAAATTGTCGAGGCTTATAACATTGATAGAACTGAGGGAAAGTTAGTCGAAAAAACTGTTTACTCTTATTTGAGAAGATACTTTCAGAGAGGCAAAACTATTAATGCTCTTCTGCCTGATTATTCTAACTCTGCTGGGAAGGGAAAGCCAAAAGGATTTAGTGATAAAAAGAGAGGAAGACCCAGACAATTTGCGCATGACTCGATTATTGGACCAGGTATAAATTTATCTGAGGAAGACCAGCGTAATATTAGATTATCTTTACTGACGGATTATTGCAACTTAAAGGAAAATTCGCTCGACAGAAGCTACGACATGATGCTAGCTAGATTCTATAGTGCAGAAAGCTTTTTGGACGAGAAAGGGGTTCAAAAAGTTATTCTTCAACCACAGTCCAAAGTACCTAGCCTTGATCAATATAAAGATTTTTACTATAGAAAAATTAGGAAGGACATTCAGCGAGTAATCATTTCTAGAAAAGGAACAAAGTACTTTGAGCAGAATGCAAGAGCTATTACGGGAAGTTCCAGAGCTGAGACAGTAGGGGCAGGTTCACGCTTTCAAATTGATGCCACTATTCTTGGGGTCTATGCTGCGTCTAAATTCACTCGAATCGACGTTATTGGTAGACCAGTAGTTTATGTTGTCATTGATGTCAGCACTGAGATGATTACGGGTCTCTACGTCGGACTAGAGGGACCCTCGTGGACGGGAGCAATGATGGCATTGGCTAACTGCGCTGAGGATAAAGTGGAGTTTTGTCAAAGATATGGAATTAACATTATGCCTGAGGAATGGCCTTGCCACCATTTACCAAAAGTTATTCTGGGCGATCGAGGCGAACTGGTACATATGCCAGTGGAAGAGAAGTATATACCAAACCTCCATATCGCTATTGAAAACGCGCCTTCTGGTCGGCCCGACTGGAAAGGGTTGATCGAAGGATGCTTCAGAAGAATACAAGGGCATATCAAACCTTATTCATCTGGTTTTGTTGATCCTGATTACAGACAAAAAGGTCAAGAGGATTATAGGCGTAAAGCAAATCTCGATATAGACCAAATCACCGCACAAATCATTCGAATTATCCTCTTTTACAACAACGAGAATTATTTGAAAGACTATGAGCTAGATCAGCAAATGTTAACTGCCGGTATAAACCCTATTCCCCGGGAACTATGGCACTGGATGATTAATAAACGTTCTGGTGGTCTCAGACCAGTTAAAGATGACCTTGATTATGTTTGTTTTTGCTTAATGCCGACGCGTACTGTGACTTTGACAGAAAACGGCATCAAGTTGCCTTTAAATGGTAAGGCACTTTACTACCGCTGTGATCGAGCTGATGAAGAAGGGTGGCTTGTGAGAGCTAGAAATAAGGCTCTTTCTAAGTCCGAGAAAAAGTTAACAGCTAGCCTTGATTTAAGAAAAACAAAATTTATTTATCTCCATACTTCTGATGGCAAAGAGTTTGAGAAATGCTATGTCATTGACCCTCAAGGTCTTTACGAAGGAAAGCATTTTGAAGACACGGAATGTAAATTTGGGCAGGAGAAACTGAAACAGTCGAGATACGAGGGCAACCAAAGGCAAGCGAAGGTTAATTTGATGACCGAGTTAAGTGCTATAGACAAAGCTGGTGCAGACATGACGCAAGCTGCCTTGCAAGCTAATCCAACCAGTGGTGCACAAAGGGTAGCTGATATGTCAACGAAGAAAGCCATTGAGAAGTTTAGCCGCAGCAAGGATGAAGGCTTTGAGATAGATAAATCGGTTGAACAAGCAACTGAGCAAGTTAATAACCAAATGAACAAAACTGATGAAGCTAGAACTACGTCAAATCCTACTCAATTAACTTCATACGCACCCGATCATTTAGACATTCTACTTCGAAGCCGCGAGGAGAATCAGAATGGAGGTCTCTAATTACAAAGACGTAATAAAAATTCCTAATGGTTCTTGGGCTGTTGTAGCTAAATACTGTGATCACAAACAGCCTGAGTACAATTTAAACCCCTTAAGTAGGGCTCTGCCACTTAAGCTCTCCATACAAGATTTCATCAAAAATGTGAAAACTCTACCCATTTTTGATGAAAGAGAAAAAGAGTGGGGAAATTACGATAGATTTGACTGTATCGAGAGGTTATCTCGATACTTTGACCCAGAAAGTAAAACTATTGAACTATATTACAAAATATGGACTGTAATCGCTAGCGGCTATTTGGGAAGAAATCCTATACGCCCTGAGTATGCACAGCGAGCAATACAACTCTACACCGCACTTTCATCGAAAGGTGGTAAATACATTGAAAACTTTGTCAAGGCTCCACTTTCAGCCCCAAGTATTACTCTTTTTGCCCCCTCCGGAGTTGGAAAAACAGCAAATAGAACTAGCATTCTAGAGCTCTTTCCTCAAATCATCGCGCATCCGGAACTGGGCGGAGATTACTATCAAATTGTCTGGCTTTGTATTGATAGTCCGATAACATCACTCAAAGGGTTTTGCAGTGATATATTTATGGGTTTTGATCGATTGTTGGGCAGCAACTACTTTGACAGGCATGTTTCAAGAAATAAGTCGGTAGATGACATGCTGGCTCAAGTAGCTATACTCGCACACAAGCATCACTTAGGGGTACTAGTTGTTGAAGAAATGCAAGCATTTTTCAAGCTGAAAAACGATCGTGACGAGGCTATTAAATTTTTGACAAAACTTGATAATACGCTTGGAGTTCCCTTAATTCGTATAGGAACAGACGAAATGTCAGGACTCTTTAAAGACACTTTTGTAAGTGCTAGAAGAGCAACAGGTACAGCAGTTATTATGTGGGACAGAATCATTAATGCCAAAGAGTGGGAGTTCTTTTTCGAAGGCATGTGGCAATATCAGTGGACAAGGACTTTTACGCCTTGTTCGGATGAACTTATGAGTCTCTTTTACGAGATCACACAGGGCATCCATGATATTGCCATTAAACTATACAAGATGGTTCAGTGGAGAGCCATTTCATTGGGTGGAGATGAAGTAATCAGTATTGACCTAATCCGACAGGCTGCAAGCGAGAGCCTTGTTTTGGTTGAGCCAATGCTGAAATACATCAGAGAGCATCCTGATAAAGATGATTGGAAACTTAAATACAGCAATATTCAACTAGAGACAGCCGAATACCGTATTAGATGCCTTGAAAAGCTAGAGATTGCAGAATTAGAAGCGCTGCGACTGCAAAATCAAATGTGGGCTAAAAAAGTTTCTTACTCGTCGCCTAAAGTCCGTCAAGTGATTGTTGCACTTGTCCAGGATTTGGGTGTAGCACCGTCTGTTGCAAAGCAGTCTGCTGAAAAAGCTGTTGCGGCTGATGAAGGAAGTGCTGATCTTGCTTCTTTGGTTAGCAAAGCATATATTATTGCGCTGCAAACGGAACAGGCAGTAGAAGAAGCTAGTTCTATTGAAGAAGCAAAGAAAAAAGTTAAAGAAAAAAAGCTTAATCCAACTTATGCAGAGGATGATCTGCGCCTCATAGCTGATAACGCTAAGAAAAACAACGTAAAAGTTTACGATGCCCTCATTGAATCAGGAAGCATTTTAGATAATCCTCTAAAAATTCTCTATTAAGCACTCGGCATGGTAAATTTTCTGCCTCATCCTTACCCTGATGAACACTTTTACAGTCTTCTTACCAGATGCCATATGCGGAGCGCAGATAAAAAACTTCGTAAAACGCTTAAAGGTTTACTAGGATATTCTTCTAAGAAATTATTCCGTCAGGACTTGCCTGACGGATTGAGTAATCTGATGATGAGTTTACCTCCAGCATCCCCACACTTTGTGGAGGATCTCATTCAGAACCACACGCTATACCCTTTTTATAAAAGCTTTTTAACACCATCTGAAGCTTGGTTACTGAAACATCGGATGATAAAGGCGACAAATGAGTCATTTATTTCGCTAGCTAAACTCTCTCCAGATGGTCTAGACAGCAACAGAAAGTTTCTCCAGTTCTGCCCTGCTTGTTTAGAAGAAGAAGAAGCGAGATATGGTGAAGCCTACTGGCACCGAATGCACCAAGCTCCTGGTGTATTCGTATGTTCAAATCATAAGGTACCTTTGCAGGATAGTCTTATTCCCCTCCATAACATTGACAGAGAGTATGTCCCAGCAAATACATATAACTGTCCAAATAATAGGAGTAAAAACCGATATTCTGAGGTGGCGCTCCAAACTCTACTTACTCTTTACGATGATATTGAGTGGTTGATGTATAGTGCGCCTTCTTTCAAAGGGCTAAAGTGGCTTAGAAAACGATATCAAACTTTCCTGACTCAGCAGGATTACGTAAGTACTCTACCGAAATCAAAATCTGATTTTAATAGTCAAACCCTTTTTGAAGATATTACTAATTTCTATGGTTTGGAAGTATTAGACTTAATAAAGCCTGACAAAGTGGCAAATATGAAAGTGTATCTTGAATGCTGTCTTCTAGCTTGCGACATAGATCAGGTTATTGATCGCATCACACATCTCTTACTAATTAAGTTTCTTTCAGGCTCCCTGGAACACTTTTTTAACTGAGTCTAATCGCGTGAACATCCAATACTCTTCCTGATAAGTTGGAAGAATAGGCAGTTCAGTTCATAAAACGCGATGGTTGGTGCTGAGTAAATGCACAACCATGTCTGAAGGCTATTGTCGATGGGATACTTTGATTGCCCAATCCTAGCGTCTGCATTCTTCGCCTGCCCTGAATTCTCCTTCGGCAAATTGAAATGCTAGTGCTGATGTAGGATTAGATGGTGACTCCGATTGTTTAACCGTTTTTCAAATTGTTCAACCGTTTTTCAAATTGTTCAACCGTTTTCCAAAACTCCAGCTGCCCTGGATGGAGTCCCGTTGCTTGAAGGAGTGGCACCGTTACATAGAGCTTGCCAGTGGGTGCTTTCTCCTCCACATATTGCACTTCACCACTGACCGAATTGACCTGCCGGACTTCCAGCCAGAATTGTGCCTTTTGACTGCGGGTTAAGCGGGGCACACTATCGAGATCCCCAATCACTACCCATTCTTGCTTAGGCGCATTTGCAGTCGGAATCAAGCGGCTGATATCCGTTATGGCGGGCTGGGGGGTTCTAAACTGGCAATACAGGCTGGCAAAAAGTCCGAGCAATCCAGCTAGCAGCCAGACCCATAATTTGGGTGCCGATCGCCAGACGCGCTTGATGCCGAACGATAGCCCAACACCCAGCACCAGTAACCCGTAGCCGCCCCAGGGAAGCTTCGCTACTAGCAAACCCAGAATGTAGGCAAGACTCAACACTACTGCACCCGTTGCAGTCATAACGCACCCCAAAGCCAGCGAGAAAAACTACGCTAAGAGTGCCCAATCTGTTACTGATGCCGGACATAACGGTAAAGCGATTAGAGTGAGGATAAGCTTTACAGGTTTCTCAGAAACGTCGCACGTTGGTTCAAAGGTCAAAGTAATGCAGCGATCGATTTTAGGAGTTTTGTTGGCGATCGCCTTATTCGTCATAACAAGCTGTAATCTGGCATCTTCTCCACCCCTTCCAAAACGCTCCCCCAACAGCCCAACTTCAACATCTAGCACCCCTCCTCAAGCGTCTCTTGCAAGCCAGCCACCCCAAGTCAATTCCACACGTTTGTTTGAGCATATCGAAGCGTTGAGCTTTGAGCGTTTTGAAAGCAGCGATCGCGATCGTGCCCGTCGCTATCTGGTTCAAACGCTGACAGGCTTTGGCTGGAAACCACAACTGCAAGTCTTCGAGGGGGGCGTGAATGTTTTTGCTCAACGTCCTGGTACAACGGCTGACGCGGATGCGCTTTTGGTGAGCGCTCACTACGACACGGTACAAGGATCGCCCGGTGCGGATGACAATAGCAGCGCGATCGCTACGACCTTAGAAGTGGCTCGTCTATTAGGTTCTCGTTCCACTCAACGACCTTTATGGCTTGCTTTTTTCGATCGTGAAGAGACCGGCTTGTTAGGCAGTCTCAATTTCACATCGCGTCCTGAAAATTTAGTGAACCTTGCTGGCGTAGTGAATCTAGAAATGATGGGCTATGCCTGTTACACGCCGGGATGTCAGAAATATCCTGAAGGCTTACCTGTGAAATTGCTGAGCGATCGTGGTGACTTTCTAGGCGTCATTGGCGATCAGGAGCATTTACCATTGCTAAATGCTTTCCAGATGTCTGCTTCGACTTCACCAACGCTGCCAGCTATCATCACAGTGCCGATTCCCCTCAAAGGTTTGTTGACTCCAGATGTATTGCGGAGTGACCATGCACCTTTTTGGGCAAGGAACATTGGCGCAGTGATGGTTGGCGACACGGCAAACTTCCGCAATCCCCACTACCATCAACCCAGCGATACACCAGAAACACTCGATCGCGCGTTCCTTGCTGGAGCAACACAACGAGTGGTAAATGCTGTCACAACGTTATTGGATAGCCGAGACGCTCTGACAACGACAGCGAACTGATCTGGATCACGCTCTGATCGTAGAATTGTCACACTGTACGACTCAGTTCAATCACCAGGCAGACCTCGGTACAACCGCATACTAAACAGTATCGAGTTGCCCCAAAAAACATGGAAGCCCAAGTGTTGTCTCCCTCCCTTCAAGATGTTGTGACCCGTATTCTGACCTCTCGCTGTATTACTCGCGTTGATCAACGGTTGCTGGTTTCATTGGCAAAGTTGAGCCGTGATGAACAAGCCTTGCTGAATGAAGTCTTCGATCGTTTGCGTCGAGGTCTTTTGCGGGTCGTTGATTAATTAGAAACCATACGCTGCACCCTCGCCCCGTGGGTCGGCTGCCCCTTCAAGGGTGCCATCAGAAGAACGGATGATTGCCTGAGCATTGCCCCACGTGTTACCTTCTGCAATGGTATGCCCCCGCTGACGAAGATTGTCCAAGGTGAGGCGGTCAAGACCGTTGCGTTCGACCCGGAGCTGATCGGGTAACCACTGATGATGCAGGCGCGGAGCCGCTATCGCACGTCTAGCATCCATGTCATAGACCAACACATTCAGCACGATTTGCAGGACGGTAGTAATGATGGTGCTGCCACCAGGAGCGCCCACTACTAAGCGAAGTTGATCATTTTCAGTGACGATCGTAGGTGTCATGCTAGACAGTGGTGTTTTGCCTGGGGCGATCGCATTGGCTTCGCCGCCGACCAGACCAAAGGCATTGGGCACACCAGGAGCGATCGCAAAATCATCCATTTCGTTGTTGAGAATGAGCCCTGTACCTGGCACTACAACGCCAGAACCAAAGCCAAGGTTGACCGTGAAGGTGAGACTCACGGCATTACCTGTGCTATCCACCACGCTAAGATGACTGGTGTCGTTAGATTCTTTGCCCAGCCGCTTGAGGGTTTCTGGGTTAGCTGCTTGTACCTGACTAGACGGTCTGGCTCGTTGCAGATTGATTTCTTGACGTCGCTGTTTGGCATAGGCAGGGTTGATCAAGGCTGCAACGGGCACCTTTACAAAATCAGGGTCGCCTAGATGCACCGCACGATCGGCATAGGCAATCCGCATGGCTTCCACCAATAAATGCAGTGCATCAGGACTGTGCCACCCCATCGCCTTAAGATCGGTATCACCTAAAAGGTTAAGGATTTGCAGCAGATGCACACCACCCGAAGATGGCGGCGGCATTGAGCAAACACGCGTCGCTCGAAAGTTGCCGCAGACCGGATCGCGCCAAAGGGGGCGGTAGCGCTTCAAATCAGCCAGTGTGATTAAACCCTTATTCGTAGCCATGTCACGGGCGATTGTCTCTGCCAGTTTTCCTGTGTAAAAATTTTGAGGATCAGCCGCTACTTGAGTCAGCGTTTGTGCTAAATCTGCTTGCACCAGACGATCGCCTGCTTGCAACGGCACACCATTCCGAGTAAAAATCTGGCGAGCAGCAGGATTTTGCTGAAGTGTTTTTTGCTGGGCGATCGCCGCTGCCAAGCGCCAACTTACTGGAAAGCCTTTCGCTGCCAATTGTGTAGCCGGAGCCACCACAGCCTTCCAGGGTAGCTTGCCATAGCGGCTCTGCACCTCATAAAGTCCGGCGATCGTACCTGGTACACCAACCGCTAGATAGCCATCGGTGCTTGCATTGGGGCGTACTTTTCCTTGAGCATCCAGATACAGTGTACGAGTGGCTGCCAGTGGTGCCCGCTCGCGAAAATCGAGCGCCTTCACTTCGCCTGTAGCGCCCAACCGCAGCAGCAAAAAACCGCCGCCACCTATACCGGCTGAGGCTGGCTCCACGACGGAAATCGCTAGAGTCGTTGCCACTGCTGCATCGATCGCATTTCCACCTTTTTGCAGCATAGTGAGACCCGCTTCACTTGCTAATGGGTGTGCAGAAACTACCATCCCTTTTTTGGCACGATCGGGATAGGGAAAGGCTTCTCCACTCTGACTACTGACAAACAGCACTATCAGGCAAACCAGTGGCATTGCCAGTCGTCTAGGCGTAACCAATCGCTTCATTCCTCAGCCCTCTTTCATCCAGCATTGCTTCTTACACCCTACACTGTTCGGCTGACTGCTCACAGCAAAACCTCGCCCCTCTGCGCCTCAAATAAAAAGACCCCTGACATTGCTGTCAAAGGGTCATTTCCGCACACAACCAAGGAGAAACACATGAACAACTTAAGGAGACGTACTGCACGCCTTTGCCCGATCGCTAACGCACCGAAACAAGCTCTCGATCAATATGAGACGGTAACGCTTCTTGAGGCACTGAAGTCAACGCGAGTTCTGGATGCTCAATCTGAGGGAACCGATTGAGAAACTCAGCTTCAGTAGGTTCGATAGCGTGGGAACGCCGCACCTTAAAGGAAAGAGCGATCGCAAATAACCCCATGATGCCGCTCAAACCTACCACATCGACGTAATCAAGCGGTTGCCGATTCGAGGTCTCTGGCAGACTTGCGCTAGCAGAGCGGTCGCTAACATCTGGTTGGCGCAACATCTGGCTCAGACCCGCCTTGCCGTCAGCTAGCGGACACGCTTGAGTAGCGATGGAGGAACCAAAGAGAAGCGTAACTGCAACAATGGAAGCGGGCAGGATGACTGATAGAGGGGGGCGTAATCGAGTCATAGCCTTGTTCGAGTGAAGGTTGTGATGATTATGGGCGAGTCGCTGCTATGAAACAGGCTAATAGGATACAAAAGAGCAGAAGTCTTGCAAAAAACTGAGGGCTAAAAGCCAAAGGTCGCCTAAAGATGCAGCGGCTTACCGTCCATAAAGCGACAGGGTTGATAAAAGTTTGTCGTTGTTCAGAAGCACTACTGATCGCGATATAAAACCGAAAGGGCAGCGGACTCACTTGAGAAAGGACAAGGGGTAACTCTTATCGGCTGCGAAACCAAGAATACCTGGATCGCGGTGTTCGTAGAGTAGATTTCCCTGAGCATCAAACAGAAAGGTCGCGCCCCGTTGAGTGAGATAGGCAGCATCAGGAACATAGGTTTTCCAGTGGCTCAACACTTCTGCCATGTTGCGTAGTCGTAGGGTTGCTAGTTCAAACGGACGTTGAAAACCTTTGCCACCTGCCCACTGAAAGAACTCACCCTTGATAGGTGGCAGCGGGGTTGCCTGGACAACTTCATCATCTCCAATGAGTTGCGGTGCACGGCGATCGCCCCGATACCCTCGTAAAACTTCAGCCAGCGTGCCGGGGCTACCAATGCCAGCGCACATCAGCACCAGATTTAACCAGGCAGTCTGAGTCGTCGATAAAGCGGGCAGTTTTAAAGCAAGTCCGGGATACAGGTTTAAGCTTTGATGCAGTTCTGCCGTTGGATCGACAAATAAACGGTCAGAGGGGAACCCCGTATAGGCGCAAAATTGTTGTCCAGCCGCGCGATCGCCAATGCCAACGGCTCGGATGCTGATATCCTGGGCTTGGAGCCGTCCGCGTTCCCGTTGCAGCCACCAGGCATATTCGAGACTATCAAAATCTCCTAGCTGGGGCCAGATCAACACTAGCTGCCGAGCAGTTGCTTCGCACGGCTCCAAAATGGGTACGACAGCGCCATCACTCACTCGTTGACGCTTAATCTGGCTTAAAAGGTTGTAGGGCATTATAAGCGTGCAGGCGTTTGGGCAAAGAGCATACCTCGAAAAGTATAAGCGGCTAACCAGTTGATGACTACTGGGTAGTGTCAGCAGGCTATTGTCCCTACCACTTCAGCCAGTACTACTAATCCTCCTGCTTCAGGCTTGGGTCGATCGCCCTTTACGTCAGTTTCTCGCTGCGGAATGCTCAAGTCATATCTGTAAATAAATGATCGTTTATACCTACGGATGCTCACAGCGCGATCACAGCTAAAGCAAGGAGTCTCTTTTTGCTTAGATTCGGAAAATAGAAGGGCGGTAGCTTTGCATAAAAGCATAGAGTTGATATATTTTTATCACTATAGAAAAGTTAGATAGCAGGGAAACTCAGCCGCAATTTAGATTGGATTTTTGGCGCGATGTACATCAAAGTTGAGATACTTAAATTTTAATGTTTAAAGTAAAGTTGCAACTTTCAAAGTTTCTAGCATTGTTGCTGGTTGTCTGCTTTACCCTCTTCACGGTATATGTAGCAAATTCTCAACAACTGCCTTTAAGTAAAGATCAATCTCCAATATCTGCCGGAGAGACCTCTAAGTATAAATTAGCAAGCGAGGTGCTGCCAGCAATAGGAATTTCAAGAAGATACGATATGCATTTTGACCATTTGATGGGCATTTTGATTGGTAAGGGTGACGATTTTGAGCTTTACGCAAGATTTAGGAAGATGTTTGCGCGGGAAATTGGGTGGAAACACTACAAAGAAGCCTATGCCGCAAGACTACAAGCCGATTTTTCGGAAGATGAATTAAAGGAACTGTTAAATTTGTCAAAGCAGCCTTTGATGAAAAAGTTGTTGCAGTCTGAAGTCAAGGCATATCTGGATACATCGAAACAAAGATTCAAAATGGGATTTGATTTGTGGAACAATTATAACAACGGCAAGATAAGTTTGCCGCCAGACTAAACTTACAGCTAAATCAGAAGGGACATAACAAATTATTGGATCGGGCAATATCGAAGCGTTTCGGTATTGCTTTAGAGACACTTTGTTGATGCTCTCAGCCATTAGTCTGCATCTATTCATGCTTTAAGAAACGCAAATTCCTGTAAGTTTTTATGCTATTTTCTGCATCTTCCTTCTATTTAGGAAACCACTCTCTCTATCTTGCCAATGCGGGTATTCCACTGTTTTCTCAGAGCATATTCTATCAAATTCTCCTACTGATTCCGGTTATTGCGATCGAAGCTTTTGTTCACAAAAAACTACTTAAAACTACTATTAAGAAAGCAATTTTAGTTGCTCTTAGTACAAATGTTTTATCAACAATTGTTGGAGGGTTGCTTGTTGTATTACCGATTGGGGCATTCGTTGGCACTATAATTTTTGGATCAACTGTGCCAGTGCAACCGGGTTCTTTTCCGTTCCTGCCCTTAGAAGTTATCGTCACACTGATTCCGATGTTTTTATTTTCTGTTGTGCTGGAATCATTTGTCGGTCGTTCTAGATTCAAAGCAGTTGAGCAAGGAAAAGTGAAGCAATCATTTTTGCTAGCTAATGCTTTTACTTACTTGATGCTTGAGATCTTAGCTATTACCCAACTCATCAAAGGATATATTGAAGGGCGTGGCTAAGGTAACTACTGTGAAGTGAGAGCCGATCTCATAAGGATTATTACGGCAAGCTAGCAATCCCGTTGCACACTATTCTGAAAGCTTACTAACCATAAGTGAACGGGATATTAAGTGATTAAAGTAGCTTTAACTGCGATCGCTCACCTCAAGCATGGAACATCTCAAGCCACGGCGGGAGACTTGGACTGAAGAAGAGCGATCGATGTCCCCAATGACGTTGTGGGATCGTCTCTAATTAGACTATGGAGCATTAAGCTCAAACAGTACAAGCCGTTGCATTAGATTCTTCATTAAAAGATTCTTCATCGAAACTAATGAGCGCTATGTATTCTGGATTGGCTAACAGAGCTTTAGTGACTAGAAAAGCTGCGATCGTCCAGGTTTGGTATTTTCTGGCTTCTTTGCCAATCAGTCTGCCATTTCTATCGTCGTAATATTCAGGCCATTGATCATCCAATAAGCGTTGTTCAGCAATTGCTAGGGCTTTGTGTACGAGTTCTACCTTTCCAGTTTTCAAAGCGGCGGCGGTTAAAAGCCAGAGCAAAACGGGCCAGTTGCCACCGTTGTGGTAAGACCAGGGAATATTCTTCGGGTCAGAGCCAGTAATGGTGCGCCAGTCTTGCCCCTCAACGGCTGGGAAGCAAATTTTCATCGGCATATAGCCCACTAACTCCTGCCAGCGCTGTTCCAGCAACGCCATGATTGCCTGAGCTTGTGATGCCGTTGCTAACGAAGCGATGATTGCCATCAAATTCCCCAGTCCAAAAAAGCGAAAATCAATTTGTCCCGGTCCCAGGTTTCCAGCCAAGTAGCCGCCTTTTCCCATAAGCCACTCAATTGACCAGGGGGGGATGGTGTCTGAGTAGACATTAAAGCGATTCACTGCCAGTGCACCGAATTCATCACCCTTATAGCGGTAAATTTCATTCAGGCGTTTGAGGTCAAGCCAGTAATATTTCCGCACGTGGTAGGTCAAGTGGCTTAAACGGGTCTCGATTGCTTGAAGGTAGGTGCTGCCAGAACCACTGGGTAGCAAAAGTTCTCGTGCTGCCCGTAGAGCCGCATAAAATAGCGCTTGAATTTCCAGTGGATAACCGTAGACTCCCATGCGTCGATCGATCATAAACGAGCCATCAGGCACCAAGAGCGTGGGGAACATATCAAAGCGAGCTTCCAAACAAAGCTGCAAAATCAAATGAATTCCATGTTGGAAATCAGGTCTGTGAGCCAGCTTCAGATCGCCCGTTGCTTTGACGTAAGCCCGTAGCAGAATCAACCACCAGAAGCAGGAATCGATCGGAGCAACCTGTGCGATCGCCTGCTCGCCAAAGTCAGCCGTTAGATATTCTTCGCCCTCTCGCTCAACAACTTTAAAGCTGGCAGGAAATAGCCCCTGCCCTGGTTGAAAGCATTCTAGCTGCGGTTCACGGCTTTGCAGCCTCAGCACCTCCACCAGAAAATTGCGTACAATCTCTGGCTTACCCTGCATCAGAAAAAACAAACCTGAGGAAACAAAATCTCGGACAAAGCATTGATCATAATTGAGTGCCACTGCTTCAGGATCACGAGCAGCAACAGTGCCAACGGGCTGCCCCCGATAATAGAGGATTGCGTTTTCAAGGGCTGCGTAAGCCTCTTTCACCAAGGTATTTTCTGCCAGCATACAGCTACTCTTTAACTAACCAAATAACCAGCACTCCAGCTCTCATCCTTCATCTTTTACTACTGCTCCTGGTCGTTCCAAAGCAACCACTCAGCTATCAAGATCTTTTGTAGTTTCGTATTGATGGATGTTGCGATCGCCCCTGGTACCACGTTGTTAAGCTAATGCCCAGGGTATCTAATTCTACTGCCAGATTGCAGATAAACAACTTCATACCGCCCTTGCTAACAGTACACGGGAGGCAAGTTGGGAAAGGGAAAATCCTTACACACAGAGCTGGTATTGATATCTTGCCAGGGCATTTAGTTTCCAACAAGTGTCCCTTACTGACTAACCAATTTGGCAGCACCAAAGATGGCATTAAACTTGCGGCACTAAATGACATCACTTCTTCCTCACAAAAACGACAAATCGCGAAATTATAGAACTCATTCGTGAGCATTGCAGTGAGTCTCTTTTTCAGGAGGTTTGTCAACTGATGCCTCTGTTCCATCGTTTCAACATGGTGTTTGAAGATAGTAGGCACTCCAACACGTTTGTCCGCTGCAACCAAGTAGTGGAACACGGCTACTGGATTACTACCCTTTAAGCGCCGCTGTAATAGTTCTTTGGAGTGATGCAGAAATGAGAAATGTCATTCAATCTGTTTAGTAAAGTGAAATGTAAACTTATATGACAACAGCCTTGATTACCGGAGCGTCTGCTGGCATCGGTGCCGCCTTCGCCCAACAATTAGCAGCGCGTCAAACTGATCTTGTGCTGGTTGCTCGTTCCGAGGACAAGTTACAAGAACTTGCTAATTTACTTAGTCAGCAACATCACATCCAAGTAGATATAATCGTGCAGGATTTGACTGCACCAGACGCTACAGAAAAAATCTTTCAGACTGTGCAGCACCTTGGACGCTCAATTGATTTGTTGGTGAATAATGCTGGCATTGGAGATTATGGTGATTTTGCCGAAAGCGATCGAGACTTTCAACTTAAAACGGTGCAGGTTAATATCGCGACGCTTGTGGATCTGACCCATCGCTTCTTACCTGGGATGCGACAGCGTCGAACTGGAGGGGTAATTAATCTTTCTTCGGTAGCAGGGTTTCAATCGATGCCCTATTTCTCGCTTTACGCGGCAACAAAAGCATTTATCCTTAGCTTTAGCGAAGCTTTGTGGGCGGAGAATCGCAGCTATGGAGTGCATGTGCTAGCCGTTTGTCCAGGACCAGTTGGCGCTAAATTCCTCAAAGAAGCAGGCTTTCCGCCGTTTCTAGTTAATGTAGCTACAAAATTTGATACCTCGATCGAGACTGTTGCACAAGATGCCCTCAAAGCATTTGAAAAACGAGAGTCGATCGTGATTCCTGGCAATCTGATTAATCCTGTTCTTGCTACGCTGCCTCGGTTCTTTCCACGGGAGGGGGTTTCTAGCTTCTGGAAGCTGGTATTGGGACATGAGGTTGGCAAACAATAATGCTCCCACTTTCGATCGTTCCATCAACCCAATTTCGCTAGAGCGATGGCATAACTTCCTAAGAGGCTATGAGCGCAACTTTTGATCATATTGGGTCACGGTTTGTACATCGTTCGCTATCGCACCAGTAGTGCAACCCCTTTCCCATTACCTAGCGGAACCAAACCATAATGAGTTTCAGAGCGCAGCCTATAGCAAAAGGATGAAGGATAAGGGATGAATTGAAGCCCTTGCTTAAAGGATGTTTCAAGGTTGATGTCTGTCCTAACGTTTTCTTCGACTGCTATAGGTGATGGAATGTTCAACGGATAATTTGAAGGGTAGATGCTAGTCTCATTTTGGCGGGTAGCTACGGTGCAATTGCGCTGGATGCGGGTCGTGGATTTCAACCGACGTGATTGCCTTTGGCAGCACAGAGGGTCAATCTAACGACCAATGCCCTACTGCTGCTCTGCAACAATGTTAAAAGGTACTGAGCTTTTGCTTAACTCCAGTTTTTGTTGCCGGTTGAGTTGCTTAATCTGATACTCCCTTTTGAGTGCGGCTGATTTTGTGGGAAAGTACCAGGAGGCAAGCAGGACAACAGGTAAACGGCTGCGCGTGTAGCGAGCACCCTTGCTAGTGTTATGCACTGCTACTCGTTGTTGCACGTCTTTGGCATACCCTGTGTAGAGTGTGCCATCAGCGCATTGCACAAGATAGACAAAATGGCTCATAAGGTGTGCTGCCAATGCCCGTACGTTAAAGCTCACTTTAGAGCACACTAGCTTCAAATGATTCTGCTCCTACAGGCACTACACGTCAACGGCACGATCGGTTGTAGTGTCTCAGTTGCTCGTTTATGCTGCTTGAGTTACTCAAGCTAAAGCGTAGTTGGTCGCTTAAACTACTATAGAACGTGATGTCTGCGATCGATGCCATTTTCCCTGTCTGCTAGTGATGTTGCTACCCAAGCCAAAATCATCGGTGGCTTGCTCACGCTTATGTGGGCGTTAGAGTTTGTTGACCAGGTGTTGTTGCGGCGACGCTTGGATCGTTTCGGCATTGCGCCCCGGACTCAAATTGGACTGCGGGGCATTTTGTTTGCGCCATTGCTGCATGGTACCTGGCAGCATTTGATGGCAAATACATTACCTTTCGCTGTACTCGGTTGGCTGACCTTACTGCGTGGAGTCACCGAATTCACGATCGCGACGGCTGTGATCTGGTTGGTCAGTGGTGCAGGTGTTTGGCTCTTTGCAGCACCCCGCACCATGCACATTGGTGCTAGCAGCATCATCTTTGGCTATTTCGGCTTTTTGCTCTCTCGGAGCTACTTTGAGCAAGAGCTTTTCTCTGCCGTTATTTCAGTCGTGGTTGCTTTGCTCTACGGTCCACTTATCTGGGGCATCCTGCCGTCACGAAGACGTGGCATTTCCTGGCAAGGGCATCTGTTTGGATTTGTCGGTGGTATCCTCACAGCACGTTATTTGCCGGAGTTGCGGCAGTGGTTTGCCACGTTCTAACGTCAGCCATTAATCGCAGACAGCGCTGATACAGTGACGGTAGCGATGGGCAGGATGATCACTTCTAGCCCTGTGATGAAAAAGCGATCGCAAAACGATCATTACTAATCAAGACAACTCGAAGCACTGCTGTATGGGAATTTTAGCTGCGATCGTCGTTGATGTGAGATGACAACGAGCAGCGTTGGCAATGTTCGCTAACGTTGTCGCTTGATCAGTAAGCGATTTGTCACAGCCTATGACATAGAAAGCCAAGCGCGATAGTCTAACGCTTCTTCTTTAGAGTCAAAGACAGGTACTCTCAGAAACGGTAGGTGCGCGATCGTACAGGAACGAACCAGATAGAGCGATGCGCCCCATTGCAAATACCAATAGCGTTTTTGCATAAAGTCAACCGGATTGCAAAGGATGAAACGAAAGCCTATCTTTAGCTTCAAACAAGACTACGTTATTTCAGTAAGCGGCTTGTTAAACCACTCATACGGGTGAAAACTGTCGTCTAGAGGTGAAGAACTCCGAGTAAAACCTTTGCTTGAAAGTTTTACTCGGAGCCACTACCAACTCAGATCACGAGCTTCACTTCGGTCTGTTTAGCAGCCTCAGCATAGGTGAACTGGCAGTTAAATTCGTTCCCTAATTAATAACCGCAACTCATCAGGTTACTGTGGTTTCAGGTTGCAGCTTTTGGAGTTTGGTACCACTCTATTTGTCAATGTCACACAAGCGTCGATCGCCTGCATCATGATCCAACGCAATCGCAAGCCGTAACCAGTCACAACCCCGTTTCAGCAGCCCATCCACATCGCTGACTTGCCAAACTCTGGGAATATTGTCGGCTTGCGAAACTACAACAATCTGTTTTCCATCGGCACTCAACGCCATTTTGTAGCCTTCATGTTCAGCCAGTTGATTGCCCTTGTTGTCCCACACTCGGACTTTATTGTCTTGCCCTAAGGTTGCAATGCGATTGCCCCGATCGCTCATTTGAACTTGCTGATCCGGATCATTAAAGGGGGAAATTTTTGTTCGAGCATCTAACTCAACAATTTGTCCACGCTGCAAGTTCCATAGGAAAACGCGATCGTTAGCTGTTACAAATAAATCAGCTTTCGCATTGAACACAGTGGAGGGCTTTAATGGTACTTCGTAATAACCATCTTCCTCGGATTCGAATGTTACTTTAATGGGTTTTAATGGTTTTCCTTGAAGATTCCATTGTCGTGCGATGCTATCGTACTGTTGTAAGGCAATTAAGCGTTGTTCATCATTGCTGAAGAATATCTTCTGAAATTTTAACTCCTCAATCTCAGCAAGTTGTTGCCCTTTTAATGTCCATAAAGTGCTACCACCAACATTGCTGGTCATCAAAACGTAATTACCACTAGGGCTTAACCGAACTCGATTTATAAGCAGCTGGCGGCTGGGATCAGTCTTCCCTTTGATGGTGGTAACTACATTTCCTTGCAAATCCCACACTCGCACCCCTGACATTTGATCCACGACTGAAGCATAGTATTGCCTTGGAGGGGTTAAGTCTCCATTCCACCAAGATCCTTCAAGGAAGGCGACCTGTTGCCCCTGCAAGTTCCAAACACGTACCCCGTGCTTCTCCTGCTTGGGATTCTTAGGCACCTTAAAAGTGAGAATACGATCGCCATCGGCATTAAATTGCATTGCGTATCCTGATTCAAACCTCGGCAATTCACCAACTTTGATGGTTGCCAGTTCCTTGCCCTGATTGTTCCAAACCCGAATTGTCCCTTCAGATTCCACGTAAGCCATGATGCGATCGCCCTTAGAACTCACTCGTAAAACCTGGATTTTGCCTCGATTGGCTCCCAGTGTTTTACGATGAGGATTCTGAAAATACTTCAAGCGAGCTGTTGTTAAGATACGAGAGCCATCTGGGCTAAAGTGAAGGTTATCATGTGGGTTATCACCTGAACTGTCAAACGAATCTAAGCGATTGCCCTGAAGATCCCATATATATCCAGTTGCCTGACCAGTTGCTCTTGCCTCAGTCTCACCAACAGTGGCAATTCGTTGATTATTTGGGCTGAATTGAATCGCTGCTACACTTCCTGGATAACCCTTGAAGGTTCGGATTAACTTTCCCTGACGGTTTCGCAATTGGATAGTACCATCATATCCACCCGTTGCGATCAATTGACCATTTGAGCTAAATCGAATCACCTCAGGTAGGTGCTGTTGGGTTTTGAATGTTGCCAATTGTTGACCTTGCACATTCCACAAGCTAATAGCGCTCTGACCTTCAAAATCCTTCTCAACACTGGCGATTAGCTGACCATCTAGGCTGAATGTTGCACTTACGACCGAAGTATTGAGTTTTCCTTGAAAGGCAACTCGTTGCTTCCCTTGCAGGTCCCAAAGCCGCATCATTGGGTGACCTGGTTTGGCAGTGTCTTCTAGAGTAAGAATACGATCGCTTTGAGGATTAAACTGTGCGGCCTTATCAGTAACTGGAAGTTCCTTGAATACGGCTAGCTGACGACCCTGGAGACTATACAACCTTCCTGTACGACTGCTCGAACTAACTGAATCATCACATGCCCGGTTCATCTCAGTCGCTAGGAGAAATTGGCTATTCGGGCTAAAATTGCTGGTAAGGATGTTCCCCTGTCCTTTCAAGGTTGCTAGCTGCTGACCTTGAACATTCCAGAGATGGATGGTACAACCTGCCAAAGGTTCTGTTGCAACAAATTGTTCATCGGGGCTAAGTCTTACTGATGAAATGTTAGCTGAGTGTCGATGAAGAGATGCAATTTGGTTTCCTTGCAAATCCCATACACTAGCCTTGTGGTGTTCTGAAGCAATAAAGCGAACACCCTGAGCCGTTAACTGAATTCTTGTATTCCAAGAAGGCGGTATTTTCTTCACCTGAATGTTATCGAGAATGGTTTGGAGGGCAACGACCGGGCTAGACGTTGGGTACTTTTCTTCCGGTTGGGTGAGTTGTTTTAATTGACCTGTTGCTCTCAAGGCATTTAGAAGAGCTTCTTGCTGGTCAAATTCAAACTGCTTCAACGCATCGCTGCTTGTTTTTTCTAATTGAGTCAGGGTTTTAGCGGTACTGATCGATTTGTTTGACCATAGCCCGATCGCCCCAGCGGAGAGTACTGCAATGCCTAAAAGCCCTGCACCACCACGGATCATCCATTTGGCTTTGTGATTGGCTTGAGTAAGAATTTGATTCGCTTGTTTGGCATCCTGATTTTCAGCCGTTTGGCTTGCTCTAAGAAACTCAGAATCCTGATAGCTCAAATTGCGCCCAACTGACCACTGCAACGCCTCTTCTAAAGCTTGTCCCCGTAACAAACGAGAGCTATCTGCTTTATTTGAAGTAATCCAGGCGTTCAGTGCTTCGGCATAAGGTCTTAAGTTGTTTAACATGGTTTCCACCCAGGTTTGATTGAATACAGCAGCGTAGATTGGGTTGTAAACTTTTAACGTTGCGTCTTGTTTGACGACTAATCCTGACAAACGTAATTCCTGTTGTTCTTTGCTGTCATCGATGGGAATCTCACCATGCAGCAAAATTTGTTGATACAAGCCCAGTAGACCACTGGCAAGTTTTTGATCTCGCAAAAGTCGATCGCGGATGGTGCGTAAGTGTTCTGGCTCATCCTGTGATGTCCAGTTTTTGATAAAGTCATTCACACACTGCTGGGCAGATGAACTGGTTGACTCCGCGAGCGATCGACAGATTTTCTGAGTTAGGAAGGGCTGTCCTCCTGTCCAGCTCAAAATCTCTTGAAGCGCTACTTGTGGCTCGGTGACGTGTTCCGCCAAGCCTGCGGCTAACCCCTGCGCTTCTTCAAACCGAAAACCATTAAGGGTGATTGCTTGCCCAATGTTGAAGGGAGTTCGGGTTTTGTCTGTCATCAGGTCAGACGGGGATGCTACTCCAAATAAACAAAAGGTTAAGCGTTGATACGCTGGATTATCAACCCGGTAGTTATAACAAGCTCGGATGAGGGCAAAGAAATCGTTAACTGAAAAATTCAACCCTAAAATACTATCAATTTCATCAATAAAGATGACAATTGAACCTGGCAACTGTACTAGCAGCACTTCTTCAATAAAACGAATCAATAATTGAATTGAACTACGATCGCCCTCTTCCCCAAACCAGGCTTTTAAGTTGACTTTTCCAATTAAGTTCGCGCCCCGCCAAAGCTCTGAAATCACTTGCTCATACCATTGCTGCGGTGTGATGTGTTCGCTACCAATGCGGGTCATATCGATCGCGATGCAAGTAACGCCTTCGGCTTTCAGGCGATGCATCGTTTGCACCCGCAAGCTCGATTTGCCCATTTGCCGACTGTTCAGCACATAGCAAAATTGTCTGGCTTTCAACGCTTCATAAAGATCCTGGTCTGCCTGACGAGTGACATAACTGGGCGCACCAACCCGCAAACTACCGCCAACCTGATATTCATACTCTGCTAGATGTACGTTCATGAGCTGCGTTCACCAAAATATTGTCGATATAATTCACAACTAGCCCTGGCTTGATTAGCTTGTAACTGCACCAATCCCATACTTTCGAGTTTGTAAGCCTGTAACGGATCTAAAGCAGCAGATCCAGCTTGAATTACAGTTTGCAATGCGGTCATTAACTCTGGATAGGTTTGTAAAACTTGCCAGTGCCGCCGGAGATCGCTGCTGTAAATGCCAGCCTGAGTTGGGGCAGTTTGCAGCAGTTCATCCAGAGTCAGTTCGCCAGTCTGCAAGTGGTAGAGAGCCAGTTGCAACAGATAAGGATGCCCACCAACTAAAGCAGTTAACTTGGTCGTTTTAGCCGTTGACCAGGACAGCCCATAGGCTTGTACTAATTGCTGCATTTGTTCAGGGGTGAACTCTGGCAAGCGAATGGGCAACCCAACATTAAACGGAGATTGATGGAGATTCAGTGGAATGTAGACTTCCGTTGCATGGACGACAACCAAACGTAGACGCTGCCAGATTTCCAGGTTGCTCGCCTCTTCGTGCCAGCTTCGTAAGAGGGCAAAAAAGCCGTGGGCGATCGCCGGAAATTCAAACAGCCAATCCACTTCATCCAACCCCAAGAGCAAGCCTTGCTCTAGTTGCTCTAATAAATATCCCTGCACATAGGTTGTGCAACTAACTAAGCTACCGAAACGATCGCGATCCCAGTACTCTTCGAGCTGAGGAGAGATCCCTAATTTAAGGCTGAGATTCAGGCAAAACCATCGCAAAAAGCTGTCCAGATCTTGCAGGCAAGTTGGCTCTGCTTGCCGTAAGTCTAACCGCAATGATCGATAACCCAGTTGAGTTCCCGTTGCCATAACCTGGTGCAGTAGAGACGTTTTGCCCATCCGTCGAGGGGCACGAATGCGAAGAAGTGCACCAGGTTTTCTAATCTCTTTAGCACAGCGTTCTTCAATCGGCGATCGAGCAATGTAAAAGGGAGAATCGATCGCCATTGGGCTACCCGGAAATTCTAAGTCAAGCAGTGGTTGTGATTGCCTACTTACAATTAGAGGCTTCATCATTTCAGGACGAAAGTGCAGAAATAAGTTTCGCAACTCATCGCGGTAGGAATAGTGTTCTCCTGCAGTGTTACTGAAACCAAACTCCTTGCAAATATTCGCTAAATGTCGCCGTACCGTTGAGGGTTCAACATAAAGTACCGCCGCGATCGCCTCATCACTCTCTTCTGCTAAAAAGTGCTGAATCACTTTGCGCTGGCGAGCCGTTAAGGATTCAAAAATAGCTGTAAACTCAGTTTCTTTCATGACATTTATCCTAAGGCTGCCAATGGCTCGATCGAGAATTTGTGCAAGAGTACTCACAAATTTACAGCACGTCAGTAACGAACGAGATGGTGCTTCGTCATTGCCAAAATCACCCTTGAGTAATCCTGGCACGATCAAGCAATTCCAGGGACAGTCGGTTATGCCCCAAGAATGTCAGGGTTAAGAAGCATAATTTCTCTAACCTCGATCTAAATAGCTTCTCTAACTTTCTTCAAAGGGCGACACTTTCTATTGACGAGCATCTTGCTCAACGCCCAGTGGTGTTGTTGCTACGTCTTTGATCGAAACTTCGAGGCGATGATGGCGATAAAACGCTATGTCGGCGGGTTGAGCGCAGTTAAAACCCGGTCTCCAAGTAGTGCTTAATTTAGCCCTTCTACTTAGCAGCAATTGAATGATGACAAAGTAAACATTCAAACAATGTGATGAAGCAGGAGCAGCGGTAGACCAAGCGAATTGTGCCACCGATGATGGGCTTTAATTTCAATACGCTGAGAAGAACTTTAAATGGGATGGGGGCGGTTCCACGACGATCGCCTACTCAGGTGAACCAGGAGATTACGCAACGTTTATAGTGCGTTCTGCCGCGCCGCCAATTTTCTTGCAGGTGGTTCTTAAAGCAGTGTTCGGTCTTGACGAGGGGCATAGTCAGGGTTTCGGCACCACTCCATCAGACCACTAACAAGGTAACGGTTGGTAGATTAGAGGTGGAAACCGACCCACCCCCTTGTATGACTGCACCAGCCAAACAGAAGACTGCCTTACCCTCAGCGCTCATCATTCGGTTGGGTCGCTTCGTCTGGACGACACTCTGGCACTTGATGATGTCTCGCTTAGCACCACGTGATGCCTCAGGAGCCTATACTCGTCCAGCCAGTACCTTTAGAGGCAGCATCAGCAGTGAGCCTGGAGCGCCGTACCCACCCGCAGTACAGCGGTACCGTCTCTATGTTGGCTGGGGTTGTCCTTGGGCACATCGCACACTGGTAGTTCGCGCACTCAAGGGGTTGGAAGCCGCTATACCCATCACTATCGTTTCACCGTCGCCCGAAGCAGGCGGCTGGGTACTAGATGACCCGGAAGCAGACTGCCGGACTCTGGCTGATCTGTACCGCAAAGCTGCACCCGGTTACTCTGGGCGATCTACCGTGCCTGTGCTCTGGGATGACGAGACACAGACGATCGTCAATAATGAAAGCGCTGACATCATTGTTATCCTCAATGCTGAGTTTAATGCCTTCGCTCAGCAGCCTGACCTCGACTTATATCCAGAGCAGCTCAAGGCAACTATTGATCAGTGGAATGAGAAAATTTACCATGCCGTAAACAATGGAGTTTACCGTTGTGGCTTTGCACAAACGCAAGAGGCGTATGATGCGGCTTGCAACGAGCTGTTTACCGAACTCGACGAAATTGACACGGTTTTGAAAACTCAGCAGTATTTATGCGGCAGCAGCTTGACCCTGACAGATGTACGGCTTTTCACCACGCTTTACCGCTTCGATTTGGTTTATTACGGACTCTTTAAGTGCAATCGCCGCCGTATTCAGGATTATCAGTACTTGGGAGCCTACCTGCAAGAGTTGTACCAACTGCCCGGTGTCGCTAGTACGTGTGACCTGGAAACGGTGAAGCGAGACTATTACGGCAACTTATTTCCGCTTAATCCCGGTGCCATTATACCAAGCGGTCCCGATCTGAGTTATCTAACGGCACCCCATCACCGCACTGCTTTATTTGCTACCAGCAACGGGTAAAACCACTCGTTATTCTCCTTTGCGATCGCCTTCAAGTATACCTTTGCTATAGAGCGGTCCCAAATTAGTTGTGAGATTGAGAGGCTCTGTGAGCAAGAATTCCACTGAAATCCTTGCTCACAACCCAGATGGGATCGCTACCTGGCAGTCGAAGAGAACGTTAGGACAGGCATCAACCTTGAAACGTCCTTTGAGCAAGGACTTCTTTTCATCCCTCATCCTTTTGCTATAGTTTGAATCGCTTCACAAACCCCTGAGTGATCTAGACGGCGCTTAAGGCACTGTCCTAACGCATGGTTGGTGAAGCGACCTTCTTTCAGAGCCACGTTCCGGCTTTATTTTGCTTTAGCGTGTGGCGGCTGTTGGCATTCCCAGAATGTCTTCGATGCGGGGCATCTCGTCAAGCGGAATCACGCGCCCTTCATCTTCAAAGTTGGCAATCTGGTCGAAGTTGAGATAACGGTAGAGTTCTGCGGCAAAGGGATCAATCTTTTTAGTGACGATCGCCATATATTCTTCCACCGTGGGAATCTTGCCCAACAACGCACAGACGGCTGCCAGTTCTGCCGAGCCAAGGTAGACCTGAGCACCCTTACCCATACGATTGTTGAAGTTGCGTGTCGAGGTCGAGAAGACCGTCGTACCATCTGCCACCCGTGCTTGATTACCCATGCAGAGCGAGCACCCTGGCATTTCGGTTCTGGCTCCGGCAGCGGCAAAGATGCCATACATGCCTTCTTCGCGCAGTTGTTTTTCGTCCATGCGGGTCGGGGGACAGATCCAGAGGCGCACTTTTACGGGACCGGCGCCATCCAGAATTTTGGCAGCGGCGCGGTAATGCCCAATGTTGGTCATGCAGGAGCCAATGAAGACCTCATGAACGGGATCGCCTGCACATTCAGACATCAGCTTCACGTTATCAGGGTCGTTAGGAGCCGCGACGATCGGTTCGGTCACCTGATCTAGATCAACTTCAATGACTTCGGCGTACTCCGCATCAGGATCAGCAGACATCAGGCTTGGGTTAGCTAACCACTGCTCCATCTTGGCAACACGACGTAGAATCGTACGCGCATCGCCATAGCCTCGTGCCACCATGTTTTTCAGGAGGGCTACGTTAGAACGCAAATACTCCGCCACAGTATCGGTACTCAGCTTAATCGTCGAGCCAGCGCAGGAGCGTTCTGCCGTTGCATCCGTGAGTTCAAAGGCTTGCTCTAGCTTTAGATCGGGCAATCCTTCCATCTCCATAATGCGACCGGAGAAGACGTTCTGCTTGTTCTCCTTAGAAACCGTCAACAATCCCCGTTGCATAGCAGCGTAAGGAATGGCGTTGACAATATCGCGCAGCGTCACGCCCGGTTGCAGCGTTCCTTTAAAGCGCACCAAGACAGATTCAGGCATATCCAGCGGCATGGCACCAAGGGCAGCGGCAAAGGCAACTAAACCAGAACCCGCCGGGAAAGAGATGCCTAACGGGAAACGTGTGTGGGAATCGCCGCCTGTACCTACCGTGTCAGGCAACAGCATCCGGTTCAGCCAGGAGTGGATAATGCCGTCGCCTGGACGCAGTGCTACACCACCGCGTTCGTGCATGAAGTCGGGTAGGTCTTTGTGGGTTTTGATATCAACGGGCTTGGGATAAGCGGCAGTGTGACAAAAGCTCTGCATGACTAAATCGGCGCTGAAGCCAAGACAGGCAAGCTCTTTCAGCTCATCGCGAGTCATAGGACCTGTCGTATCTTGGGAACCAACAGTAGTCATGACGGGTTCGCAAGCAGTGCCGGGACGCACACCCGGAAGCCCAGATGCTTTGCCGACCATCTTTTGTGCCAGCGTGAAACCTTTACCTGTATCAGCAGGCAGCGTTGGACGACGGAAGAGGGGACTGTGCTCTAAACCCATGTCGGCACGGATCTTGTCGGTCAAGGTGCGACCGATGAGGAGAGGAATGCGACCCCCAGCCCGGACTTCATCCAAAATGGTGTCGGGCTTGAGCGTGAAGGTGGACACGATCGCCCCTGCCTCATTCGTGATTTCGCCTTTGTAGGGATAGATTGTAATCACATCGCCCGTTTCTAGTTGGGTAACATCGCACTCGATCGGCAACGCGCCAGAATCCTCAGCCGTATTGAAAAAGATCGGCGCGATTTTGCCGCCCAAAATGTAACCACCCGTGCGTTTGTTCGGTACGAAGGGAATGTCATCACCGATATGCCACAGGACGGAGTTGATGGCAGATTTGCGAGAAGAGCCTGTGCCGACCACATCCCCGACATAAGCCACGGGATGCCCCTTTTGTTTCAGGGCAGCGATCGTCTCTAGACTTCCTGGTTGCCGCGTCTCCAGCATTACCTGGGCATGGAGGGGAATATCTGGGCGTGTAGTGGCGTGTGGTGCAGGCGAGAGATCATCTGTGTTGGTTTCGCCCGGTACTTTGAAAACTGTCACGGTGATTGCGGCTGCCAGCTCTAGTCGGCTGGTGAACCACTCGGCGTTTGCCCAGGAGTCGAGCACTTGCTTGGCGTAGGTGTTACCATTTGCCGCCAATTCTTGTACGTCATGGAACGCATCGTAGACTAGCAAAATTTTGCTCAGCGCTTTGGTCGCTGTTGCCGCAATATCTGCATCGGGCACCTGTAGCAACTCGATCAACGAATGAACGTTGTAGCCGCCCATCATGGTGCCTAGCAGTTCAACGGCTTCTTTCGGAGACACAAGCGGGCTGGTTGTTTCACCTTTGGCGATCGCGGTCAAAAAGCCTGCTTTTACATATGCTGCCTGATCAACACCGGGCGGTACGCGATCGCGCAACAGCGATAGCAAGAATTCTGCTTCTCCTACAGGTGGCTGCTTCAGCAATTCGCCCAATTCAGACATTTGTGCAGCACTCAAGGGCAAGGGAGGCACACCTTGAGCCGCGCGATCGACAATATGTTGGCGGTAGGATTCAAGCATAGTTCAAAGACTCTACAGAGCGACAAGAATGTATGTGTAAAGGCGCAGGTTAACGTCGATCGCTTAGGTTACTCTCGCTCTGTCACTTCTGCGGTTGGGATTGATACTGACTGCATAGAAAAGTTTACAGGACAGAGACTCCAGGCTGACTGAGAAAAGCACCTAGCAAGAAAGGTATAGCAGTCGAAGAGTAGGACAGACATCAACCTTGAAACTTCCTTTAAACAAGGTTTCTCTTCATCCCTCATCCTTTTGTATCTCAGCCTCGGTAATGGCTCTTTAGCCTTGATCTCTAGTCTATCTCTAGTGCCAAATGTCGAGCGTTCACGCGCTAACGGTGCCAAAGCGTAAGCCCATCTCCTGTAACCATTTGCGGTAAACAATCAGAGTGCGATCGCTATTCAGCAGCAAATCGGTTTGGGCGTAAAGCGGCAGCAGTTGGGGTCGTTGCGCCTGAATGATCGGAATGTCCTGGTTCAGAATTTTTTCTTGCCATGCAATCAAGTCAGCCGCAGGCGTTTCGTAGTCATAATTGAGCGCCATCCACATCCAGAGCGTACTTTTAAGGGCAGTATGCGGTGTGACGCAGAAGAGAATCGAAAAACGAGTACCCTCTGACTCTTTCGCTAGATATGCCGTGAAGGGTCGGAGCGCACGATAGGTATAGGCAACAACATCGCCTTGACCTGTGCCATAGGGATCGGGTTGATAAACGCTTACACCCTTAGAAAGCACACCATCCGGCTCGATCGTCGTGCCATAATCCTCGATCGCTGGATAGGCAGCATCACCCAAAATGCCCTCGTGGATGAAAGGAAAGTGAGCCACATCGAGAAAGTTTTCGATCGCTCGTAAGCCGCACAGATCAAAGGCACCATAGGGTCCACACAGCAGTTTACGGTAGGTGGGATCATCCCATTCTGGGAAAGAGGGCACGTCCTGTTTTGGTTCACCCAGCGCCACCCAAATCAAGTTATAGCGCTCTTGCACGTGGTAAGTCTTCACCTGAGCGCGTTTGGGAATCGTCTGCCCAGGGTGTGCTGGGATGTGGACACATTGCCCTTCACCGTTATATGCCCAGCCATGATAGGGGCAGATCAATGTACCATCTGTCACCCGTCCGCTGGAAAGTCGTGTTCCACGATGGGCACACAAATCTCGACAGGCGTGGAGTTGGTCACTCGATCGCCATAGCACCAGATCTTCTTCTAGCAAATGGACGGGCAACAGTGCGCCTTTCTGTACATCCTCCGATCGCGCCACGGGATGCCAATCGTTGATCACAACTGGATCATTAACCATTCTCTCTTCCTCTGTTAAGCTGCAACCGGCTCATATGCCTTGTTCTTATAAGCTAGTTCGCCCATGACGTAAGTGGCATGAACCGCGCGATCGTCCCCTAAAATGATTGTGGCGAAGGCTTGATCAGCCAGTTCAGCGAGGGAAGTCGCGCTTGCCGTCGCATTACGTCGTGCCATCAGGGGTGTGGCTCTGGGGTCAAGCACTATGAAATCAGCTTCTTTACCTGGCTCAAAATTGCCCAACGTGTCTTCCAACGACAGCGCCCTTGCACCCCCCAATGTTGCCAAAAACAATGCCTGAAAAGAAGAGAGATTTTCCCCCCGCAGTTGCGTGACTTTGTACGCTTCACTGGCTGTCTCCAGCATCGAAAAGCTCGTACCGCCGCCAACATCTGTTCCCAAGCCGACCTTAATCGGAGTGTCTGCCGACTTCGCCTTAGTAAGGTTAAACAGCCCACTCCCTAAGAAAAGGTTAGACGTTGGGCAAAATGCGATCGCCGCTTGTGCCTCTGACAAACGCTGAAACTCTGCTTCCGTCAGGTGGATACCGTGAGCAAAGACCGATTTAGAGCCAACAAGCCCAGCGCGATCGTATACATCCAGATAGCCATCACTCTCAGGAAACAGTGATGCCACCAACGCCACTTCCTTCACAGTTTCCGAAAGGTGCGTATGCATATAAACATCAGGAAACTCTGCCAATAGCTTACCCGCTAGCCGCAGTTGCTCATCGCTGGAGGTTACGGCAAAGCGAGGTGTAATGGCATACAAAAGGCGATCGTGCTTGTGCCATTTCTCAATCAATTGCTTGCTTTCTGCATAGGCAGTTTCGGGCGTATCGGTCAAAAAATCGGGTGCATTTCGATCCATCAACACCTTGCCTGCAATCATGCGTAGGTGCCGACGACTCGCTTCCTCAAAAAACGCATCCACTGACTGGGGATAAACCGCAGCAAAGACCAGAGCCGTTGTGGTGCCATGCTTCAGCAATTCATCTAAGAAAAAAGACGCAATTTCCTGAGCATAGGCTTTGTCTTTAAACTTGCCTTCAGTAGGAAAAGTGTACTTGCTTAACCAGGTCAGCAGTTGCTCTCCAAAAGCAGCAATCATTTCCGTTTGCGGAAAGTGAATGTGCGTATCAATAAACCCCGGCAGAATCAGCCGATCGGGATAAGTCGTCACAGAAACATCCGCATAAATCTCATGCAGATCTTCGTAAGTCCCTAATGCTTTAACTTTGCCGTCTTCTAAGACCAGCAACCCATCTGAAAAGTAACGAACGCTGTCTGCCTCAGACGCATAGAATGGATCATCAATAAAGTCAAGAAACGCACTACGAAACGCTTTAAGAGACACGCTGATAGCCTGAATTGAATAACTCACGGTATAGCCATGATTTACTCATAAAATCACACCGTTTCAGCCGCTACGTATCGAAAGCAACAAAACAAGAAAATTAGCGCTTAGCTACCAGCGGTCAGTAGTCAGCAGCTAAAAGGCTAAAGCAATCAAACGCTTCCCTGCTTCGCCCCTTACTCTCCTCACTCCTCTCCCCTCACCTCTCATGACTGGCAAACTCACAACGCATGTTCTTGATACCGCTCGTGGCTGTCCGGCGGCAGGGTTGACGATCGCCCTTTGGTCGATCGAACCATCGGGTGAGAAAACCTTACTTAAAACTGTAATCACTAATGTGGATGGACGAACTGATAGCCCTCTGCTAACCGATGGCGCACTGCAAGCGGGTGTCTATGAACTGGTCTTCGGCGTCGGAGAGTACTTTGCTCAACATCTTCAAGACTTGCCCCAGCCACCATTCTTAAACGAGGTGCCGCTTCAATTCGGTATTGCCGATACGACGGCTCACTATCATGTGCCACTGTTGGCTTCGCCCTGGTCGTACAGTACCTATCGAGGGAGCTAGGGGCAGCAGTCAGCTGCTTCTCACTTCCCCACAACAAGCTTCTCTCTTTCGACTAACCACTATCATTAACTCCTAACGCCTATGGCTTCTGCAACGATCGACCTTTCCACTACGATTCCTGCTCATATTGGCGGTTCTGTTCAAACCTATCAATGGCATTATCAGGGGCAAGAGTTTTCAATCGTTTACGAAACGTGAGTTTCTGAACTTCATGTATCGTCGGCACGTTTACACTAATGCCGTCATACTGACACTCACCTTTATCGAGCAGAAATATTAGATAACCCAGCAACCGTGTGCTCGGTTTGCCTCAATCGCCTTTGTCACTGAAGGCTTAGATCCAGCCGCTAAACGCGAAGACTTTCTTAAGCCGTTTCAAAGCTTAACAGTGCCGCTGCTAGTAGTAATTGGTGAACAGTCGCCACCAGCTTCTAAGCTGAAATGGAGTCTATAGCCTCGCTTGCCAACGTCCAAAGCTAGCATCTTCCTGACTCTTTAGGTTTGCATAAGGAGTACGCCTCTGATGTTGCTGCACTAGTGCTGCCGTTCTTACAATCAGTCGCAGACGCTGACGCCACACGACTTGGATCGCTATGCTATAGTTGCCCTACAGGATTATCTTCGGTCGTGTAATTCGTTTTTGTTCATTGACAAGCGTTTCTCCGAATGTAACTCTCACACACACTGAAATTTGGAGACAATCCATGTCAATTTATGTTGGTAACCTTTCGTACCAGGTTACTCAGGACGACCTTAAGCAAGCCTTTGAAGAGTACGGTACTGTTAATCGAGTTCAGCTTCCCACCGATCGCGAAACAGGTCGTCTGCGTGGATTTGCCTTTGTAGAAATGGGCACCGAAGAAGAAGAAGCGGCTGCCATCGAAGCCCTTGATGGCGCTGAATGGATGGGTCGCGACTTGAAAGTTAATAAAGCGAAGCCCCGTGAAGAGCGTGGTTCCTCTGGCGGTTGGGGTGGTAACAACCGTGGCGGTGGCGGCGGTGGCGGCGGTGGCGGTGGTCGTCGCTATTAAGACGCTACGCACAAGTTTTTGATTTCAGAGTCTCTGGCAGATGAAAGCAACGGCTCTGCTCTGCTAGAGACTTTTTGTATATGCTCCAGCTACTGAACTTCAGAAGTGCCGCTTTAGACTATGGACTAAATGACATCGCCCCGCAGGTCGAAAGCTTCTAGCCTGCAAAGCCTTTTACCTTCAGTCCCTTGTCTTAAAGTTCAGTAGCTTGCAGCGACCTGTTCAACCGGAGGACAAGCATGACCCAGATCGTAGTTGGCGAAAATGAAGGCATTGAGTCTGCCCTACGACGCTTTAAGCGTCAGGTTTCTAAGGCAGGCATTTTTCAAGATATGCGGAAAAAGCGACATTTTGAAACCCCACTAGAGAAAGAGAAGCGGAAAGCGATCGCTAAGCATAAGCAACGCAGACAGCGCTCTCGCTACTAAAATACATAGCTTACTGAGTGCCCTAGGCTGCAACCTGCTCCAAGCATCCCGACTTTTTAGTTAAGATGGAGCAGGATGCTGACTCTCTCTGACTTGGTTGAAAATGGAGCCAGTATGAGGCTAGTGCAGGCGATCGTTGCCAGCTTTCACCAAGTAGCCTGAGCTAAAGTAGCCTGAGCCGCTCAGGGTTAGGTTTGTGCCAGCTAACAGTACGCATTTCAGCTTTGCTTCGTGTCATAACGTTAATTTTAAATGTAGCCGTCTCTACTAGCACTAAGCCACGTTCATCTACCCCTTCATCCATTGACGAGATGTGGCTGACCCATCTCAAGCGTGCCGCAAATTTTTTCTCAAAAAAGCGCAACAGCAAACGATCGAACGGCTAACTGTTTAGAACGATTCATCTTTCATCGTGATGCTGGCTTCGTCTGGATTAAACCAGGTTTTTCTTTCATTGATCTAGAGCAAACATTTTTAGAGGCGTAGACAGCGTGTGACTCCTGAAGCAGTGCAAATGGTTTCAAATTTGAGACGCGAGTTCTATACGCTTTTTGCTGCCGCAATGAACGTACCCGTAAAAGTAAGCGGCAGTTCGTACAACAGAAGCTCTTCTATTGCCTCCTGGGTAGACGATCATGCCCAGTTAAACTATGTCAGCATTTATGCTTATACAGCACCGGATGAACTGTTAGTTGAACGCCCCTTCATTCTTCGGGTTTCGATTAACAAAGGCGCTGGCGGCATCACGTTTTTTAAGCGCGATCAACCGTATGAAGGGATTAATCAGGGCTGGCATTTTGAGTTAACAGTTTTACCGGAAGAACTTTTAGCATTCATACCCTGGGTTGTGAGCCTGGTAAAAGCAAAAGCAAAAGACTCTCGTTTACCATTGCAGGAACCGCCTTACCCGGTGAGCCTTAATACTGCTAGCGTGCTGCTTTCTACTGAGGCATGGTCTAAAGAAGCAGAACGGATGTCAGAACTGCCGTGTCAAGCTATACCGCAGCTTTAGCTACCAGCTTTCTTCTAGCCAAGTAGTTGCATGATCATGCGGTTTGCCTGTGACTCGTAGCTGCCGCCAAACAAATTGAAGTGATTAAGCACGTGATAAAGGTTATAGAGCGGTTTTCGCTGCTGATAGCCCTCATCAAGTGGAAAAACCTGGTTATAGCCATGATAGAAAGCAGCGGGAAAGCCACCAAATAGTTCGGTCATTGCCAGGTCAACTTCACGATCGCCCACATACGTTGCTGGATCAAAAATGACAGGCTCTCCTGCTTGGGTGACAGCGGCATTGCCCGACCACAAATCACCGTGTACTAGCGATGGCTGCGGTGTATGCCCTGCTAGTAAGTCAGGGATTAAGGTTAAAAGTTGGTCTTGTTTTGGGAAAGGCCCGCCGCGACGCTGTGCTAATTGGAATTGGTAGCCCAGACGATGTTTAACCCAAAACTCAGCCCAGTTTGTCGTCCAGGTATTAATTTGGGGTGTAGAACCGATCGTGTTGTGGCGTTCCCAACCAAAGGTGTCAACTATTTTCGTCTGATGGAGTGCAGCAAGCTGTTGCCCCATTGCTTCCCATGCAGCGCTAGTTTCCCGCCCCAACTGTAGCCACTCCAAAACAAGATAGGCACTTTCTCCGACCGCCCCATAGCAGATGGGCGTTGGCACCCGAATGGTGCCCGTGCGTTGCAGTTGCCGCAATCCTGCCGCTTCTGCCTCAAACATGGCAAGCTCAGACGCTTGATTCAGCTTGACGAAATAGGTGCGATCACTATCTGACAGTGCATAGCCCTGGTTGATGCACCCACCACCGACAGAGCGGCGATCGCTGCTTGCAAACTGCTTTCCCGTCACCTGGCTAATCTGGGCAGCAATATGGTTCCACATGAGAAGTCGTTCGTTTTTGGTTGTTATACCAATTCCCTATGTGATTGTATAGACTAAACCTCTGCAAGTTATCTTGGGCTTAGACAAGCCCAACTATTAAATATCGGGCAAGCAAGCGCTAAAGAATGGCGCTCTTTAGCCCATACCAGGAATTAAGCTGCTGCTAAGACGCTTCAGCGCTCGATTAGCAACATCGGCATAACGCAACTCACCGCATAAAATTTGCCCAATCCGTTCGGTGGCTGAGGGGCGTTTAATGCCAACTTTGTAACCAATGTTGGGAATCCGGTAAAACACACCTGCTAGTCGTTGTGCCCACACCATGTCAGCTCCCCACTCCTTGCTGATGAGGTCGGTGTAGCCTTGCAGTGCATTAGTCTTGCCAGCTAGCGCCTCGTCGATCGCCCCTGCGGCTTTGACCCCTGTAAAAATAGCTGGACGAATCCCTTCGGCTGTGAATGGATCAACCACACAGGCAGCTTCTCCTGCCAATAGCGCATTTTGCGTGTGCAGCGTTTGGTCGCCGTCCCATAAGGAGAGGGGATGGGTCGTCAGTTGCCCCGTTTTCACATCCATACCGGACTTTTGAGCATACTCAAGCAGCGTTTTGCTAAGGTCGTTAGGATCGTTGCCTCTAAAGGTTGCAATGCCCAGAGCGTAGCCGTCAGCTTTGGGAAAGCGCCAGACATAGCCATTTTTGACCATGCCAAATTCAAAAAAGGCGTTGACGGCATCAACATTGGACGCTGCCACTTCTAGCACTGCTCCCGATCTCTGCTTTGGTGCTTTAAAACCAAGCCATTTGGCTGTGGGTCCCTTCGCGCCATCGGCAGCAATGAGGTAACGTCCAGTAACCGCACCACCAGCGGTATTTACTTGCCAGTGATCACTCTTAAACTCGATGCCAGTTGCTTCCGTATTATCCCGCAGTTCAGCACCTTGCTTTTGTGCTTGTTGCACCAAGTAATGATCAAAGACGTTGCGGCTGACCATCCACATTGGCTCGGCGGTTTGAAGCTTGGCATTAACGGGATCGCCCAGCTTCCAGGTGTAGCAAATGTTCTCAATTTTGCGCTCGATCGCTGGAGCAAAATCGAAGTCAAACCATTGAGCGATCGCGGGAGAAACGCCTCCACTACAAGGCTTGTAGCGAGGCAAAGACTGCTTTTCTAGCAGCAGCACCGATCGTCCACGCTTTGCCAAGTGATAGGCAGCACTCGCGCCAGCAGGACCGGCTCCGACAACAATACAGTCAAACATCATGCCATCCTTATCAATGCTCAGGTGCTCGCGCCAAATGGTCTGGCTGTTTTAGCGTCAGACAACTTGAGATAAATGCCCTATCGTACGTATTTGCCTCAATTATGCAATTCACCAGTTCTACGGAGTGCAAAGTTCCGATAAGAATCCTAGGATGAAGGCGTAAACCTTTCATGAAGCATTCGATCGAGAACGAGAGAATACTGATTGCTAGAAAACAGCTATCGCCAAAAGCTTTAGAGAGCTGACGGCTTAGATCCGCTGCAACCAATTTGGTGAGGCTAAACCGATGTGGGAACTTTGTATTCGCTATCCAAACGGGCAAGAGCGCGCGCTTCGGTCGTATCACGATCGTGAGGTCGCCCTCAAACGGATTGATGCCATTTACTCTGACGGCTATCCGATGCACGTTGCCTATATTGTGCGACCTGCACAAGAACTACTTTCAGTGGTCAGCTAACAGCGGTCAGCTTTCAGGGTTATTTCGTTCGTGACATAAATAGCTATCAGTAGTTAGCTATCAGCTTCTAGCAACATCACTGGCTTGAAGCCAAGAAAAAGCCGCTTGATCGACTTTCAATTTCTAGCTTTTAGCCTTAAAGACATGGCTGATTGCTGACCGCTGACTACTGACCGCTCACTACACTGTCATAATATCTTTCTCTTTGCTAGCAAGAGTTTCGTCGACTTTGGCAACATATTTGTCCGTTAGCTTCTGCACTTTGTCTTGCAGGTCGCGGGCTTCATCTTCAGCAAGTTCGCTGTTTTTCTCCTGCTTGCGGATGGAGTCAACAGCATCGCGTCGAATATTACGAATGGAGACTTTGCCTTCTTCCGCATACTTCGCTGCAATTTTGACGAACTCTTTACGCCGATCGCTCGTTAACGGTGGAATATTCAGACGAATAATGGAGCCATCGTTATTGGGCGTAAGTCCCACATCAGAGAGGGAAATCGATCGCTCAATCAAGCTAAGGCTACTGCGATCGAACGGCTGTATCGTAATCGTCGAAGCATCAGGAGTACTAATGTTTGCAAGCGTTTTGAGCGGCGTTGGCACGCCGTAATATTCCACCTGTACGCGATCAAGAATAGAGGCGTTCGCCCGTCCGGTGCGAATGGTATTAAAGGACCGTTGAGTAGACTCAACAGCCTTCTGCATATGGTCTTCGACGTCAGCTAACTTCACAAGAACCTCCGACAAGCGTTCCAATTTGTTCCCCTGCCACCGCTCGACGTACATTTCCTTTAACGGAGAGGTCGAACACGATGATAGGAATATTGTTGTCCTTACATAAGGATATGGCAGTACTGTCCATCACCCGTAGATCTTGGGCAAGAATATGCCCATAGGTAAGGCTTTTATAGCGACGTGCTTGTGGATTAGTAGTTGGGTCAGAGTCATAAATGCCATCGACTTTAGTTGCCTTAAACAACACATCAGCACTGATTTCCGCTGCGCGGAGTGCTGCCGTTGTATCAGTCGTAAAGAACGGATTGCCAGAACCCGCACCAAAAATAACTACACGCCCTTTTTCAAGATGCCGGATGGCACGTCGCCGAATGTACGGTTCTGCAACTTCCTGCATCGAAATTGCTGTTTGTACGCGGGTGGGAACGCCGATTTGCTCCAGAGAATCCTGAAGCGTCATGGCATTCATCACCGTCGCAATCATGCCGATGTAGTCAGCAGTAGCGCGATCCATGCCAGCGGCAGCGCCCTTGACTCCTCGAAAGATATTGCCACCACCCACAACGATCGCCACTTGTACACCAGTAGCGGTGACAGCAGCAACCTCTTGAGCGATGTCTTGCACAATGTTTGGATCGATTCCGTAAGAAAGCTCACCCATGAGGGCTTCACCGCTTAACTTCAGCACAACTCGCTGGTAAGTGACTCCCATGTGGTGTTACTTCTCTAACTCCAGGTTACTTTCAATCATAAAGATACTCCTTCGTGGAGATATTCGTCCACTCAGCCTTATTGGAGATATCCGCCCACTTAGGTAGATGATCAGGAAAGTAAGTAAAAGATAGCCTGAGATCGCTATAAGGCTGGTATGAGGCTGAACAGAAGCACTATAGCCTTGAAGTCCATTGAACGGTAAGCAGTGATTTGAGCGATCGACAGCTAACAGCAGTCAATCATGAGTCAGGCACTTGGAGGCTGTTTGAAAAGGGTCTGGCAGTTAAAACTGCGACTACATCAACAAAGTTCGCCGACGGGGACTACCGAAAGACAAAGGTTTTATAACCTGCGGCGACAGTTTATCGCCCGTTGGGCATGGCTACGCTAGCGTCTCTGTAGCTGCGTTCGCGTAGCGTCTCCGTAGCGAAGCGCCCTGTATGGGCTAGGAGTATTTAGTCGCCCGCACTACAAGAATCTGGGTTTTTAAAACATCCTCTAGGATTGTTGCTTGCTTCCCCAAAGGTAAAGCTAAATATAAAGGCTATCAAAGTCTTGCTCCTAAGAAACTGTTTGTAAATGTATGTGAAGTAGAAGACAACTACGGTCACAAAGGCGCGATACCAGAAGAGTGACATCTACATGGCTTGAGGATATGAGTCAGCCTTACTACGACAGTGACCTGACCGATGAG
>NZ_JACJOZ010000087.1:0-3120 GCF_014695795.1 Phormidium sp. FACHB-592
TTTGCCACGGACTATTGGTAAAGCGTTACGAACCCGAAGCCACGGCTGGCTTGTTTAGGATGCCCATTCATAAGTAAGGCTAACTGGACGATCGCCTGTTCCTCCCTGGACTATTTGCCAACTGGCACAAACGACAAAAGCTCTATGCAGCAGCAGTTTCAGCTTTTTGTCTGTTTGGTTAGTTGCGAAATCAGCAACTAACCAACGACGGAAGCGGCATTCTCGCTTGTGTATTAGAGCCACCAGGAACGAAAACATCAGTATTGCAGACTATCACCGCATGGTAATGTCTGCCAGTTTTTGTTAGCCGCCACGCTATTTTGCGCTGCTGTCACTTTAGTTGCGTAGAAGAGGATAACCCAAAAGCATTATCCAGAAGTAGTTTCAGCGATTTCCGACCGAACCCGATTAATTTTTAGCGGTCATACTTTATTTCAAATTAGTTGCGTCAAGTGAGAATCGGCACTCATAATCGTTACATTTCTTTGCAAATCACGATTTGAACGGTTGTCAAATTAGTTGCGCTGTTTTTTAGCTTGCTCTATAGTTTGGCTATCCAAACCTGACAAGTTGGTAAAGGAGATGGCGGCAACTCTCGACAGTTTAGATGTTCTGGAGCTTGAGGAGGCTGACTACAGCACAGACATTGATGCGGTCTTGCTTAACGGTCTCGATAAACAAGCGCACAAGATTAAGTTGGTGCCTTGGGTTGCTCAGGCTCCAACCTATGAGATCTTCTTAGAGCGAAAAAAGAAGGCGATCAGGCGTTTGTAAACGTACGTTTGAGTATTAGCTTGAAGCCTACAGATGTAGAGCGAAGGAATAAGTGTCACAACCGAAGGAATGAATGTCATAATCGCCCTTCACCTCGAACCCTTGTCTTGCAAGCCTTTTAAGTTTTTAGTCATCAATTTTTAAAGAAGACGCTACCGAAGAATTACATGTCATTTCGTAGGGCTATCGAAGAAATAAATGTCACTTCGGAAGTTGTTGCTTGAAACTTTTGCCCTAAAACGATTTCATCATTTTTCCGCGATCGCCGCAGCATTTCATGTCACTTTGTCGATTTAGAAGCTAAAACTCATGTTTAACAATAGTTTCAAGCCTTACTCAATTTGCCGAAGGAATAAGTGTCATTTCGTTGGAGCAATTTAACCTTCAGCAAAAATTATCTGTCATTTCATAGGACCACCGAAGGAATAAGTGTCATTTCGTTGTTCGTTGCTTGAAACTCCTGTTCTGCGGGAGCTTTAGCGTTTTCTGCGATCGCCGAAGCATTTCATGTCATTTCGTTGCTATAGAGACTGAAATCTCTATGCGTTTGGGTTCAATGAGAAAGCAGTTCCGCTCCGCCCACTATTTCAAGTATTGGAAGCGGATTCCAGTATTCGCGGTAGTGAATAATCTGGTAGTCCTATTTGGGAAAGGCTGTAGAAAAACCCTTGAGCGAGAATGGAGGAGCAGAATTTAACTGAATGGCTTGGTGACGAAACCTCTGTTGCAGTGCCCAAACTGTGCCTCCAACGACATCAACAAGAACGGCAGCACACGTCATGGGAAGCAGAACTACAAATGCCGTGATTGTGGTCGACAGTTTGTCGAGGATCCGCAATGGCAGACTGTCTCCAAAGATACCAAAGCAACCATCAAGCGCCTGCTGCTTGAAAAGATTCCTCTCGCTGGCATCGCTCGTAGTTTGCAGTTGAGCAAACGGTGGTTGCAACAGTACGTCAATCACTATTACCGGAGCGTAGCGCTGCAAGTGAAGGTACAGCTGGACACCAGAGAGTTGCCGTCATGTAGAAACGGGACGCTGTGACTTGGCGCTTGGCGTGGGCAGCGTACCAACTCCGCCCAAGGGCTTAAAGGTGGAAGTACTGTACCAAGAGCATTTTGTCTGCCTCCTCAGTGCGGACAACCCCTTTAAGCACGAACGTTTTGCTTTGGATGCCTATCTGCGGTCATCCACATGCGATCGTTGCCACCGCCGAAGGGCAGCAAACGATGATTAATCGTCCGCTGGCTGATCTGGGAAAAGCAAGAGAGATTGTGTTTCAGTCACCCTACTTCATAGCGACCGCACTTAATCTTGTGGCTACCGACCTGATCTTCACTGTCCCAAGCGGGTTGCACTCGAACTCTCCAAGTTGGCAAACCTGTGGCAAGTATTGCCCCCTCAAGAAATTACTGACTTCCCCTACACCATGATCTGGCATCCTCGGCTCGAGGGTGATGCTGGACAGGCATGGTTCCGTGACCAGATCCGGGCGACGGTGAGACGAGAGTGAAAAGGTTGTGGTGCAAAAACTGATGTGTCGCTCGGAAGTCTTTCACGGTTCTCTGTTGTGAGTGTGCAGATTATTTGCTCATTGCGCAAATGAGGCTCTTTTCAGCTTTTGGTGAAAAAGAGCGTAGCCGTTGATCTGGATGACGAAAAGGCTAGGTTTCCAAGCTGTTGCAGAACCCAGAGCACCAAAACTTGGGAAGAGCCCATTCTTTCTGATCACTTACACATGACCACTGTGTCTGGGCAAGTGATCGACCGGAGGCAATCGCTCTGCCGCACTCAGCCTGCCCGCCGTTCGACCCAAACTCGTTCCTCCTACAGCCGCCCAGCTGAGGGACACCTCACGTTTTTACCGCGATCGGGAATAAGCCAGCGTGGGAATGAGTCGTTGCTGCGCCCAGTGCCTTTGCTCGATTGGTTGCCACAGTCAGAAGGCAAGAAAGGGCAAACCCACTGGACATCGAATTATTCAATCGCATTTCTGCCGAGCTTGGCGACGAGACTTTGGGGTAGCCTAGAACCTTCCCCCCATTGCCACTGAAATGTAGTCATTGGAAAACCTTCAGATCCACCCAGAAGCTTAATTTTCTGGAGTTTGGCAAGCGATATACTTTGGGAGACGGCTAACAGTCCTTCGTCGGGGGGAGAGTTCAATGATTACTCTGCCTGGAATGATCCATCTCGATCAACTGATTGCCACGTTGATGCCGATGGTGATCGAAAGTGCAGGAGCCGAAACGGGCGCTCTGGTTCTCCTGGAAGAGGATCAACTCACTGTAGTGGCCCAATGCAGTGGCAGTAAACAGTGTGACCTGGAAAAGCTTGCTGTTGCC
>NZ_JACJOZ010000088.1:0-4314 GCF_014695795.1 Phormidium sp. FACHB-592
CTCATCGGTCAGGTCACTGTCGTAGTAAGGCTGACTCATATCCTCAAGCCATGTAGATGTCACTCTTCTGGTATCGCGCCTTTGTGACCGTAGTTGTCTTCTACTTCACATACATTTACAAACAGTTTCTTAAAGCGAAAGTTTGCATCATAAGAAACTGACGAAAGATTTAAATGGGGCATTTTTAGCGGTGCCTCGCTCGCAGAGGCAGAAGATTGCACATTTTTGTTTCGCTCACAGAGACAAAAGATTGCACATTTTTGTTTCGCTAGCAAGCGTGATGAACTTTCTGTGAGGATGCTTGACAAACGATCCTATTTATCTAGGCGTGGTAAGTTTTACAGGCAATTTCTCTCTCGCAAAATTGGAGTCTTTTTTAACTCGATTTAACCCTTGCTTCACGTTCCCATAACTAAGGGATGGGATTATCAATAAGGTTGAAGTTTATGGGCTTGAGAAAGATTTTAATCAATTTTTTCTTAAATTGCCTGAGGTAAGTTTTCGGTTTTATGGCGCAAAAGATTTTAATTCGCCAGCTTCTCATTGCTTTAACGGCGGCGTGGAGTCTGGAACTGCTTAAGGGTAGTTATCAACCTGCACATGCAGAAATGCAAGGTCTCGTAATTGAGCTACCTGTATATGGTCAAGCCGTACCTGGTAGTTTAACGGCGCAAGCAGAATTATTAGTTAGCAGTGCTATTGAGCGTCAATTCAAACAAAATCCTGGCTTGTCAACGATTCAAGTTGTTGTTACGGGCGATCGAAATGGTGAAATCATACCAATTCTGACGACAACAGCTTCTCGCGCTCAGTGGCAAGCAAATCCACAGGTAAAAGCTTGGACTAAGTACTACAGTGCGTCCTACGCACTTCTGCAACGGCATGAGCAGAAAACAGAAGTAGCTGTATCTTCCCCAACCAGTGCCATTGCTAGCAGTAACCTGAACGATACCGCCCAGATCGATGCAGCCTTTGATTCAGGCGTTCTCACTGGGCAAGCGGCTCAGAAATACCTGAATGACTTGGATTGATTTTTGGGTTGCCGAACTAATGTGATTCACACGTAAACGCCATCACGCTGCTAGTAGCAAAACGTTCTAGCCGTTGATGAATGCGGTTTTACAGAAGGACTAAGCTGCAAGTTTTGAGTTAGGGAGATTAGCTGTGCGTTAGTGCAAAGTCGAGCTTCGTCCACGTTTTCAATAGTTCAATACGATTCAATATGGAGAGGAGAACACAGATGATTCATGACAATGGCAGCAGTAATAAGTCGGGTAATCGTTCCTTTGAAGATGTTCTGAATGTCAGGATGTCTCGACGGAGCACCCTTGCTCGCGGAGCAGCCTTATCCGCTACTGGCTTTTTAGCAGCGCTGGCTGGCAACAAGCTTTTTGCTCCAGGTGCTGAGGCAGCTACAGCTCAGGGCTTTAGTAATACCGTGGCTCAAGGGGCTGGAACTGCGATCGCCCAGGCTGGTGGGAGCCAGTTGATTAATTTTGCCTTTCTTCCCGCTGCTGCGGCAACGGGTCCCGTTCCCAACATTTCGTCCGACTATCAGTATGATGTGCTGATTCCCTGGGGCACCCCACTACAGCCGGGTGGTCCTGTCTATGATGGCAATCCGGCTACGCGACCCACTGCGGAGCAACAAACTCAACAGGTGGGTATTGGTCATGATGGGATGTGGCTTTTCCCAATTGGCACAGGCAATGATCACGGCATCCTTGCTATCAACCACGAATACGGTACAAATCAGCATGTCTTAGGCAAAGAGGTACCAGCAAGTCTTGAAGATGTGCGTCTGTCTCAACATGCCCATGGCGTATCAGTTGTTGAAATTAAGAAGACCAACGGCAAGTGGCAGGTCGCCAAGAGCAATAAGTCTAGACGCATCCACGGCAATACGCCTGTAACTTTTAGCGGTCCAGCCGCCGGAAGTGCACTGCTGAAGACGACCGCGGGAAATGCTCCCCTAGGCACGTTGAATAACTGCTCCAACGGTAAAACACCTTGGGGCACCTACTTGACCTGTGAGGAGAACTTCAACGGGTACTTTGGTGCAACGGGTCAGTGGACACGATCGCCAGCACAAGCCCGCTACGGCTTTAGTGCAGCAGGTGCTGGCTATGGTTGGCACCTTTTTGACCCTCGTTTCGATCTCTCAAACCCTAGCTATAAAAATGAAGAGAACCGCTTTGGTTGGGTGGTTGAGATTGATCCAATGAATCCGGCTCAAACACCTGTCAAGCGCACTGCACTGGGTCGCTTCAAGCATGAAAACGCAGAGCTTGTGATTGGAAAAAGCAAGCGTGCCGTCGTTTATATGGGTGATGACGAACGTTTTGACTATATCTATAAGTTTGTTTCAGACGGCAACTGGCGTTTGATGCAGGCTCGTGGTATCAGCCCTCTCGATCAGGGCAAGCTCTACGTTGCTAAGTTTAATGATGATGGCACAGGCAACTGGCTGGAACTGACGATCGATAACCCCGTGCTGAAAGCTAAGTTTGCAGACCAGGCTGAAGTGCTGACCTACACCCGTCTCGCTGCCGATGCCCTGGGTGCCACACGCATGGATCGTCCAGAATGGATTGCTGCTGCCCCCAATGGCGACATCTACTGCACCCTCACTAACAACACCCAACGGACAGCACCGGATGCCCCTAACCCCTTAGCGCCAAACCCTTTTGGTCACATTATTAAGTGGAGAGATCGGAATAACCACGTTGGTCTCACCTTCAAATGGGACATCGTTGTGCTTGCCAAAGATACTCACAGTATCGAGAAGAGTGCTTTTGGTAGCCCAGATGGTCTCTGGGGCGATCCAGATGGTCGGCTCTTTATTCAAACCGACGGCAATCAACCAACTGTGAATGGTGTGCAGCTAAATGACCAGATGCTCGTTGCTGACCCAAACACGGATGAAATTCGCCGGATCTTCTCGGGGGTAACAGGCTCTGAAGTTACAGGTATTACAGTCACACCTGATCGCCGCACTATGTTTGTCAACCTCCAGCATCCCGGTGATGGCGATCCCAGCGTGACAAACTTCCCAGCACCACAAGGTAGTGGAAGAGTACCCCGCGACTCAACCATTGTCATCACCCGGAAGAACGGCGGCATCATCGGTTCTTAACAGGGCAGAGCTAACGAAGCTACTGTTGGCGCGTTACGAAAGATGAGGAAAAGTCTCTAACTTCCTGTTTGTAACTGCAATGGGGTGTTGAAATAATTTCAACACCCCATCTTTACAAGAATTGGAGTTCAGCCAAATTGACTTTTAGCTAGCGAATGCGTCAATAGCCTCTAGCGTGATACCAGCAACAATCAAATTTTGGTTGACAAGGCCGCAAGTCAGGTGGGTGCATTGCCTGGAGCTATACCAATTCCCTTTTTACACGCTACAAACCAAGATCCCCCGACTACGGCTTCCTTCATAGGGGAAATTGAGAGTGCTGAAACGGGGAATGCTGTAGCCAGCACTTTTTGTTGAAATTGGTCTGACTGCCTCTTCTCAAGCTTTTCCTGAATGAAGTGATAGCGTCCGTAGATAGCCGAGTGGCGCGCTGGCTGCATGACTGCGGCAACGTAGAGAAGACTTGAGCATCGAGACATTAGTTTTAAGGGGCTGTGCAAAGAACCCCAGAAAAGGCTCCACCCTGTGAAAGACCGCAACAGATTCACCTCAGTAGCAAGTTGATTAAGGAATTTTATGCAAACGCTTACTCCTCCCACGTCTGTCTTTAAGCAACTGAAGAAGCGTGAGATTACTTGTGAAGAAGCGCTGAAACTGCTGGTTAATCACCAAGGTGTGATCAAATTCGATCTGCTGGATGCCGAAGTGAGCGATCGCTTCTTCCGCCAGATTTCTGATCGCAGCTCGCTTCATCCAGTGGTGCCACTGCTGCTATGGCGCAACTGTTACTACCTAGGTAGCCCGTTGCCGATGTCGGCTGAAGCAGTGCAGCGGATTAGCGATCGATTGGCAACCGAGATCAAAATCATTCCCATCCATGAGAAGAGTTACCGCGACTGGTTTCGCTTACAAAACCTAGACACCAACCGGATCTGCGGCACAAATTTTGCCAACCCCCTCACCGGCAAGTTTGAACAAGAAGACATTACCCAAACGACAGAACTCTATCTTTCGCAAACAGACAACCAGATTGAGCGCATTCGAGCCATCATCGCTGGCGCACTTAGGAACCGCGCTAGTGATATTCACCTGGAACCGACTGAGGTTGGCTTGCGCGTGCGTTACCGCATTGATGGTATTCTCCGCCATGTCACAACCCTCCCGCCAGACATTAGCCG
>NZ_JACJOZ010000089.1:0-120713 GCF_014695795.1 Phormidium sp. FACHB-592
GCTAAAGGGTTACTACCAGCAGAGCATCTGGTTGATACAGCCTATGTAGACTCTCCACTCCTGCTGCATTCGGAGCCGCGTTATGGCCTTACGCTCATTGGACCGATGCGTCCGAATGTCAGTTGGCAGGCGAATGTTGATGGCAGCTATGACTTAAGCAAATTCCGCATTAACTGGAAAGCCCAAAAAGTGACTTGCCCACAGGGCAAAAAGAGTCGGAGTTGGTCAGAGGGCAAGGATATGGCAGACAGACAGGTCTTCCACGTCAAGTTCGCAACCAAGGACTGTCACCAATGTGCTCAGCGAGCCTTATGTACACGCTGCGAAAGTGCGCCTCGCCATTTGATGATTCGTCCCCAGCAAGAGCACAAAGCTTTGGCAGCAATCCGGCGACAGCAGCAGACCAAGAAGTGGAAGAAGCAGTATGACAAACGTGCTGGGATTGAGGGCACACTTGCCACAGGCATCCAAGTTCTGGGGTTGAGACAAACGCGCTATGTCGGCCTTGCTAAGACTCATCTCCAGCATATCTTGACTGCCTTAGCCATGAATTTAGCTCGGATTGTTGCTTGGCTGAAGGCAGAACCATTACCGAAACTTCGGGTGTCACGGTTTGCGGCCTTGGCTCCTGCATGAAACAGATGTAGCACATTCGCCAACAGCAACCATTGCTATACAAAGGCGTACCCCCGTTTCCTGCCTGCACTTAGCGGTATGCCCCATCAGGCTGATGTTAAAACGTTAAGGTGTACGAATGACAGGCAAGACTGTAGCACTGTTGCTCAACTCTCCAGCGTTGAAAATGGCAAACAAACCAGGGGTGACGCTGATGTTGTCAGTAAGCTTGAAATTGAGGAAGCCCTCTACCTAATACAGCGTGCGGTTGCCTGGGGTCAAACGTGCGTCCATTCTGTATTGATGTGAAGCTGCGGCTGCCCAAAGATAAGGTCAGCGGTACTCCCCTTACGGAACAGATCGTTCGCTTACGAGCCAACTAGGTTTTGAGCAAAGAAGCTGGGAATCTGGTAACTCTTTAATCACTAAATGCCTCCAGGTATTTCAGCCCTGAGCCTGTGTTGAATAAAACAATGCGCTCGTCCCGATCGAGCTTCTCCTGCTCGATTAAATGCGTAATCGCAGGGATGCAAGCACCCCCTTCAGGAGCGGCAAAGATTCCCTCAGTGGCTCCGATGAGCTTCACACCTGCTAGCAGCGCTTCATCGGTTACAGCAATGGCAGTGCCACCACTCTGGCGCAAAATCGCTAACATCATAAAATCTCCGATCGCCTTTGGTACTCGCAGTCCGGATGCGATCGTGCGGGCATTGATGATTTCAACTCCTGTTGTCAAACCAGACTCAAAAGCTTGAGCGATCGGCGCACAACCCGCCGCTTGCACACTGATCATCCGGGGGCGTTGACTCCCAATCCATCCCAGACGTTCCATTTCATCAAAGGCTTTCCACATCCCAATTAAACCCGTTCCACCACCAGTCGGATAAAGAATGACATCGGGTAGCTCCCAGCCCAACTGTTCCGCCAACTCATAACCCATTGTTTTCTTGCCTTCAACCCGGTACGGCTCCTTTAGCGTTGAAACATCAAACCAGCCTTCGGCGGCTTTGCGCTCTGCCACAATCTTTCCACAATCGGTAATCAAACCATCCACTAAAGTCACATGAGCACCCATTTGTTGACATTCGATGATGTTTGCTTTGGGAGTATCTTGCGGCATGAAAATGTACACCTCCAGTCCAGCTTTAGCAGCGTAGGCAGTAAGTGCCCCGGCAGCATTGCCTGCTGAAGGTACGGCTAGCGTTTTCACACCCAGTTCTTTCGCCATAGAAACGGCGACTGTCATACCTCGCGCTTTAAAGGAGGCGGTGGGATTTTGCGCTTCGTCTTTAATGTAAAGATGTTGCAATCCTAAAGATTGACCCAAGCGATCAGCTTTCAATAGTGGTGTCATACCCTCTCCCAACGTCACACAATGAGCGGGATCGTTGACGGGTAAAACTTCGGCATAGCGCCATAGCGTCGGGGAGCGATCGCGCAATGCTTCCTGAGTCAACGTTGTAGCGGCGCGATCGAGATCATAAGCAACCAGCAACGGTTTGCCACAGTTACATAGATTATGGAGCCGACGCGGCGCATAGTGGCTATTACAAGATGAGCAGTAGAGATGGGTTACATACATAATGCTAATGCCACTTAAGTAGTGTTTGCGGACTAAAAACACAGCATTCTGATAATTGATTGCTTTAATTTATCGTCCTAATAAAAAAGACTATTTACTGCTATTGTTTGCAGCCCATAGAGTGAAATCATAGCAAGTACAGCACAAATAGAACATAAGAACGAGCGCGTTTACAACGGCATCAAACAGTTTTTTAGTACAAGTAGTGCACTCATGAACTCAATTCAACCCACTTATGTAGAGCAACCAATTAGCTGACCGCAGCGACAAATTAGAAGTCTAGTTTTTCACGCCTGAAATCATTACTAGAAAGACACTTCATTTTTAGCGTTTCTGACATGGGGCTATAGAAATTGCTTCAACAGACGGTGTAGAAAGAATTGAATTGATAACAAACAAGCTGCCGTTCTGGTCAAATAGTTTGTCGCCTTTACAATTGGGTATTCATATACTTAACTCACCAAACTAACCCTAATTTGTTGTCTCAGCCCGTTAGTCAAAAACTCCCCCTTTAGTAAGATGCTTTAACAGCGACACACATCTGAGCAGAGGTTGACGCTGTCCAGTAGATGATAGCTTTGACGAAAAACGTCATGGCAGAACAACGTAAAAGGAGCCACACGATTAGCTGCTTGACCGTCCAGCTTATTTGGGTAACGAAATATCGCTAACACGTGCTTAAAGGCAAGATTCAAAAGCGGTTTCGAGAGTTGATTATTCAGATTTGTGATGCAGAGGGCATCAAACTTCTTAAAGGGACAGTAAGTAAGGATCAGGTCCGTGTACATTGAGTATCCTCCTTCCAAGTCAATCAGTGACATGGCGAAGCGCCTTAAAGGACGAACGTCCAGGTTGTTGCAAGAGTTTCCAGATTTAGAGAAGCAATATTGGGATAAGCCTCAATAAGATAAAGCCGCAAAAGATGACACTTATGAATAAGATTAAGATAAGCGTAGCAATTATACAAAAGGGTTACGCACATTCACCTCTTTACTATTCGAAAACCATTGAAGATTCGACAACAATTGAAAACTTTCTCCTGTAACGCTCCGAAGTCCCGATTGAGCTAATATTGTAATACGCTCTTAAAGGCAGTTATCATACTTTCGCTAGCAGTATCGATTACAACCTAACCTAAAATTAGTGCCGTGATTGGCTGCTTCTCTACGCTGATCTTAAATAACTACGATCTATATGAATTTAGAATCGACTAATGAGATTAAAGATTTAGAATCAACCCAAAAAACGAGAAATGACATTCATGTCGTCATTAAAATAGTCACGCTGCTGCTGGCATTAGCTATTTTGTCTACTTTCTTTGTGGTTATCAACGCCGGAGAACGAGGCATTCTGATGAAATTTGGTGAGGTGCAGGAGCAAATATTAGGAGAGGGATTGCATCTACTCATCCCGATCGTGCAGACCGTTGAACCAGTAAGTGTACGCGTTCAGAATCAGGAAATTTCTGCCGAAGCATCCTCAAAAGACCTTCAAGATGTCTATGCTGATGTGGCACTTAACTGGCATCTCATTCCAGAGAAGGTCAACATTATTTTTCAACGGGTTGGTAATGCCTTAGTCATTACCAATAGCATTATTAATCCAGCCGTTGAGGAAGTGTTGAAAGCTGTCATGGCGCAATATACGGCTGAAGAAATTATTACACGGCGTGGGGAAGTAAAAGCTGGTCTTGATCATGCTTTAACTGAGCGCTTGGCAAGCTATTACATTGCGGTTGATGACATTTCGCTCGTACATGCACACTTCTCAGAGCGGTTTAGTGATGCTGTAGAAGCAAAACAGGTTGCCGAGCAGGAAGCGAAACGAGCGGAATTTATTGCACGTAAGGCGGTCAGGCAGGCAGAAGCAAGGGTCAATTTGGCGAAGGGAGAAGCTGAAGCACAGCGGCTAATCCGTGAGACCTTAACGCCTGAATTGTTAAAGAAGCAAGCAGTCGAACGGTGGGATGGTAAACTGCCGCTGATTGTGGGTGATGAAACAGCAAAATTATTAGAGTTGGGATTGGATGATTTGGTGAAGTCTAGCCAGAAGTGATCGTTGCATTAGCTAGAAAAGCTTTCATCAAAGCGGTTTTGCAACAGAACATAAGGGACGATTGATGAGCAGGCAACCGTTGTAAATGCGATCGTGCGCCTAGACTCGATCACTCGTGTTGTTCATGCGTTAACAGCTTCAATACTTAAACCTTGCACTGCTTACGTCGTGGAGTAGATCCTCAAGCAAAGCGTTGGGTCAAAGCAGCGTGAAGCGGTCCTAAACCTGCCATGATTGAGCACTCGTTGTCTCCTTGTTACAGTGTGTACAAAAACTCCTCTTAATGTACTATATCTTGGTAGGTGATTCGTAGTATAAAGAACGTACTGGTTTTTAGGAGGGCTCGCGTGGGCATTTCGGTGCAGAGCATTTCCAAGTCTTTCGGCTCGTTCCATGCCGTTGACGACGTTAGCCTGGAAATTAAGATGGGTTCATTAGTGGCGCTACTAGGTCCTTCTGGATCTGGTAAATTGACCTCACTACGAATGATTGCTGGCCTGGAGCGACCCGATCAGGGCGAGATTTGGCTAACAAGCGAGAATGCTACAGATCGATCGGTACAAGATCGAAGCATTGGTTTTGTGTTTCAGCATCATGCCTTGTTTAAGGACTTCAAGCAACTTGAGCTAGAGCGTTATCAAACGGTCTTTGTCAAACCCAAAAAGTTAAAACCTTTCCTAGCCCTAGCTATGCCTTGAACTAAAGGGTGACTAATTGTTGTGATATCGATCTTTGTGGCAGCGTCTCAGTGCTCTTGAGCAGAGCGGAACCCAAGTGAGTTGAAGATGTGCGCTGTACAGTTCATCACCATTGGCTATGGCTTCGCTGAGGCACAGCCCACCCCCTTTTCAAGACTGGCATTGGCTCAATGCTTGTTCCTCAAGACGACTGCGCTGGTGTTTTCGCCAGACAGACAGCGGCTTGCATTATCTTCTACTCGTTGAACTGCCGCTTAGAGAACGCTGAGCCCAACGCAGGCGTGAAACAGTAGACAGCCGTCAAGCACTGAAAGTGCTTGGTTAAAACACCTCACATCGCTACTATCTGACATAGCAACATGGTTGAACCAGTGAAACAAGCGCTTAATCGTGCAAACGGTCGGCGCACTTCAAAAACACCAAACCCACCAGACTACGATCCGTTGGATTTGTCCTCCAAAATGGAGTACGCACTCATCGCGCTTTTAGAATTAGCAACCCAGACTGAGAAACAACCACCGCTGACGATCGGCGGTATTACGGCTAAACACGGCATTCCCGATCGTTACTTGGAACATATTCTCACCATCTTACGGCGCGGTGGTATGGTGCAAAGTCAGCGTGGTTCACGGGGGGGCTATGTACTTGCTCGTGAACCCTGGCAAATTAGTTTACTAGAAGTACTGGCGTTGATAGATGGTGCGCGAAAGGTGCGCGAGCAGACGCCTGCTTCAACGTCAGAGCGTGAAACCATTTATGCTTTCTGGCAACAGGCGAATACGGTTTCTCAAACCTTTTTGGGCAACTGTACGCTGCAAGATTTGTGCCAGCAGTTGAGCGAGCGCCGTCAAAAAAGCCCTATGTACTACATCTAAACCAGTCACACTTGCTCAAAGTTACTGGCTAGAGGCTGGCTTTCGAGACTGACGCTGCTTTTGGCTGGCGACCGCACTACAGAGAGTGTCTTGAAAGCTTTCCCTCGACAGAAGGAAGCTGTTGATCCTTAAGGATGATAAAATACGGAAAATTCGTCGAGATACCGTATTTAACATGGTGGATTTGAACGAGAGGCATGAAACGCTGGCGGCACTAGAACCAGGTGCTCCGCAACCAAGCAATTGGTCAGTGCTAACGCTGCTACGAGGACTGACAGCCAAAAAACTACGGGGCGGTTTCTTGTTTGGGGTGGGGTGGTTACTATCGCCGCTGTGCTGGTGGAATGATCTCATCTTTAATCTGCCCATCGCCTACGGGTTTGGCTTGCTTTGCCAGTTACTTGTGGCTGATTGGCTGCTGCCGGGGATGGTTGTAGGTTATTGGCTTTCTAACCTAGTTGGCATCTTCCTCATGCAAGCGGGTGCGGTAGATGTGTTTCAAGCTGAGATGCATGAACGCGATCGCAAGAAAGAGTTGCTGATCGGTGTGTGCGCTTCGACCGTTTTTACGCTAGCGATCGTGGTATTGGCGCAGTTTAAGTTCGTTGAGGTGCCTCTGCCCTTCGCGACAAACCCCTTGCATCTTGGTTTACAACTGCCCCTTACAGCGATCGGGCGGTAAGTGTGGACTATTTATTGCTTTCGTTTCTCAGCTTTGCCGTGGGCATTGTTGTAGGTTTAACTGGCATTGGCGGCGCATCGTTGATTACACCGATGTTGATCTTTGTCTTTCAAGTGCCCGCATCGATCGCCATCAGTTCTGATGTAGTAGCGGCGACCTTGATGAAAGTGGTAGGAGGCTGGCAGCACTGGCAACAGCAAACACTAGACCGCACTATAGCGAAGTGGCTAGCGCTGGGTAGCGTGCCCGGTTCGTTAGCGGGTGTGGGTCTTTTGCATCTGATGCGGCGCTCTCATGACCTTAATCTAGACGCATTGCTGCTGCACCTCATTGGTTACACCATTTTAGGCGTGACGCTCTTGGCGCTGTTGCAGCTACTGCTATTCTCGTTTGTGCCAACGCTTACAGTACCAGTGCTGCCAAAACTTGATCTGGAAACAGGGTGGGGACGACTTTTGACGATCGTGATTGGCGCAATTTTAGGGTGCATTGTGGGGCTGACAAGTGTTTCATCCGGCTCCATGTTTGCGCTAGTGCTGATTGCGTTTTTTCAGCTTGATGCACGCAAGCTAGTCGGCACCGATATTGTGCAGGCGGCGATTCTACTGAGCTTTACTGCTGTTGGGCATTTGACCTTAGGCACGGTTGACTGGAGTTTGGTTTTACCGATCTGGGCAGGCTCGGTACCGGGTGTCTTACTGGGTGCAAAACTTTGCCAGTTGGCACCGCAGAAAGCGCTGCGGTTTATGATTTATGTGATTCTTGTCGGGGTGAGTTGGAAGTTGGCGCATTCGGTGTGAACAATGGAGCAGTCCAAGCAAGCTCAAACATGGGCGAAGTTGCAGTCCTTTGGCACGTTTCTCAAGCAGTGGTTTAATAGACATTGGCGATCGCTGTTGCTGCTGCTGATCGGGGTTTATCTACCACTCCAGATTTTTGCGGTGCTGGCAGTGCAGGTCTGGTCACAAGATAATGGGTTCCACTGGGATCGCTCACTTTTAATCGCTATTCACGCGAACGCTCAAGCACCCCTCGATCAGTTTGCCACGTTCTTCACTAAGTTGGGCACGCGTTGGGGTGTGTTTCCGGCAACAGTTGCCATCATGCTGCTGCTGTTTGTCCGGCGGCAGTGGCGATCGTTGCTGTATCTTCTCATCACACTTCCGGGCTGTGCCTTGATTAACACAAACGCAAAAGTGTGGTTACACCGCGTCCGACCGCATCTGTGGGAAAAGACGTATTTACCTCAGGACTTTTCGTTTCCCAGCGGTCATGCCATGTCAAGTATGGAGTTCGTGGCAGTGCTGATCATTCTGACGTGGGGTAGCCGTTGGTGTGGTGCGGTTGTAGCGCTCGGCAGTCTCTTTGTGCTGACCATTGGCTGGACGCGGTTGTATTTGGGCGTCCATTACCCCAGTGATATTTTGGCGGGCTGGCTTATTGCCATTGCCTGGGCGATCGCTACTAGCTTTGTGCTTAAACCGCGCTTGATGACATCCAAAACCTTACTCAACGAGGACAGTGCCGAGCGTATCGAAGGGAATTGAAAACACGTAGTACACGACGCCTAAGCCCAGAATGAGCACTGCCATGCTGGCTAGCAAGACCCAGCGATCGCCAGGCTCATAAGTGTCGTCATCAATATCGTTGCGAACACTAAAGTAATGTTGAGTAGACAGTAGCACCATCAATAAGCCAACAATGGAGAAAGCCAAGCCCAGTTTCCATCCATTACCGGGCGGCTGTGGCGCGATTGGGGGACGCAAAATTCGTAGCCGCACAATCAGCACGCCAAAACCCATCAGGGCGATCGCGCTTCGCATCCAGGCTAGATAGGTACGCTCGTTAGCGAGATGATCGCGAACACGGTTGGGATTGCGTTTTCTAGCAAGCTCTGTTTTTTCGGCGTTTGCGTTCATCGGTTTAAGGAACAGTTGCATCAACAGGATCTCAGGTAAAAGCGGAATGGTTGGTGTCTGGGCAGAAGTGGGCTTCTTGACGCAAGCGGTGCGTTTAGACTGAAGCGAAAGCGTCAGAAACCCACTTGCTGTAAGTAGTTAATCTTCGATCGGGGCATTGGGTTTCGCAGCTTCGACATCGGCTTGAGTCAGGTTAGGAATGGACCAGGTGCCTTCACCCACCTTAAATACTTTGGCAGGCTTCACATTAAAGGTGATCGTGTCAGTATCAGGGTTTGCTTTTGCCACGAGTTGAGTGCCACCCACCACCTTGAAAGCCAGTGGTGCAGTGAGTGCGGGTGCTTCTGTTGTACCAAAACCATCGACTTTAGCGCCTGTGGGCAGATACACACCGTCACAACTGAAATCATCGTCGGTCACCTGACCATTACCTAAATAGTAAAGCGTGTTGGGTTGATCGGCTTTTTTACCTTTATGTACGTAGACCGCTAACGTTTTACCTGTTTCGTTGCGGCACTGTCCCCATTCGGTTGCCGATTCCAAAATGTACTTTTGCAAGTTCAACTCACCCAATTGTTGTTCGAGTGCTGCCGGTTTCCAAGCAGTTTGATTGGGATCTTGTTTGATTTTGAGCAGCTTGTCGATCGCCTGAGTCACATCTGTATAGTCAGGGGTTTCCGTTAATTTAACTGGGTCTGCCCAGGATGGCTGCACAACGACAAAATTAATGAGCATCACTAGAGCAATGAGGGCGAGTTTGAATCGTTTCATGGTTGTTTTCCTTAATAAAGCGTGAAAGTGGGACTGATTTTTGTGTCAAAAACGCGTGGTGCGTGATTCGTCATTCGTTCTTTTTTTCTTTGTTCCCTCCTCCTGGCTGGTGGCTGCTCTCTCAAAACTCTGGCAAAAGCCAATACGTCTCACTATCAATCAAAATAAAAACGCCTAAGCCGATTAACACAAAGGGAACGATCGTACCGCTGCGACGGGTGAGACCTTGAGCGATCATGGGTTGTCGAGTGAGTTGATACGGGGTCAAACAACAGACACTGACCATGACAAAAAAAGCTTAGAATAACGCCCAAACCTGGCAGACTCAGGACAAACAAAGCCGTGGATCCGAGGTGCCGCATCATAAAAATAGGCTTTGGTCGAAACGTGGCATTGACTTGAGCAAAGAAGAGCATTCAAATCACGATGTCATCAATGTTGGTTGCGGCAAACGCTGTCACCCCAGTAACAATGGCTTGTGTCAACCAATTCATGGCACTATGCTAAGAAACTCTTCTAATTCTTCTCCATCTTGGACACAGCCTTAGAAGTGGAGTAAAGCTTTGCCACTGACACCTGTTCCAGTTTGCGGAGCAGATTGAGCGTAAAGGTGCCGCTGATCAGGAGTGTGAGAACGACTAGCCCACGATTTTCGAGGGTGTGGCTATCAAGCAAAATCAACACACCTAGACCAATGAGAACATACGGCACGAGTTGATTGCCATACCGCGTCAGCATTTCAGCGATCGCTGGCACCTTCATCAACTGGTAGGCAGCACCACACCACACACCGATCAACCCAAAGAAGACACTCAGAATCACGACGAGGCTTTCCCAGGGGCTATTGGCAAACAAGGGCATATAGATGCCGATGTTATCGCCACCATTAGCAAACGTGACGGCTGCAACGCTGTAAGCCTGGGGTGACAGCATCGTGAGCCAGGTAGACGGTGTAGCTGAAGGCGACGTTTCTGTCTCGGCAGCCTCACTCTCTGTTTGCAGTAAACGGCTGATGCCGATCGCGATCGGGACAATGCCCAACATACCAATCCACGGACGCGGCAACAGCAGACCACTAAAAAAACCAGGTAGGCTGACTACAACTAGAGCAGCAAAGCCGAGATACTGACCCGCTACGACATGTCGTCGTCGAAACACGGTATTCACTTGTGAGAAGAACAACAGCAGAATCAAAATATCGTCCAGGTTGGTAGCTGTAAATGCAGTCAGCCCCGTTGTTATTGCTGCTAAAAGCTCATTCATGGCGGTTGTTCTCCCTATTGAAGGAATGACGATTCATCAGAAGCAGATGGAATGGTAACGGGGTCGGGGGCAGCAAATCTTACGTGAATCTCTTCCATACCGCGTTGCATTGAGCGCACAATGGCAGGCGATCGCAGCCGCTGCATGACAAACCAGCCACAGGTCACCGTCAGGTACAACAAGAACAAGTAGGGGAAGGCATCATAGGGCGCTGCCGGTATGGGAAACAAGGTGCTACCGGGAAGACCCACGCTACCCAAAATAGGAATGAGCATGAAGCCCACTGCGACCACTGCAATCAAGACATCGCGCACTCGTAATTGATGACAGCGGTACAGATAAACAGGTGCAGCGATCGAAATCAGCGTATACACCGTCAAAAAACCATAGCTGCACATCGCGCCCAAATAGCCCATACAGTCAAACAGCTTGATGTGAAACAGAGACAATGACGCAGGCACCAAAAACATCAGCAACGAACACAACGTGACAGCAATATGGGGAGTGCGGTTGTCTGCATGAGCTGTACCTAGAGAGGCTGGGAACAACCCGTGACGCGCCATTGTAAAGAAAACTCTCGCTGCCGGATTAATGCTGCCCAACACGCAGGCAAAGAAGCTAAACAGCGCTCCAACGGCAATCAACTCACCTAGAAAACCCACGCCCGCTTGCTGCGAAAGAAAGCCTAACGGTTCTTCTGTGTTGGCGATCGATATGCCCGTACCGCTAAAGCCCAATACTTCCACATAGGTGGTGAAGATAAAGAATAAACCCGCCAGCACCACACTGCCCATCACCGCTCTAGGAATCGTCTTTAAAGGTTTGCGTGCTTCATCACCCAACGAAGTTGCACTTTCAAAGCCTGAAAAGCCAAACATGACCAGCACTAAGCCCATTGCCACATTTCCTGGTGTCACACCTTGCAGCGTGAGCTGAGGCACATCCAATGCAAAGCCGTGATGCGCCCAAATGATCATCGCTAAAACCGTGATCAACGCAAGAGAAATGCCTTCTAGCCACAGCATGGCAACGGCTGAAAGCTGTACATCGCGGTAAGCAGCGTACCAGGCAATACCAGCACCGATCGCCAAGAGTGTCAGGCTAGAGGGATGAATGCCCCAATGCCCCAATAACACGCCGCCAAAGTTAGCAAACCCACAGAGCACCGACATCCCAGTAAATAAATATGCCAGTACTAAGCTCCAGCCACAAACTACACCGGCGGTCGGTCCCAGCCCTTTCACAATGTAGGTATAAAGCGAACCAGGTGAGGCAGAGCGACTCGCAAATTGATTGATGTTGAGACTAACAAACACTAGTCCCACCAACCCAATCACAAAGCTCAGCCAGGCACCATTACCAGCCAGCGCTACAATCAAGCCCAAATTGGATGCGGGTATGGTGATAGGCGCGATCACAGCAAACGACTGCGCCAACACTTCTCCCGAAGACAGATAATTTGGTCTTAAACCATGAACACTTTGACTCAATTGAACTTCACTCATCATGTGCAAATTTCCAAGCCTAGAAACTCCAATCGATGCCACTGCACCAACCTGGAATGTGGGGTTTGCTTCAGCAAGGTTTCCATGCAAAAAGCATAGTCTCAATGTAGAGAGCTATATCAATAGAATCAAATGTTCTTTGCTTGTTTATGCATAAAGCCAGGTTATGCATGATTAAAAGGCAAACTTGAATTGCGGGTGCCTACAGCCAGCATGGCACAGGAAGACTAGCCTACAATGATCCCATTAAGATGGTTAATGAAGCGATGGAGGTAACCCGCACAAAACTATCGCTTTCTGAGGGTTATAAAAGCGTCAGGTATTGATGAAACGATCGCTTTTGCCAGCCCTTAAAATGCTCTGATGACACTAGAACAATTACGCATTTTTTTGGCAGTTGCTGAACAGTTACACTTCACACGTGCGGCTGAAATACTTTATGTCACCCAACCTGCTGTCAGCGCCGCTATTCAAAGCCTGGAAACAGAATACAGCGTCAAACTCTTTCACCGCGTCGGTCGTCGGATTGAGATTACAGAAGCGGGCATCCTGCTACAGCTTGAAGCCCAAAAAATCTTGGAGCAAGTAGCGCTGACCGAACGGGGCTTACGGGAGTTGAACAATTTGCAGCGCGGTGAACTGCGTTTAGGGGCAAGCTTGACGATCGGGAACTACTGGCTACCCGCAAAAATTAGCCATTTCAAACATAAATATCCTGGCATCTCAGTCAACTGTCCCTTGGCAAACGCTGAAGAAATCTGCGAAGGCACCGCTACGGGCTTATTTGATCTGGGCGTTGTCACTGGTGATGTGAAACCAGCGCTCAAAAGTGTTTTAGAACAAACTGTCGTTGGGCATGAACGGCTACAAGTGGTTGTCGGCAAAACCCATCCCTGGTACAACCGCGCGCGCATTTCAGTACAAGAACTGATGGAAACAGGTTGGGTGATGCGTGAATCTGGGTCAGGGGCTCAACAAATGTTTGAGCAAGCGTTGCAGAACTGGGGCATTGATAGCGATCAATTGCCGATCGTTTTAATCTTGAGTAGTAGTGAGATGGTTAAAGCGATCGTGGAAACAGGGGTGGGTGCTGCCGCACTGCCTGAACTCATGATTCAAAAGGAATTACAACTACTAACCCTCCGCGCGATCGAGATTACCAGGAGCCGTAAAGGCATCGGCACCCTGCTCGAAATTGTGCAGCCTATTTGGAAAATTAAGCACCAGCAACGGTTTCAAACCAAACTAGCGATCGCCTTCGAGCAAATCTTAACGTCTGTCTAAGCGCTGGCAGCTCATCACGCGTAGCTTAATGGCACCCCAAGCTTTATAACTTGGTCATTGCGAGTTCAAGTCTCGCGACTGCGACCAATGCATAGATGTGTAAGGTCAAGACACCAGCCTGTGTTCGCGAAGCGTTCCCGAAGGGTAGCTGGTCATTAACAGGTTTCTCCATTCGGAGACGCTTTGCGAACGAGTCCCGCTAGGCACCCCTAACATGATGAACAACTGAATAGATGGAAGAAGGAAGACGATCGCCTACGCAATCCGAGCAACAAATTGTATTGGACTCAGGTTGCAAATGTGACTCAATGCGCCTGTGAGTGTGAATAGCCGTGGATCATCCCGGAATCGAAACACACGGTATAGATGGTAATGATCGCTGTAATTCTGGGAGACCGTTACCTCATTCTGGGAAACGAAGAATGGAACTTGCTTACCGTAAGCGGTTGTCTTGACTTCGATGAAGCGATCGCTCCCATTCGCTTCAAACGATCGAACATCAAAACCAGCCCCATTGCCCTCGGTCACAGCAATGTGTTCTACTCGGTCTGCAAGGCTTTCTTGTCCTAATCGAATGAGCCGCGCTCGCTCAAAATTAAGCACAAATTCTTCATCAGCCCTGCCAAGGGAGGCATTACGGGCTTCTCGTTCCAGATAATTGATGGCACGACGGACACGACGCAACGGTTTCGATCGCTCTACGGTTGGCGCAGGAGTGTATGGTTCAGGAGGCGAATCAAGCCGAGACAGTAAATCCTTGACAGTCGGGATGTTGGCAGGTTCTTCCACTACCTGCTGCACAATTACGCTAAAGCTTGAATCTGAACTGATGCGATCGACGCCAACCTCATAAAGTAGAGATTGATAATTGCCCAACGGCTTGTAGCCAAAGATGTAGGGATAACCAAACTTCATCAGAATGGCACTGATATTTTGGTGCTTTCGCTCAATGGCTCCTTCCGATCGCCCCTTAAGAAGTTGGATAAGGTCTCGTCGATGTGCAGCTTTGTTGTAAGGCTCCCGTCGTAATTCCAGGGAGAGCATGGTGAAGTAATCTGCAACAACAGCCTCGACTTCCGCTGGTGACCATTCACTTGGCACGTCATTTTTCCTTCCAGTCGAGAAGTTGAAACTTCAATTAACTGCCCTGCGTCGCTGCCAGAGTCTTCAGCGCAGTAATATAGTTTGCAATCTTATGGTCTTCAAAGCGTTGAGAGAAAAATTTCAGACTAAAACGAGGACCAAATCTATATTCTTGATCCACATGACTATAGCCCTGCCAGGGTCTTGGCAAAGCAGGCACCAGATCCATCCCATAAACAAAGCGATAGCTAGCGGGAACACGACGGTTAAAGGACTCTCTAAACCCCTGATTGCCAACTCTCGGCGCACCAAACGTGTAGATGTCGATCGCAAACTTACTTGAAAAGTTGTACTGCACATCAACGGCACACAGGGTTGCTAAGGCTCCGCCCAGACTATGACCTGTAACTGTCACACTTGTAGCAGCACGGCTCCTTAAATAGTTGTGAATTTGCTCTCGGACTGACAAGTAAGCTGCGACAAACCCCCGGTGCATTTTCGCACCAGATTGGCTTTCACCTTGATAGGGGTAGACTTGCTCTCGCTCCTGCACAATCTGTTCCTGAACTACTGTTTGCTGAAACTCAACCATTTCTTGCTCAAAGTTAAAGCTAGTGCTCCAGTCCAGACGCTTTTCACTGCCACGGAATACGATGTAGATGGCACCTGAGACATCCGACAAGAGCGCACATTGCGTATCAGTACTCGTTTGGTCAATCAAGTCTGGAGTCAGGTTAGGAAACTCACTAAATCGAAGCTGAGAGAAATCCTGATAGATTTCCTGCGAAAGAAGGGCACATTTGACCGCCTGAGAGTAGTTCACCATTACAAATCCTCTTTACCTAGTAAACCGACCTTAGCGCAGCACAAGTAACTAGAAAACAATACAAGTTTGTACGACTCAGCTAGTTTACTCTTCACTAAGTAGCCGCATTTTAGACTGTCCTGACGCTAAAAGTGGGTAAAAAAAGCGTTCAATAAGTAGCTGAGCATAATTCTTTATAAACTACCTTTTGACTTCGTATTCGACGTTGCGGCTAAGCTCAACGTCGAAGCCTAAGCGCTCAAGCCGAACGGCGTTCAGGTCGAAAGCTCACGCCGAAGTCTCAAGGCTCTTATTCCTGTATGCCAAAGGGTTGAGCGCAGTCGAAACCCAGTCTCTATCTCTAAGTAGTGCTTAATTTAGTAGTGCTTAATTTAACCCTTCTACTTATTAGGCTTTAGCACTTTTTACCTATCTATAGCTCAACTCCTTAAAGAGCCCGAACTACTAGCCAAACTTGTGAGAAGCATTGCCACAAAATGAGCGTCGATGTGTAGCCTGGAGGTAATCACGACACTTTGTTTTATGGCACACCTCACTCAACGCCGCTCCGAAAATGTGAGTGGTGACTTCTACGTTGATTCCACTTGCATTGACTGTGATACCTGTCGATGGATGGCTCCAGAAACGTTTCATGCGGCAGGTGATCAGTCTGCTGTGCACCATCAACCAACTAATGCAGCAGAACGTCTGCGGGCAATGCAAGCGTTATTGGCTTGCCCAACGGCATCCATTGGTACGATCGAAAAGCCGCAAGATATAAAGCAGGTTCACCACAGCTTGCCGATTCCCATTACAGAAACTGTGTATCACTGCGGCTATCACGCCGAAAATTCCTATGGAGCGGCTAGCTATTTGATTCAACGGCCCGAAGGAAATGTGCTGGTTGATTCACCTCGCTTTGCACCCCCGCTAGTGAAACGACTGGAGGCGATGGGCGGCATTCGTTATCTCTATTTGACTCACCGAGATGATGTGGCAGACCATCAAAAATTTCACCAGCACTTTGGTTGCGATCGTATCCTTCACCAAGATGAAATTAACCATTCCACCCAGGATGTTGAAATTCAACTATCAGGCTTAGAACCCTTTGAGCTAGAACCTGATCTGTTGATTCTTCCTGTTCCCGGTCACACCAAAGGGCATACGGTATTACTTTATAACAACACGATTTTGTTTACCGGCGATCACCTTGCCTGGTCAGACGAGCTGCATCACCTGTATGCCTTTCGCAGAGCCTGCTGGTATTCTTGGGCGGAACTCACCCGCTCAATGAAACGGCTGGCAGATTATTCGTTTGAGTGGGTGTTGCCAGGACATGGTCGTCGCTACCATAGCGATCGCTCAACCATGGCAGAGCAAATGCAAAAATGCCTGACCTGGATGGAAACTCAGTAGATTAGGTTTGTTGAGAAATAACCTGATTTTAAGAACGAGGTTTTCTGCTGTCCCCCCAAGTTAGGCTGCATGAAGATAGAAGTTCCATAAACCGACTGCATTAAGTATTAAGCGGTCATCGAAATTAGGTACACGCTTTCGGTAGACATCTGCTACGGCACGATAGCGCGTTCTACCAGCATGGGCATGTTCACCTACCACTCGTTAATGACTGAACCCTCGGCGCTCCTGCTTCTGTTGTTCACTCAATGCCTTACCCCTTGGTTTCTTGTGTGGCAAAGGAACGTTATCAAACTCGTTGTGTAAGGGCAAAACGGAGCAGCAACGCTTTAAAGGCAACGGTGACACTGTTATGTTCAAGGACTCGCCACAACAAGGGAACCGCCCGTCCACAGCACACTACCGACAGGTGAATCATGCAAAAGCGATTCCACAAAACCGTCGTATCTAAGGCTAAATACAATCGCGGTTGCTTCCATCCACTCAGAGTCGCCAGCACCAAGGGTCCGTAAATTGCCATCACGCTCATGCGGCAATCGTCCATAAATTGCTGCCAGCGTCGCTCCGTACTTTGCGCTTTCGTCGCTCGGTTGAGGGTCTTTTAGGGGCGATCGCTTCCAACTTTTGACTTTGGTATCACCGTCTTGGTGAACTCTTTATAACAACGTTGAGATTTTTCTCTCTACACCGGGAACGCTTGAAACAGCACTTACCCGGTCAAACCATGAACCTTCTTCGTTGGGCTGTTGTCTCAGTTGTTACTACTGCACTCTCTCTGTCAACTTCGGGGGCTTCTAGCCGACCGACTGAACCGGATTACCCCTGCTATGTGCAAACTCAGTCGGGGCGCATAGTTAACCTGACGGCTTTATGTACTGGTAAGCCAACAGCCATCAATGTCGCTAGTGATCCGATCGTTCGACAGACCGCCCTGAAGCCTCAGAAGCAAGCTGCTAAAGGTGGGCAGGTGGCTGAGACAGCACGCGAGATCAAAGGTCGTGGCGATAATGGTTGGACGCTTTCTGGCAAGGTGCAAAATCAGACAAAGCAGTCTATTCGTGACCTGAGAGTCACCGTTTCCATTGATGTTGGATCAAAAAAACTGGTGGAATCGATGCGGACTAAACAGTCAGCGGTGCCACCGGGAGGCTACGCCGATTTTGAGGTAGCTATACCAGGTGATCCAGATCATCGTCCTGATTTTCGTGTTGCTTTAACGCAGTGGCGCAACGAAGATGGCACGGCTGGTCAATACCCTTAAACGCATCATCAACATAACCCTTCAGATCCCTTACCCCCGATCGCTTGGTCGGGGGTTTCTTTTGATGTGCGGTTGTGGGCAGGTTTGAAGGAGCAAGACCTACCTTTCTTCCTCCTTTAGACCTGCTATGTCAAGCCGGAGCCTGACAAAGCGGGTTACTTGCCAGATTTGGTGGTGCTAGACGAGCGCACGATTGACGAGGACCCTCGTTGGCAGAAGGAATCAACTGTCTCCAAGGGAATCTCCACCTAACTCGTCATCGAGATCACCAGCAGCAATTGGCGTGACGACTATGAGCGCAAGTTGCCAGATTACGAAGAAATGGGCATCGCTGAATACTGGATTGTCGATTATCTCGTGCTCGGAGCCAATCACCACATCGATTCTCCAAAGCAGCCGTTAATCACGGTGTACCAGTTGATTGGTGGCGAGTATCAGTTCATGCAGTTTCGTGGTGCTGAGCCAGTACGATCACAGGTGTTTCCAAACTTGAGCTTGTCGGTTGACGACATTCTTGCAGCCTTGCAGCCACGCCAAAAGTAACGAAGTGCTGATTTTAGGCTTAAGGTGTTTGGCTGCTTTGGCTGGGCTTTAGGTTAGCAGCAAAGAATTTGCTTTATGCACTTGAAACAATACCGCTCACGCTGGCTGTACCTCTTTTTGGCATTGTTGATGCTCAGTTTAGGCTTGAGCTTAAGACAGCGGCTATAGGCGAAACGTTTTTTGTGTCCAGTCGCCTTTCTAAAGAGGTGGTAGCTGAAATGGCTGAGTTTACGGGTGAAGCAATGTCAAAGGCTCTAAGTGAAGCTGTTCTAAGTGAAGCTGTTTGAAGAGTACAAGAGCAAGGTCAAACTAAACCAATTAAGTTTTGGGCTTCTTCCACCGACAAAGACAAAACAGAAAGGCTGCTCCCGAACCAAGACTACTAGCGATCGCTAGGGCAGCAATTTCTCAAGTGGTTAAAGCGAAGTCAACTTGTTGACTGTTTGGCTTTGCAGTGCAAGCGACATGGGTTCCTCTTTGTTAGTTCCCTTAACGAACGCGAGGAAGCAGGGTGAAGGGGATTGGTCTCGCCCCTCAATTATCACCTCAGTTTGTAGTACAATTGCACTCATTCCCAAGGCTTTCCCAACCGGAGGCTGGATCTATGCCCTGTGACTTTGTTGGGTTTTCTGTCCTTTTGACTGCCGCTACTGTTTTGGCTTCGCTGCCTGCTTGGGCGTTCCGACTTGACCCAGCAGACAAAAGCTTTTACTACCCATTGGCAGAAGTCGTGCCGTTTTCGTCGCCGTTCGGTTGGCGAACACACCCAATCACAGGTGAGCAGCGTCTTCACTCTGGCGTTGACTTAGCGGCAGCTCATGGTGCTGTCGTTCAGTCGGCACACTCTGGTACAGTCGTCTTTGCAGGGTGGAAAGGTGGCTACGGTAAGACTGCGATTGTGAGTTACCCTGACGAAAAATATAAGACGCTGTACGCGCATTTGTCAGAGCTACTAGTAACCGAAGGGCAGGTAGTGCGGGCGAAGGACACGATCGGGCGTGTAGGCAGCACTGGTAACTCGACGGGTCCTCACTTGCATTTTGAATTACGCCGCTTCTCTGAGGGGCAGTGGGTTGCCGTTGATGCCGGGTCTCAACTGAGAGCGGTTGAGGCTTTTGTTCACGCGACGCCGCCGCCTTTGCAACCTGTGGCAGTTGCTGTCACGGTGTCACCACCAGAACCACCGTCTGAGTCTGTGGCGCTGAGTTTTGAGTTGCCGTCTCAGACTCAAAACTAACTGTGTTTTGCTGGCACGCTAACGCTAGTGCTGCGTCTTTACTCTTCGGTCTTTCTGCACTGCCCTTGCCAAATTGCTTGTTCTTCAACAATTTTTGCGATAGAACCAGTTTAGCAATGCCTATAAACGCCATTATGCCGTTGCTGATCGTATCATCAAACTTATTGCATAACACCCTACTGTGGCGGGTTTGCCAGAAGCTTGCAAAGTCGGAAACTGTCTTTGTAACCCTGCCTTAGCGGCGTTCGGAATTGTTCTAAGTAGGAGGGCTAAATTAAGCACCACTTAGCGACCAGGTTTCGACTGCGCTCAACCGGCCGACATACAGGACTAAGAGCATTGAGACTTCGGCATGAGCGCTTAAGCCGAAGGGCGCTCATGCTTCGACGTTGAACTTAGCCAAAACGTCGAACGCGAAGTCGAAAAGCAGCTTGTAAATAGCTACGTCCAGCTACTTAGCTTCACGTCTCTAACAGCCCGTCGGTTAAAAGGTTTGTGCTTATTGACTGAAAAATTTCTCAAAGAACAGCCCCACCTGAGGAGAAATAATAACCCATGCCATTTTCACAAAACGCCGCTTTAAATGCTCTTTTACAACCCAACAATGGACTCGATAACCTGGCTCAACTTACACAGTTTCTTCAGTCAGCCGATCAAGATCTAACAGGCGCAAGGGGTGTTGTGAGAGAGGCGCTGTCATTTGTTGGGTCACGTGCATCGGCTAATCTGCCAGGGTTAAGCGATCGAGTCAACGTTTCTCGTGAACCGTCTGGAATTGTCCATATCCAGGCACAAAATGAGGATGATCTGTTCTACACGTTGGGGTTCATGCACGCGAACGATCGCCTCTGGCAAATGGACTTTCAACGCAGAATAACGCAGGGTAGACTATCAGAGGTTGTGGGTGAAACGACACTGCAACAGGACATTACCAACCGCACTCTGGGACTTTATCAGGCAGCCGCATCAGCCTACACCAACTTGGATGCTGCTACACGTCACATTGTCGATACCTACACGAATGGCATTAATGCTTACCTGAACCTCAATCTTTCACTACCACTAGAATTTCAGGTGTTGAACTACAGACCTGAGCCGTGGCAGCCCATTGATGTTTTGGGAGCGGTCAAGCTGCAAAGTCTAGTGCAATCGGGCAACTTTCAATCAGAGCTTCTGCGATCGCGCCTGCTGTCTCAAGGCATTCCTTTAGCCCGCATTCAAGAAATCTTTCCACCCTATACCGGCGATCTGACCATTCTTCGCCCTGAAGATGTCGCGAAAATTCCTGGTTTACCTTCTAGTAACTCCTCAGCTCTGCCCCAAACTGACCTTTCGGCGCTGGCTGAGCCTGTGAACGATGCTGCTCTAGAACGGCTTGCCTCTAGCCAACTGCTGTCTCCCGAAACGTTTGCATCAAATAACTGGGTCATCTCAGGTAGCCGCACCACCACTGGTAAGCCCTTCTTAGCCAATGACCCCCACATCACGCTACAAATTCCTTCCGTTTGGTACGCGGCGCATCTGGAAGCACCTACTTATGAGACGATTGGGGCAACCTTTCCAGGCTTACCAGGGGTCGTGATTGGGCGCAACAACTCTATTGCTTGGGGCGTGACGACAACTCAAGCCGACGTGCAAGATCTCTATGCGCTGGTAGAAGATCCCACCCAACCTGGGCAATACCTCTACCGTGATCAACTGCGGCCCTACAGTGTGCGTTACGAAACCATCAAGGTGCGCGGTGCGGCGGATGTTGTGCTTCCGGTTCGTGAGAGTGTTTACGGTCCTGTAATTTCGGATGCACTAGGAATTTCGCAACCTTTAGCGCTTCAGTTTGTCAGCCTGAGTGAAACGGACAACACACTTACCGCCTTCCAGGGCATTAATCGGGCACGCAATTGGGATGAGTTCACCACCGCCCTGCAAAACTATGTTGCGCCCATCCAAAACTTTGTTTATGCGGATGTGGATGGCAATATTGGTCACTACACCCCAGGTAAAATTCCCATTCGTCAAGATGGTCATTCGGGGCTGTTACCCATTCCTGGCACTGGGCAATTTGATTGGCAAGGCTTTATCCCCTTCAATCAATTACCCCATGTGTTAAATCCTGACTCTGGTTTCATTGTCACTGCCAACAACCGGGTTGCACCTTCTAACTATCCCTACACCATTAGTCAGGAGTGGGCAGAACCTTATCGCGCAGAGCGCATTCAACAGCTAATTTTGAGCAAGGACAAGCTTTCGCTGGATGATATGCAGGCGATTCAGCTTGACCAGACAACCCTGCTCTATCGCGATTTCAAACCGATCCTGCAACAGCTTCAGCCCATTCTCAATAGTTTGAATCCAATTCCAACTGAAACCGTAAATTGGTTAAACCAACTATTGAATTGGGATGGCAATCTGCGTCCCGATTCTCAAGTCGGCACTGTGTTTGAAGCCTGGTTTAACGAACTGACGAAATTTGTAGCTCGATCGATCGGGTTAGAAGTTTTGGAAGGCAATGCTCAGGAACCTGCTCCCCGCTTTTTGCTCAAAGCGCTGACGCAGGGCGATCCAGTGTTAGGTGGTTCTGCGGCTCAGGCATTAACCAACGCAGCACTGGCGCTACAACGAGTAGTTGACGGGTTTAATGGCAACGTTCCTCAGTGGGGTGACGTGCATCAGGCGGTCTTTAAACATCCGGTGTTGCCAATTCGTCGTCAGGTTCCCTATGGAGGCGATCGCTACACAGTCAATGTCGGTCCCTACAACTCCACTAACTTCTTGATGGATCGCAATGGTCCTAGCTATCGGCAGTTGATTGATTTATCTGACCCAGAGCGATCGCGATATATCTACCCTACTGGTCAGTCAGGGCGGTTCTTTTCACCCTATTTCGACAATCTTCTAGAACCCTGGCGGCAGGGGCAATATCTAACAATGAAAACTGAAAACTTTCCGATGGCAACTCGGCTCTCGCTTAGACCCGGAACGAGTCGGAGTCGGTCATTCGTTCTGCCCGAAGACCAGATTGAAGACTGGGTTTTGGCGATCGCAGGACCAACTGTGAGAGGGGTCTTAGGCTCAGTTTTAGCAACAGATCGTTAAGGCTGAAAAGCGCATAAATTAGGGTTCTCAACAGGCGTTTGGTTGAGATGTCCATCCGCTTGAACTGTCCCGTTTTCACCTATAGCAGTCGAAGAGAGCGTTAGGACAGACATCAGACTTGAAACTTCTTTTGAGTAAGGGTTTCTATTCAGCCTTCAGCCTTTTGCTATATAAATGGGACAGTCGATGCCGCAAAAGCTTGATTTGACGTTGATATAAAGAATGCTCAGGGTTGCAAAGACGCTAACTGCAATCACTCTAAGAAAAACCTAAGCACGTTTCCAGCCTATGCATCACGATGAGTTCACCTCTAGCGTCATCCCAACCCGACGTAAGCGCTCTGCTAGGACATCCCCTAACCCGGTTGCTAGTGTAAGAATGCCGCCCCGTGCTTGACCACCGGGCAACTCATTAATTTGCAGTGCCAAACTCAAGACAGCTTCACAAAATTTGCTCGTTGCTCGGTTGCCAGGGTTGCCCTGATCTCGAATAAGTCCTCGTACCTGACGCCCGTATACACCATAGGTGAAATCGGGTCCATAGGGTTTCTACCATGCTTGGTACAAAGCACTACTGCGATCAAAGCGATTTCAATCAATTGCCTCAGAGACGATCGAGAATGGGTGGAGCCGCAATGTCCTGATCCACCAGATCGATACTGATCTGTATAACTGTTAGAGAGGCGCACTAACGAATTTTCAGGCAGTACTTCCGGCTCCTCAGTCTGATTTTGCCCAAAGCTTACTCAAGTCAGAATACAACCTGGAGTTTCTCGATCTGCGTGAAAAAGCCCTTAAACGTGACTTAGAACATCTCTACCTATCGCACCTCGGCGGCACTACCGGACGAGTTTAAAGCGAAGCTACCTTCGATTGAGGATCTACAACATGAGATTGAGGCTGTGGCGGCTGTAGTTAAGGAGTTCGATCGAGATGTAGACCCAGGCTAACCAGCCTTTAGAGAAATCATAATGATGTTCAAAATATGCAGCATGATGAACACGATTAGTTTCCCCTATAGGCGTTTATCAAGTAGCAAATTGCTTGCTATGCGAGCGTTGATGCAACATTTGAGCCACGTCGATCGCAGGTGTACACGACCACATCTCGCCTAATGACAGCGATAGGGCTTGAGTAGCAATCGCCTCTATTTCTACAGCCATCTTAGCGAGAAGTGTTTGTGCGCCCAAGTGCCCCAAAACACCTAGACGAATCGCCGCTCCCACGACACCAGTGATAAAACTATGGAGAAAGGCAAGGCTGGTGTCGCTCTCGCTCAGATGAACCGCACGACCGACAACTGCAAACACGATCGGATGTAAGCCAGGAGTTCGCTTGGTATCCACATCATTCTGTAAAGACTCCAGTTGTTGATCGCGCCAGGTTGATCGTGCCACCATCAACAGTGCTTGCCCACTTCGACCTTGCGCGTCACGGGTTACTTGAATCAGGGTCTGGGCATACAGGTACGCATCGGCACGTCGAATTTCGTCAGGCTCATTGGCAGCACTGGCGCGATAGGCATGGATCAGGGCAACCAAATCTGAGCAGCCAATTTTATGGCGTAGCAGCAGGTAAAGAAACGTTTCCACATCTGCTGCCGTGCAGATCTGGTTAGTTTGCACCAAGCTTTCTAGTCCGTGGGAAAGCGTAAAGGAGCCTGAGGGGAAAAAGGAGTCGGACAATTGCATCAGCGCCAACCGAGAATCAATCATAGCGGTCGTTTAGGCCCCTTAATGATGAGAATGAGACGAGAATTGTAGCGGAGCGGCAGGCGATCGCACCTCGTAGTCGATATATAAACCTGGAATGTTGACGGCTCTTATCTTCGTTTCCATCACGGCTGGATCAGCCATCATTTCTACATAGATGCGATCGCCCTGCACTAGCACTGACCAATGGTGATTACCCAGCACATGCCCTAGATAAATGAGGTCAATAGCATGACCCGTGGCATCGCCATCAAAGCTCAACACCATGACAGTCTGAGCGTGGAGATGGATGAGCAACAGTTGGTTTGATTGGGTGACAAAGATATCGCCCAGCTTCAGGGCATGGTCACGGCTTTTGACGATGCCAAGCTCAACGCCACAGGTAGAGTGGGCATGAATACGACCTTTGGCGCGATCGCCTGGTTGCAAATAAACCTCCAGTAAGGTTCCGGCTTGACGCGCTTGCTCCACTTGCTGCTGTAGCGCTGAGTCACCTACCTGATTGCCCAAATAGGTTTCTGCTAGAGTTGTCATTTGGGCACCTCTGGCAAGCTGGGTTGACCATTGAGATGACGCATTCTCGTTAACGCATAGTTGATGTAGGTTTTAGCGATCGACACGCTACCCGCCATTGCTCGTAGCCACAAACCATTACAGTTTGGGAGAGGGGAACTGGCAGCAGTTAGATTGGTCTGCACCTGAGCAAACTGTGCTAAATCCTGGCTCAGCGGTTGCAAATCAATTTCAGGCAGAACCAAAAGCAGGCTGGCAAGGATAGGGTACGGCGAAAATAAAGGGCTTTGGGACGCGCGATCAAACGAGGTGCGATCTGGCTCCGCAGCGTGAGGTCGATCGCCCTGCCCCTTGAGCTGCATAGCATCCGTAAAAACTAAGTCTCCAGCTGGTGTGTAAACTTGTAACCGATTGACATATTGACGAAAGTGAAAGTATTCGCCTCGCGCTAGCCGGCCAGGAACCATGATGTCGCTGAGAAATAAGCTCCCGGTGGGTGCCAGCGTGATCCGCATCGTTTGTTTTAGACTGGCATTGCGGTAAAGAATGATGGGTTCTGGAACGTACTCTAAGCTTGCGCCAGAGCCAACTGCGACCTCGTAATGAACGCGAGCACTTTGCTCCACCGCCATTTGATGCACCTTGGTTGCCGACTGATCAGTGAGGTAAAGGGCAGTACGATCGCTGAGTCGGACACTCATCTGAAAGGCATCACCAGCCAGTAGACCGGGTGAGGAATTCATGATGTAAAGATAAGTGCGGTGAGCATCGGTTGGATCAAGCCGTAGCGCTCGCGAAAGCCTGAAGGGGTAGGTGGCATACTGACGCTGTACAAAAGATTGATGGTAGTGATCCAGCCCAATCTGTACAGCAAGCTGGTTGGAAGAGGTACGACCGAAAGCCACAGTTGATGGATCGCTGCGTTCAGCAGCACTATCTGCCGTTTGTCTATCTTTTATGATTGTTTCCATTGCAGTCATTAAGCCAGCACCCGCACTGATTGAAACAGCAATTTGTCAAAGATGAATTGCATTACCTGATCCAATCCTTCACCCGTTTTGCAGTTGGTATAGGCGATCGGCTTACCGCATCGGCGCTCTGTCGCTTCGCGATGAATCAGGTCTAAATCGGCTTCAACGTAAGGAGCAAGGTCAATTTTGTTAATGACCACCAAGTCTGCCTGCATGAAACCAGGACCGTTTTTGCGGGGGATATCATCGCCTGCACCCACATCCAGCACAAAGATATATGCATCAATTAAGTCGTAGCTGAAGGTCGAGGCAAGATTGTCACCCCCACTTTCCACAAACACAAGATCCAGTTCTGGGAACGATTGCTCCAGGTTGCGAATTGCCAATAAATTCATGGTGGGATCTTCGCGGATAGCGGTATGGGGGCAACTGCCCGTTTCCACCCCAATAATGCGATCAGTGGGTAAGAAGCCTTTGCGCTTGAGGCGATCGGCGTCCTCCTGTGTCAGCAAATCATTGGTAACGACTGCCACTTCAATGCCTTGCTGCATCAGCAACGGTACCAATCGTTCCAGTAGCGCCGTTTTACCACTGCCAACAGGACCCCCTATCCCCAAACGAGCGACTGTTTTTTGCATCTTTGCCCTCACGCTGGATTTACCGAAACATATACAGCCGACCCAGCGGTACCCGCGACACAGGTTCGCAGGTTGCAATGTCACCGTTGACACGTACCTGAAACGTATCTGGATCAACTTCAATCTCAGGACACGCGTTGTTATGCAACATATCGGCTTTACTGAGCGATCGCGTGCCTTTCACAGGCAGCAGTTGTTTGCGTAACTTCAGCTTGTCGGACAACCCTTGCTCCAACGCGGTTTGAGTCACAAAGCAAAACGAGGTGGATTGCTTCGCACTGCCAAAACTACCCCATTGTGGGCGATAGAGAATGGGTTCACAGGTCATTAAGGAGGCGTTGGATTCACCCATTGGTGACCAGGCAATGAAACCACCTTTAATAATGAGTTCTGGTTTGATGCCAAAAAAGCCCGGTTGCCATAGCACAATATCTGCAATCTTGCCAGGCTCGATCGATCCCACATGGGCATCAATGCCACAAGTTTTGGCTGGATTGATGGTGTACTTTGCCAGATACCGCAGAATACGCTGATTGTCGTTGCGCTCATTATCTTCTGGCAGCGTGCCGCGCTGGTCTTTCATCTTGGATGCCAACTGCCAGGTGCGACAGATGACTTCGCCAATGCGCCCCATCCCCTGACTATCCGATCCCATCATGCTGATGGCACCCATGTCGTGCAAGACATCTTCAGCGGCGATCGTTTCAGCCCGAATGCGCGATTCAGCAAAAGCAACATCCTCTGGCACTTTGGGGTTGAGGTGATGGCACACCATCACCATGTCCAGGTGTTCATCAAAGGTGTTGACGGTGTAGGGGTTTGTGGGATTGGTGGATGATGGCAGGCAATGGGTGTAACCAGCCACTTTAATGATGTCTGGTGCATGTCCACCACCTGCGCCTTCTGTGTGATACATGTGAATCGTGCGCCCTCGAATGGCTGCCATCGTGTCTTCCACCTAGCCTGACTCGTTCAAGGTATCAGTGTGGATTTGCACTTGAAAGTCATAGTCATCTGCTACAGAAAGGCAGGTATCGATGACCGCAGGCATAGCACCCCAGTCTTCATGGATTTTAAGACCGATCGCCCCTCCTTCCACCTGTTCCACCAAACTCGCAGGCAGGCTAGAACTTCCTTTGCCGAGAAACCCAAAGTTCATGGCAAAGCCTTCGGACGCTTGCAGCATCAAGCCCATGTTGTAGGCTCCACCGGAACAGATGCCCACTGTCACGGGTCCCAGCCCACCGCCGATCATGGTTGTAAGTCCGCTAGAGAGTGCTTCGGCACAAAGCCCAGCACTGTCAAAGTGAACGTGGCAATCAATGCCACCCGGCGTCGCAATTAAACCCTCCGCCGATCGCACATCAGTATTGGCGCTAATGACCAGGTTAGGTTGTACGCCATCCATCACGCCCGGATTGCCTGCTTTGCCAATACCTACAATGCGACCATCTTTGATACCAATATCGGTTTTGACAATGCCCTGTACTGGGTCCATCAGCACCACATTGGTGATCACCAGATCCAAGGCACCGTCGGCTGCCGTCACACCAGCAGCCAACCCCAATCCATCGCGCAGTGTTTTGCCACCACCAAACACACACTCGTCACCATAAACAGTGGTGTCGCGCTCGACTTCTGCGATTAAAGAGGTGTCGCCTAAGCGAATCCGATCGCCCGTTGTCGGACCAAAGAGTTCAGCGTAGCGCTCACGACTAATTTCCATGCCCCTCCTCCGCTGCCTCATGCTCTGCAGGACGTGTACTGTAACCGAGCGATCGCACCCGTTCCATTGCCGCTGCTTTCGCCTCTGGTGCATCTAGCGCCTGATTGACCAAATTATTAAGTCCCTGTACCTGACGGGTGCCACCGATCGCGATGAGAGTCACCATTTTGGTGTCGCCTGGCTCAAATCGTACCGCTGTCCCTGCCGGAATATCCAACCGAAACCCGTACGCTTCAGCGCGATCAAACTGCAAGGCGCGGTTCACCTCAAAAAAATGGTAGTGCGAACCAACCTGAATCGGTCGATCGCCCAAATTAGCAACCGTTAAGGTTTTACACGCCCGTCCGACGTTGAGGTGCAGGGTTCCAGGGGCACACAGCACCTCACCCGGAAAGGCGCTTGAGTCAGTGGTCATCGTCTCAAACTCCAACGCTACGAATGGGATTGTGAATGCTGATGAGCTTGGTGCCATCGGCAAAATGTGCTTCGACCTGAATCAGCGGAATCAATTCAGTCACACCCGGCAGCACATCGTCGCTCGTTAGCAAGGTTGCGCCTTCAGACATGAGCTGCGCCACGCTTTTGTCTTCGCGCGCCCCTTCAATCATGGCATCGGTAATATAGGCGATCGCTTCTGGCACATTCAGCTTAAGACCTTTTTCTTTTCGGCGACGAGCAATTTCTGCTGCCGTAAAAATCGTTAACCGCTCCATTTCTCTGGGGGTTAAGTACACGTCAACTCTCCACAACCCTTGATAACTACCGCATTACACTGCTTCTGTCGAAACCAATGAGTAGCGAAAGTTACAGAAGCGTCAATTAAACCTGTTAGAACGCAATTCCTGACCGCTTAACTAAACAAGCAGTACCGACTGACTATGTGTAGCAAACTGCAAACAGCAACAACTTGAACTGCAAACAAGGGGATTTTCTGCCCATATTATTTGCAAATGCGAGAAATACCAAAACCAGATTAACTGAATTCAGTCCACATTAGCCACAACACGACTGCAATGAGCCTTCTCAAACCAGATTAATTACAACTAAGGTTAGGGTCCGGCGAAATCTCTCTTGGCTTTTATTTGAACGTATATTGTTCAACTCAAACCATCAAAAGCAGACGTATGCGTCTGGTTTGAACCATTATTAAAACTGGATACTGCACCCCCATGTGGGTCAATTATCTGCTGAATAACACTTCAGGCTTAGTAAACTTTATCGGAAATAAGAGTAGATTAGAACGCGATAGGGAAGCATTTCCAGAATCCTCCCTTAGGCTACCCTTAGCTTGCAATGGCTCCAGCGGCAGTTTGCAGACCACAAGCTGTTTCCATAACATCATTGGCAAAATGATTGCTTCGACTTCTGAATGGATGTACCAAAATGTTGCAGCGTTTGACACCACCAATCTGGTGCATAATCTCAACGTGTTGTCTGAAAATCTCCCGATCGTGTTTCTTGTCTACCTCACTTAATTCTTGTTTGCGCGGTTTCTTCTTGGCTGAAAGGGGGTGGCTTCTGCTGTCTCATAGCTTTGAAACTCGTGTCTTTCCAAAGTTTGCTGCCCTCTGGAAGCTTATAATCCTCCTCCTCACGAATGGCTTTATCATGCTTTTTGCCCTCGTAGGTACCGCTCAAAAACAGCACCTTGTCAATGCATTGAGTGATCAGGTTGTTCTTGATGGTGAATGTTTTCTTCGTCCCGTTGTAATACTGTTTACGCTCCGCTTTGCCCTTTGAACGGTTAACCCCCCGCTCTGTTTCATCAACGATGAACGCCAAACTAGGACACTGGTTCAATACGGCTTCTAAGCGATACGGTTCCCGTTCTGGCAATTGCTTTTCGTAGCCCAGAGCTTGATTCGACACCTGCATTAGCTGATGCACCTACTTATGCGCCTGAGGTTAACCAATACCAAACAGAAAACCTTGTACTTCTTGGGTTGGGTATAACCGGAAGTACATCAAGATAAACAACAGCTTGTCGTACGGTTGCCTCAAATGGGGATAGCGTCAGCCCCCATAGCATCGTCATGGTATTTGGTTTATATAGTGCTGCTCTACATAGCTCTGCCAAGCCTGCTCAAAGCTCACTAAAAGCGGCTCGAATTCAACAACTGTTAATTGTCAAGCTTTGTAATGCATGGGGCGTGTTTTGAACTTTGGCGTAGGACAGCATCTTCACCTCAGGGTCTACTTCCTAATCCCCATAACACCTAGCTTACTTTATTTCCGGTGAAGTCTATTATTGAGGAAGCACTAGCGCTTCAATACCTGGACGATGAAGACGTTTGCGTGCGGCGACCGGAGCTGTAGCTATAGTTGGAAGCAGAATAAACAGAGCGCATGGTTGCGTTATAGCCAGGTGAGGCATACACCGTAGTCGTCACGCCGCCATTGACCCTTTTCACCACAGACCGAACCCCGTGGGCGATCGCGACAAAGTTGGGCGGCTGTAAGAGGAACGTGTTGAGGTCGAACGGTTGGCAGGCTGGGTGCGGCAAAGCGATTGCCTCAGGTCAATGACTTGCCCAGACGAATTGGTCATGTAACAAGTACTATCCGACTCCAGCGGTAAAGCCTGGGCACGCAAGACAATGAGCGTCATTGAGGCAAGTCCAACAGCGGCAGCGATCGACTAAAATGGCAGTTCATGAAAGTGGCAGGTACAGGTGCTCTTCAACCATGCACCCACAGAGTTGCTATCGCCCAATGGTAGAGGGAGGTTTAAGGCAAAACTCCCCCTACCAGTGAACGTGCATCCTGAAAACATTGTCCATTACCGCTGACTCTGGTGATACTTAAGGAGACTAGAGCAAACGAGTCATCACTAACAACAAGATGGTGTGACGTGATCGAGGGCACGAAGAGCTTGATGCATGAGCGTTGCATTGCCCCGATTTATCACCCAGCAATTTGTAAGAGCTCGCTCAAAAGATGTCGAATGGGTTCTACAAAGTTTCTAAAATTTCTGACTTTAGGAATCTTACTTTTGTCGAGCGAAACATGCTCTTCAAGCTGCTGTGTAGCCGCCATCAATAACTAGAGACTGACCTGTAATGTAGCTAGCAGCATCAGAACATAAGAACACAACAGTTGCAGCAATTTCTCCTGGTTGACCCATTCGACCCATCGGGACGATCGCCGCGAGTTGTTACTCTAGACCAGGATCTTTATGACTAAAGCGATCAATCATCTCTGTAGCAGTCAGACCGATTGACTGCATTAATCCGAATGCCTTGCTTGGCATAGTCAAGTGCAGCGGTGCGCGTCACCCCCATCACGGCGTGTTTACTGGCAACGTAAGGGCTTGTCCCCGCAAACACAACTAGCCCGCTAGTTGAAGCATTGTTGACGATGACACCAGAGCCTTAAGTCAGCATCTGTTGAGTTTCATATTTCATACAGCCGATTTCGTTGCCCTCTTCATCAATGGCTAGAACGTCTTGAGGTGTCTCATCAATTTCGAGGACTTTGTTACTGTAATCAATAACAATATCTCCAAACAGAGTTTTGAGCACTCTAGGCAAACCCTGCCCGATGTAGCGAACTGGCTTTGACTGCTCCTCCAAGTAAGAATCTATGATTAAATAGGTAGACCTGTGAGATTGGTGAGGTTGGACCTTCCCTGACTTAACCTCCTCTCTAATTTCCTTAAGAATTTTGCGGATAGAGGTATTGTTGGACTTACTATCAGGATCGAGTTGCTCAGCGACTCCTTTAAAGAAAGTATCAACAGATTCAGAAGAGCGGTTTTTCAACCTGTTGAACTTGTTGATGATCGCTAAAATAAGCTGCCAAATTCCATTCCGGCTAACTCGATGTGCGTATCGCTGCCCTCATTTGTAAAGTTCAATTACCAGTCGTCGCCAAGCATCGGAAACATAACGCGATTTTCCCTTGTCGGAGCGCGGAGAACGTTCCAGAGCACAAAGCCCCCTCTTCTCGACACCGGTAACAATGCGTGGAATAGAGCCAGTATGATAGCCTAAAGCGTCTGCCGCCTTTTGGATAAGTTGCTTCTCAAGTGCGTCATTATGAAAGGCTCTCGCGTTACGACTCTTATTAACCCAGTACAGTTTCTGTTGGGCTTCTTCAGATAGGTCTTCAGGCATTAATTGAGGAGCAGGAGAACCAGAGCCTTGCTTATCTTCTGCTTCACTACGTGGTTAGCTGGTATGCTCGTCATCCTCGTGGACTACAGCACTCTCCTCAGTACAGGACTGTAAACCTTCCATCTTGGCTTAAAACGGTCGGAATCACTGAATTTTTAATTTTAGAGATTAATCTATTTTCTCTTATTTCCCCTAACAAAGAAAATTAGGAGGAAATACCTATATAGTAAATTACAATTAATTGTTTAAACTTGCAAGTGCAAAATCGGGGCATTTTACACTTATTTGCTTAAGTTTTTATAGAAAAATAATGAGGTTTTCAGAACCGAAGCTCTTACAGCTTGGTGGTTTTAGGGATTATTGAGCAAGTCGCTAAATGTTTAAACTTGAACAAATAGCTGTTTAATGTACATTTTGGCTATTAATTATTAACTTGTGCTGTTTGATTGCACATTAAACATTTATTTGTTTTGGTTTAAACATTTATTTGTTCAGACCGACGCGTTTCCTGCTTTTTAGCCTCTTGAACACCTGGTAAAACCTATCTGCGCTGTAATCTGGAAAAATTCAAATAATTAAATGTTCAGCCGACCTACACTTGTCTGCCATTGTGTAGGTGAGCAGAAAGAATGGCGCAATGAGCAAAGGAGTGGCGCAGTACAGGAAGCGCTACAACACTGCCCTAGCTAACCTTAGAGGTATCAGGTACTAGAGCCCGTCAGCCGGTGGTAGCGATTAACACAAGCGTGACATGGCAGCAAAGATAGAGGTTCTACGGCTTGCGCCACTCCTTTGCTCTTTGCGCCAAATAATCTGCTCACTCACAGCTGACAATGCTGATGAGGGTTATGGAGCATCACCGTAACTGTTGCAGATGTGGCGATCGCTTTCCTCTAAAGTTGGATTTGTCTTCAAATAATCGTGTAGCCACTGACAGCCAAAGGGCAATAGCGCTTTCAACTCCGAAAGCTGTTGCTTAGTACTATCGAGCTGCCAAAGCCTGATTGTTTGATCTCTGCTAGCAGATGCAAGTAGTTTACCATCGGGGCTAAAGCTGGCATGCCAGACCCAATCGGTATGACCAGAAAACGTTTGAAGTGGGCTACCATCTGATGTTCGCCAAAGTTTAATGGTTTTATCAAATCCTGCTGTCGCCATCACGTTGCCGTCAGGGCTGAAACTAACAGACATGACGCGCTCAGTATGTCCGGTTAAGGTTCTTAGGAGCGTGCCATCCAGCGTCCAAAGTTTGGCGGTCTTGTCATCGCTAGCAGTCGCAACGGTTTTTCCGTTGGGGCTAAAACTAATGCCATTGACTTCATCACGATGTCCTTTTAATTCTCCAATCGCTTTACCAGCGTGGCTCCAGAGTTTAACAGTTTTGTCATCACTGGCAGTTGCGATCACACCTTCAAGCACGGCTCCGCTCATGGTCTGGTTAGTACCCGACGGCAGACTAACGTTAATGGGGCTAAAGCGAATATCCACAACGTTTCCCTGATGATGGGTGGTCCACTTTTGTTTGATTTTTTTGCTGCTGACGCTCCAGAGGATGATGCTTCTGTCGCTGCCTGTTGACGCGATCGTTTGACCATCAGGGCTAAAACTGACGCTCATAACCCACCCGCCGTGTCCGGTCAAAGTGCCAAGCTGCGTACCATCGCGTCGCCAAAGTTTGATGGTTTTATCCCAGCTGGCAGTGGCAATGGTTTGACCATCCGGGCTAAAACTGATGTCCCACACGCGATCGCGATGTCCTTTCAAGGTTGTAAGCGCTCTGCCATCCTGGTGCCACAGTTTGACGGTGTGGTCGTAACTCGCAGTTGCGATTGTCTGCCCATTCGGGCTGAAACTAACCTTATAAACATCGCCAGTGTGCCCTTGCAGAATTAACGGCAAACTGCCATCGATTTTCCAAAATCGGATAGTTTGATCAAAGCTAGCTGACGTAATCGTCTGCCCATCCGGGCTAAAACTGACGCTGGTAATACGGTCGTTGTGTCCCTTCAGAGTTTTGAGTAAGGCGCCGTCCTGACGCCAAAGCTTGATAGTTTTGTCACTACTCGCGGTGGCGATCGTCCGACCGTCTGGGCTAAAACTGACGCTCATGACGCGATCATTGTGCCCCTGTAATGTTTTTAATAGCGTGCCATCGCGCCGCCAAAGTTTGACTGTATAATCCCAACTTGCCGTTGCTAGCATTTGACTATCAGGACTAAAGCTAACACTGTAAACTTTGTCTACGTGACCTTTGAGGGTTTTGAGTGCGTTACCATCTCGGTCCCAGAGTTTGACAGTGCTATCTTCACTCGCAGAGGCGATCGTTTGTCCATCCGGACTAAAGCTGACGCTGGTGACGGCACTGTTATGCCCTGTTAAGGTTTTTAGTCCACTACTAGTGCGGTGCCAAAGTTTGATGGTTTTGTCGTCACTGGCGGAGGCGATCGTTTGTCTATCTGGGCTAAAGCTGACACAGGTAACAGAACCACGATGTCCTTGGAGAGTTTTTAGCTCAGTTCCATCACGACTCCAAAGTTTAATGGTTTTGTCGTCACTTGCAGAGGCGATCATTTGTCCATCCGGGCTAAAGCTGACACTGGTAACAGAACCACGATGTCCTTGGAGAGTTTTTAGCTCAGTTCCATCACGACTCCAAAGTTTGATGGTTTTGTCGTCACTGGCGGAGGCGATCGTTTGTCCATCTGGACTAAAGCTCGCACTGGTAACAGAACCACGATGTCGCTCTAGGCGATTGGATTCCTGAATCGCATAGATTACCTGTTGCAGAACATTTGCCGTTTTGGTTTTCAATTCACTTTGATTGCCAACAATGCCCTTTAGCTGCTGACTTGCTTTCACGCTGGCAACCAGTGCCTCTAATTGCTGTGCTTCTAATTGTTGATTGGAGCCAAGTAGCTTCTCAGAGACTGCATTCAACGCTTGAATCTGCTCAACTTTGTGCACCATACTTGCCAGAATAATCGCTGTCATCGTCCCAACTAAAGACAGACCTAAAAACGCAGACCCAACTCTGATCTGCCGCTTCGCAGTTCGTTGTGCCTCGCGTTGTTCGCGCTCCTGACTGGCATTCAAAAATTGATAATCTTCAGTACTCAGGCTCTTATCGGCTGCCCACGCTTGTGCGTTTTGAAGTGCCTGCCCTTGCAGCAGAGGGGATGCGTCTTCTTGATTGGAAGCAATCCAGGCATTCAACGCTTCAGCGTAGGGACGTAAATTTGACAATGCTTTTTCCACCCAACGGCGATCGAACACAGCGGCATAAATACGGTTATAAACTCTCAATTTCCCCTGCTGTTTGACCACTAAGCCCGATAGCTGCAATTCCACCTGCCCAAAACTGCCATCGGCTGCAATTTCGCCCTCTTGCAAAATTTGCTGATACAGTCCCAACAGATGGGCTGCCCGTTGTTCATTCCGCAACAGACGATCACGAATCGTCTTGAGATGCTCTGGTTCATCCTGTGCCTCCCAAGTTTGGATGATACGAGTGTGAACGAGACGGTCTAAATGAGAAGTAGGGAGTAGGGATTGGGAGGACGTTTCCACATTCTCCGAGCTTTGCGCTACCAACTGACATAGCTTTTGGGTCAGAAAGGGTTGACCTCCAGTCCAATCTAAAACTGTACGCAACACTGCTTCAGGATTGCTGACCTTTGTTGCCAATCCCTGAATGAGCGGTTGGGCTTCCTGCCACTGGAAACCATTTAGGTCAATGATCTGCCCAATGTTAAACGGTGTGCGGTTTTTATCTTGTACTAGATCAGAAGCGGCTGCTACACCTAAGAGCGCAAAGGTCAGACGATCGTACTCTGGAGCATCCGCACGTTTGTTGTAGCAAGCCCGAATAAACGCAAAGAAATCATCTTTGAATGTGAGACTGAGAATGCTGTCAATTTCATCAATAAAAACCACAATCGGTCGACAACACTCGACTAGCAGCACTGACTCAATAAAAACGCTCAAGCGATTGACAGCCGAAAGATGCTCATGCTCCCGCCACCAGACTCCTAGATTGATTTGCAGCTTCAAACTCTTAACGATCGTGCCCACCAACCCGGCATACCAGCGATCGGGCGTAACCTGCTGAGTGCCGATCGCGGTTACATCAATCACAACACAGGCAATATTGTCACCTTGCAACCGCCGCATGGTGCGGACGCGCAGACTGGATTTGCCCATTTGCCGAGAGTTCAAGACATAACAAAACTCACCCGCTTTTAGCTTTGCGTATAAATCCTGGTCTGCCTGCCGCTCAACATACGATAAAGCGTTTGGTGGTAAACTGCCACCAACTTGATAGTTGTAAGTTGAATGTTGGTTCATTGGTTGTCGATCAGGTTACTCAATCTCATCCATTACCAGATGTTGAGAGAAATACTGTTGGTATAACTCACACCGTGGGGTGACGTGATTGTTTACGATTGTCACTAGTCCTAAACTACGTAGTTTAAATGCCAGGATTGGCCTTAATGTAATGGGGACCTTTGCTATCACCACATCACTGAAAGCGTTGGCTAATTCTGGATATTGTTCCAGGTTCCACAAATGGCGACGAAGATGATCGCTGTAAACACCTGCTTCAGTTGGAGCTTGTTCAAGTACCTGTTCAAAGGCGATCGCTTGATGGGCAACATGATACATCGCCACTCGCACCAAGTAAGGATGACCACCGACCAAGCGCATTAGTGCCTTTATTTGATCGAGTGTCCAGTCTAGGTGATAACGCTGGGTTAAGTCCTGTACTTGCTCTATGGTGAATTCGGGTAATTCGATCGAAAGTCCCACGTTAAAGGGGGACTGATTCAAGTTCATCGGAATATATACTTCGGTGGAATGAATTACGATGAGTCGAAGCTTTTTCCAGGTATCGCTATCCCGATCGCCATACTTTGCCTTCTCATACCAGGCTCGCAATAAGCCAAAAAAATCATTGGCAATTTCGGGGTAGGCAAACACACGATCGACTTCATCTAAACCAATCACTAATGGACTGTTAGTTGCTACCAACAAGTACTGCTCAAAATAACTGGTGCTGTTGTAGTTACCATCAAAAATATCGTCCCAATAATCAGCCAATTGGTTGGGTAAGCTTAAACTTCGGCTCACACAGAGACAAAACCAGCGCATTAATTTATCGACATTGCTTAATACGTTACTGGGAGCAAGTTGAAAGCTCAGATGCACCGCACGATAGCCCTGCTTTCGTGCCTGATCAAGCATGCGCGCCATTAATGATGTTTTTCCCATCTGCCTGGGCGCTTTGATCCGAATCAGTGCCCCTGGATGTACGATTTCTTGGTAACACTGCGCCTCGATCGGTGGACGCTCGATATAAAAAGTGGACTCAAGCGGCACTTGACCGACCGGAAGTTCTGGCTCTAGAGCCAGACTGTCAGAAAGTAGGATCACAGGTAAATCTTTCTCAGCTGGCGGATTTTGAATGGCTTCTACGATGGCAGGCACATCAGTCGGCGATCGCCACTCCCAAGTCTGTAGCCCTGTCAGATAATCACTTAGATCAGAATTAATGGGTGCCATTTGCCCTACATGAATCGGTACAATTTGGGGCTGCTTTTGAGTGTTATACCGTTCTCTCACCTGACGCACCTCTTCAGCCATCATTTCGCTCATTGCCGCCTGGGAAGACAACAGCAGCACATAACAATGACATCGATCTAAGGCGTCAGTAAATTGCTGGAACCAATGGGTGCTTTTTCGGACAGCTTCTCCAGCCATAAAGACAGTTTGTCCCACTGCTTGCAACTGGCTGCACAACTGCTGTGCAACATCAAAATTTGAGTTGTGATAACTCATCAAAATCTTTTCATTAATCACCGCTTCATAGGGTTGTGGATCGATTAAGGGCTCCCATACATCGGGATCAATAATATCTGTTGGCTGCAACTCTAAGGCAGCAACAAGCCTGCGTACCGAGTCTCGATCAACGTTTTTGCGCTTGATTAACCGCTCTAGGGTATCCAGCGAAACACCTGCTCGATTCGCCAAGGTCTGACGAGTCCAGTTCTCATCCACCCGTCTTGCTTCCAAGCTTTCGACGCCTGCCGCAGTTGCTTGAACGCTACGGCTTCTACGATTTTGACTCATCAGTTCAACCTAGCTGAATGATGCCTAACAATACTTTATCCGGTCGTGAGCATTGCTTGTAGGGCAGATGACCAAAGTTAATTTATCTGCGCTTATCTGCGGTTTTTAGCCCCTGTCTAACGCCCTAGCCTCTGTCTATGCTGATGGCATCACCAGGAACCAGCAATTGAACTTGAGTGGTGTGAGCAAAGAAATGGTGTGAGATCGGCAATTGTTTCGCTCAGAAATCATCCAAGAAGAGGTTGGAACAATGAAAAATTCTCATAATCGTCTGTTTCATCTTGCTTGCAAAGCCGCTAAATATTTTTTCGTTGGGCTCTTTGGTGTTGTGGTTACAGGCTTGCTTACCGCTGCCTTTGGCATTTTCCATATTTTTGTCTTGCTTTTACCCTGGCTGTGGAGTTGGCTTCTGCGTCTGGGAATCACGATCAGCTGTTTATTGGCAACGGCTGTCATTGTTGAATCGCTCAGCTCCTAAGAGGCGATTTAACATAACTGCACGCTTTTAGAGAACGATCAGCTTTTCTCTCGCTGCTAAGCGCTGTTAGCCAACAGCGCTTAGCAAAGTCCTTTCATTGAACTTTAACGCACATTCTGGAGTTAAACCCATGTCATCCTTAGCCATGCAATCTCAAAAAATCTTTTATGTCGGCTGTACATGCCTGTTTATGATCAGTACTCCGTTGATGAGTCTTGCCGTCACTGTGGAATCAGTGCTCAATCCACGGCAAACGGATGGAGGTTGGGTATCCGATACAGCCAATATTCTCAACGCTTCTACTGAGAACAAACTTAATCAAGCAATCTCGCAACTGGAAGCCAAAAATGGCACTGAGATTGCAGTGGTAACAGTACCCAAGACATCGCCTTCTGAGACACCCAAGGCATTTGCGACACAGTTGTTCAATCACTGGAAGATTGGTAAAGCAGGTCAAAATAATGGCGTGCTGTTTCTAATTTCTAAGGGCGATCGACGAGTTGAAATTGAAACAGGTTATGGCATTGAGGCAATTTTACCGAATGCTCAAGTCAGTGAAATGATTCAGCAAAAAATCGTACCATCCTTTAAACAAGGCAATTTTGATCAGGGTACTCTCAATGGCACTAATGCACTGATTACTACTTTAGAAACTAAAACGTTTTCAGCCAACGCCACAGCCGTTAGAGCTCCAATCACTCGTTCAGCCGTGAGCACTAATCCAGCTCCATCTTCAAGCAAAACCGATGCCTTTAACTGGGTTCCGTTTCTCGTCTTTGTATCTGTTGGATCACTGCTGCTGTTGAGTTTAATCACTTTGGCGAAGGGTCGCCAAAGTGATGACGATGACGATGACGATCACCGGGGTGGCCGTGGTCGCCATAGTGCTTCAAATCATTTAAGCAGCCACTATAACAGCACTATTTATGGCGGTAGTACAGGCAGCGCTGGCAGTACAGGTGGTAGTACTGGCGGTGGTAGTACAGGTGGGGGATTCGGTGGCGGTTCTAGCGGTGGCGGTGGTGCGGGTGGTGGATTCTAAATGGCTGCGTAACAGAAAGATGGAAACAATTGTTTAGTTACTTCAATGAGCCTCATTCCAATTTCCAAGCTAAAGCTTACGCTTACACAGGAGAATCCCTGATGAAGTTGGTATCCAAGACGTTTACAGTGCTAAATACCCTGGCGCTCTCGCTGGGTATGGCTCATGCCGCATTGGCGCTTGACCCGGCAATCCTCTATCAGCGATCGAGTCCTGCGGTGGTTTCGATCGCCGCTCGAAATGGCAAAGCGTTTAATTATGGCAGTGGGTTTATTACTGATCCTAAAGGCTTCATTCTGACCAATCAGCATGTAGTCGGAACGAACAAACAAGTTTCGATTAAGTTAGCTGATGGCTCCATTTATTCAGGCGTTGTGGTGTCTCGCAGTGCTCAAGTTGACCTGGCACTCATTCAGATTCGCCCTAAAAAGCCGCTGCCAAGCTTGAGAATGCAAACAGTGCCACCCCAAATTGGGCAAAAAGCCTATGAGATCGGCGATCCCAAGGGTTTAGAGAGAAGCTTCAGCGATGGCATTGTCAGCCGCATTGATGGCAGTGGCATGATTCAATATACCGCAGCCGCTAGCTTTGGCAGTTCTGGTGGACCTCTGCTAAATGAGGATGGTCAAGTCATTGGGATTGTTCAAGGCGGCAATCCGGGCACCAATCTCAATTTTGCCATTCCCGCTGCTGCCATTAACAGTCTGCCGGGACAGCGAGGACTTGTAGCTCAACAACGCCAACAAATTGGACACTACACTCTGGCAAGCAATCTTCAGTTCAGACAAGGCAACTATCAGAAAATGTTGGCGATCTTGAATGAAGGAATTCGCCGCTATCCCAACAATGCGCTTCTCTACTCAAATCGAGGTACTGCTAAAAGCTCTCTACGAGATTACCAGGGCGCACTAAACGACTACACTCGCTCCATTCAGCTTCAGCCGTCCTCACTGGCTTACAGTAACCGAGCTAGGGTTTACGTTGCCTTAAAGCAGCAGCAGCAAGCCCTTGAAGATTTCACTCAAGCCATCAGAATCAATCAGGGTTGGGGTGAGAGCAATATTGGAGCAGCGTTTTATGGTCGCGGTGAGTTTCAGAATCAACTCGGTAACACCAAGTCTGCCATCTCAGACTTCAAACAAGCCGCCAAGTTTTATCAACAGATTGGCAATTCAGAACGTTATCGCGCTGCACTCGATCGCATTACGCTGATCAGCGCTCAGTAGCGGGCGATCGTCATCGAGTGATGGTTGGAATTCCGCCTAGACTGCGAATTACAGGTGAACTGACATGGTTGCCCAAACAGACATTTATACGCTCAACCTGCCTTGGGATGAGCTCCCGTTGAACCTGCTTGAAGATGAACAGAAATTACACTTTCGACAGCACGCCCAAATCAGCCGTCATACAACCGGAGAAGTGCTTTGGTCGAGTCAAACACCGGGTAGCCAACTGCTGGTGCTGGCTGGAAAGGTGCGGCTGGTGCAAGCGAAAGGAACCTCAGCTCTGGAACCGGGAAAATCAGTTCTACTCAAGCCCGGAGACTGGTTTGGCGATGCGTTAGAACTGGTTGGACAGTGGAAAGCGAGAGCCGCCAGCAAAGAAGTCGTCATCGCGTTTTGGCAGTCTGATCTCTGGCGAGAAGCCGACTCTCCCCTGCTGCGTAAGGTTTGGACAGACCTGCGCTGGCGCTATCAACCGCTCGATCCACAACTGCCGCACCCAGCACCGGGCTATCCCTACGTGTTTAGCCTCAACAGCGCCGCCGCTTGCTTGACGATGGCGACGCAACACTTGCAAACGCCGATACCACTCAAGCAAGTGCAGCGGCAAATCCAGGGACAAACGGCTCAAAACTTGGCAGCAGGGGCGGCGACGATCGGGCTTCAACTCCATCACATTCAGCAAGTCAGTTGGGTGGGTCTCGATCGACTCACGTTTCCAGCTTTGCTGCACTGGCGGCAAGAACACTGGGTTGTGGTGTATGAAGTAAACGGCGATCGCATGGTCATCGCCGACCCGCTTAATCGCCACAAGCGATGTGAGAGTGTGCCGCGTCAGATGATCGAAACCGCTTGGGATGGGCAACTATGGCTGGTAGAACCCTTACCCAAAGCTGAATCGTTTAATCTGCGTTGGTTTATTCCCGCCGTGTGGCGCTACCGCAAACTGCTAGGGGAAGTGCTGTTAGCGTCGCTGGTGCTGCAAGTGTTGGGGTTAGCAACTCCAATGTTGACGCAGGTGATCATAGATAAAGTCATTGTGCATGAGAGTTTATCCACGCTGCATGTGGTCGCGATCGCGCTTCTCGGTGTCGGCATTTTTGAAGCCATTCTGGGCGTAATTCGCCTGTTCGTATTTACGCATACGGCACGTCGCCTCGACTTAAGTTTGTCATCGCAGCTCTTTCGCCATTTGCTGGAATTGCCCCTGGCTTACTTCGAGTCCCGGCGCGTGGGTGACACCGTGGCGCGGGCGCAGGAGCTAGAAAACATTCGCCAGTTTCTCACGGGTACAGCCTTAACAGTAGTGATTGATGCCGTGTTCATGGTGGTTTACCTGGGCTTAATGCTGTTCTACAGCCCCAAATTAACCTTAGTCAGTTTGGCAGTGATTCCTGCATTGGTCGGACTGATGTTGTTTACCACTCCCCTGTTGCGAAGCTGGCTGAACGAGTCATTTAATCGTCATGCGGATAGTCAGTCGTTTCTGGTAGAAACAGTTTCGGGAATTCATGCCATCAAAGCTCACTCAGCTCAGTTGGCAACGCGAGAACGGTGGGAGGGATTGTTTGCTCGCTATGTGCGGACTAATTTTCGCGCCTCTACGTTGTCCAATGTCGATGGTCATGTCGGGGAGTGGTTGACCAATCTTTCAGAACTATTGATTCTCTGGTTCGGGGCGATGCTAGTAATTGAGCATCATCTGACGATCGGACAGTTGGTCGCGTTTCAAATGCTATCGGGCAAGGCGATCGCGCCTTTATTACATCTCGCGCAACTGTGGCAAAGTTTTCAGCAAGTATTGCTGTCGGTTGATCGCATTGGTGACATTCTCAATGAAGCGCCAGAAGCTGCTTCAGACACCGGGTTAGTGCTGCCGCCGCTTCAGGGTCAAGTCAGCTTCGATAAACTATTTTTCCGCTATCAGCCAGACCTGGAAGATGTGCTAAAAGGCATTTCGTTTGACATTAAGCCAGGGATGTTTGTCGGCATTGTGGGGCGGAGTGGCTCTGGTAAAAGCACCTTGTCGAAGCTGATTCAACGCTTGTATCACCCGCGATCGGGGCGAGTCTTACTGGATGGTTTTGATGTTAAAGGTGCCAATTTAGAGTCTTTACGACAACAAATTGGCGTGGTGCTGCAAGATGACTTTTTGTTCAACGGCACGGTCTTCGATAACATCACGTTCAACAATGCTGATATTTCACCCGAACAAGTGGTTGAGGCAGCCAAGATGGCGGCAGCTCATGATTTTATTTCGGAACTGCCCCAGGGCTATGAAACCTCGATCGGCGAACGTGGCACCGGGCTATCAGGTGGACAACGGCAACGATTAGCCTTGGCACGAATCTTTCTTTCAACCGCACCAATCTTGATTCTCGACGAAGCGACTAGCGCCTTAGACAGTGAAACCGAACGCCAGGTCTTGCAGAATTTGCAGCAAGTTAGCAACGGACGAACCGTGTTAATGATCACCCACCGATTTGCACCGCTTAAACATGCCGATCGGGTTTTAGTACTCGAAAAAGGAGTTTTGATCGAGCAAGGTTCTCACGAGGAACTTTTGCATCAGCAGGGCGCATATTGGGCGCTGTACCAACAGCAGCAAGCAGCCGTTTAAGTTTTACCGCTCACAATTTACACCTTACATTGGAGCACAACTATGAAACGTGATTCTTACTCTGATCAACAAGCTCATGCCAGTTTTCAACCCCAATCGCCGCACTCTGCGATCGATCGATCGCAGCTTGGTCAACCGACCCAACACAGCAGTTCTACAAACAATGTGGGTTCCAACTGGTTGAACAAAGCGAGTAGCTGGGTGGCTGATAAATTTCAAACGGCACAGAACGTTGTAGCTGCTTCGGGAGACGCGATTGCACCGGATCAAATCCTTCCCGCTTTAAAGGGAACCGCATCACCCAATCAACCGCTAGTAGGTGTAATTGATTCGGGGTTTGGCGCAAATGAGCATGGCAGCAAAATGGTCGAAGCCGTTCAAAAGGAGAATCCGCAAGCGCAAATCTGGCAAGGAGGCGGTGTCGGCACAGGCAATTGGTCAGAATCGCTGGTTGAGTTTGTCGATACTGCCAAAGCGGGTGGACAGTCGCGGGCGGTGGCGAACCTCAGCTTTGATCTGACTGAAGTGCATCCAGACGGCAGCACCTCGACGCGCATGCAGTTGACGGCTGAAGAGCACTCTGCCTTAGCGTATGCTCGTGATAATGGGGTGTTAGTGGTTGCATCAGCGGGCAACCAAGGTGGGGTGATGTCGGCGTTGGGGGAAGCGTCTCAACCGTCTGACAATTTGATTGTGGTGGGTGCGGCGGATGGCAACGATCGTGCGTCCTACTCTAGCTATGGCAATGGCTTAGATCTGGTTGCAAATGTGGGAACTGCCGGAACCTCAGAGGCGGCGGCAACCGTGACGGGCACGATCGCCAATATCTGGAGCGCCAACCCGGAATTAAACAGTCAGCAAGTCAATCAAATTCTCACTGCCACTGCCACCGATTTAAAGACTCCTGGCAGGGATGCTGAAACAGGTGCGGGGTTGCTCAATTCGACGAGCGCGATCGATCTGGCAACACATACCATTCTTGAATCGATCGTATTTTCTGGTGCTCAACTGATTCAGCAAGAGCCTGAGTCTTTGGCTGGCGCGACCTGGGAAAATCGGAATGGCGCTGTAGCGAGTGAGCGATCGACTGGATTTGGCGATTGGGTTCACGGTGCTTTGGACGTAGCCGGGTTTATTCCCGGCGTCGGAGCCGTTGCTGATGTTGCGAATGCTGCCTTGTATGCTGCCAAAGGTGATTATGCAAATGCTGCAATGTCTGCTGCTGCCGCCGTTCCTGGTATCGGTGATGCAGCCGCTGCCGTGAAGCTTGCTAACCGTGGCGTGCAGGCAGCACGGGCAGCTAATCGAGCGACACGCGCCCCCGTCCCGATTCGTCCTCGTCCAAGCAGCCCCCCGAATCGCCCCCCTACAAGACCGGCTTCATCGGGCGCTTCTGGACGACCCGCATCCAATCCCAGACCACCGCAGCGACAAACGGTAGGCGCATCGAATCCCAGACCGCCGCAGCGACAAACAGGGAGCGCATCGAATCCCAGACCGCCGCAGCGACAAACGGTAGGCGCATCGAATCCCAGACAAAACGCTAACCCGCAACCGCACGCTAGAGGCGATCGACAGCCAGATAGGTTTTCTACACGATCGCAGCAAGAAAGAAATCAACAAATCCGCGAGTCCATCTCCGAAACCTCAATGGAAGCTCTTACTTCTATCGCAGAACAGTATGCTGGAGAAATTCCAGCCCTTCAAGGGGTAATGGATGTAGTCGGTCTCTTCGGAGGACGACGGGGTAGAGCGGAAAACCCTAGGGGCGATCGCGAATCTGTTGCTGTTAGAGGAGGCAATGGTGGGACTCGTCCTTCTAACCCATCTACCGCCTCAGCAACACCGGGTTCCACCACGCGCGATCGGAACTCTCGTGCTGACTCATCACCTGCGCCTCGGTCAGGTGGTTCTGGCGGTGGCAATCAACCCCCTCGGAAACCCCCTACTGATGGTGGCGGTCGCCCTAGTGGCGGATACGATGACTCTGACAACAATGGACTACCAGCAAGGAACGATGGTAATTCCGGCAATAGTGGATCGCCCTCCAACCAACCTGGACGTGCTGACTCAGTACCTACGCCTCAGTCAGGTGGTGGAGATGCTGGCAGTCAGCCCGCTCAAGACCTATCCACTGGCGGTGGTGGTTCTCCTTCACTCTCTGGCTCCAAACCAAACGATTCAAATACGAACAGACCTCTGGGGCAACCAAGCAACTTTAATGAAACTGAAGAAGACACGCTTCATCGCCCAACTAATAAGCTTGAGTCAGATGCTGCCGAAAAAGCTAAGGCTGCTCGCGACAGTTTGAAGAGAACTAGAAAAACTCTCGCCAAAGCTGAAGACAATAAAAAAATCTTGAGTGGTTGGAAAAAAGATCCACGACGGCAGCATTTAGTGGGACAAGTAGAAAGCTTTATGAACAAGTATGAGATAGAGTTTCAGGATTCAGGAGCGTTTGATCAGGGGTATGGTGGCAAATACAAAGCTGCACACGCTGAACGGATGGCATTCATTGAAGAGTGGCTCCGAAATCCTGACAAACCAGTTTTTGCAATCGGTGTGAATCGTAAACTGTGCAGCGATGGTGATGGTGGGAAAAAAGGTCCAGCCGCTGCGTCATGTGAAGCCTTTTTCCAAGATGCAGCAAATGTAACTGGAAAAACGATTGTAATTGCTGACTATGACAAGGATGGCAAAAAGAAGGATGGCAAAAAGAGAACATGGTTTTTTCGCCCTGACCCTGAATAATCATCATCAGCGTCAATCCGCATTAGTAGAGCGTGCATTTCTACTCTGCTAGCCAAAAACTCAAGTTTTTGAGCAAATTTGTCAAAGTTTTGAGTTGTGAGCTGCAACTGCCAAAGTTGGAACGCTATCGTTTGAGATTAGAACAGCAACGATCGAGTCCAAAGTGACAACATTTGGAATTAGAACAGCAACGATCGCGCTCAAAACAGAAATTTTTGAGTTCAAACCTCCATCTCTCCAGTTCAAACCTACAACGATCGCGTTCAAACCTCCATTTCTTAAGTTCAGAATAGCAACGATCGCGTTCAGAACTCCATTCTTCCAACGCAAAACAAAGACGATCGCATCGATAACCTCATCTTTCTGATTCAGATCTCAAACGATCGAGTTCAAGCTGCTGATCAAGCCACTTATAGGAGAAAGGCATCATGAAAACTCCGTCAATGTCTGTACAACGACAGCAAACCAAAGTTCAATTTGCCAATGCTCAGGACTACCTCAACTATGAATTAGGCAATGCTCAACGTCGGTTGCCGTCTGTGTATGTTCGGCTACTTGGATTTAGCATCTGCGCCCTCGTAGGCGGCACGATCGCCTGGGCAACCTTCAGCAAAGTCGATGAAGTCGCAACCGCTCCCGGACAGGTGATTCCCGCATCGCAAGTACAGCCAATGCGATCGCTCGCCAGCGGTCTACTACGCGAAATCAAAGTCGCCGAAGGCAAGCATGTGCAAAAAGGCGATGTCTTAGTGCAGCTTGACCCAACGATTTCTCAGTCTGAAGTCGATCGGCTCGAAAAACTCTCTCAACAGAGCCGCGACACTCTGGCACGATTGCAAGCCGAACGCAACGGCAACACTCAAGCCGGAAGCTTATTACAAAATCAACTATTAGCCGCTCGACTGCGAGAATTTCGCGATCGTCGCGCTGCTGCCCATGCCGAAGCTAACCGCCAAATGAGCATCATCGAAACCACACAGGTCAAACTCAGTCAATTGCAGTCAGAATCTGCTTATACCAACACCAAAGCAAACGCGATCGCGTCGTTATTAACCAATGGAGCCGTGCCGCGTTTTGACTATTTAGATGCCAGAAATAAAGCAGACTCTCTGCAAAAAGAAATCATTGCCCAAAAGCAGGAGATTGAGCAAGCAAAGCAGTCGTATCAAGCTGCGATTAACAATGCCACTCGATTAGAATCTGAGCGGCAAAGCGAAATCTTGACCCAAATTGACAAACAACAGCAAGAACTCACCGACCTCAACGCACAACTGACTCAAGCTCAAGCACAACACAAGCACAGTACGGTTCGCGCTGGGGTAGCGGGGACGGTCTACAACATTAAAGTCAGCAAAACGGGGGCTACGGTGCAACCGGGCGATGAAGTGCTGTCGATCGTGCCTGATGGTGAAGAGTTAATTCTCGAAGCCAAAGTGCAGAACCAAGACATTGGATTTGTGCGATCGGGGATGCGAGTCAAAGTCAAGCTGGCAACCTTTCCCTATCAAGAATTTGGCATGATCGAGGGCATCGTCAGTCGAGTCAGTCCCAATGCGGTGAACGAACAAAATGGTGGGTTAGTCTTTCCGGTGCAAGTTCGACTCAAGCAGCGATCGGTGAGAACCTCTGATCAGGAAGTATTGTTGTCTCCTGGCATGGCAGCAACCGCAGAAATTGTCACCCGTCAGAAAACCGTGATGAGCTTTTTGTTAGATCCAATCACTGCCAGTTGGGATCGTGCTTTCTCAGTGAGATAAGGGTTTGGCAACGGTACTGTCAACTTAAGGCAGCAGGAAAAAATAAACACAGTTAGCCCTGCAAAAAACTGGACGCTGCCATGAGTTGACAGCCTTTAGTCCCGCCCTTCCTCGGTCATCCTCCCTACGTTGATGCCTTTCTTGCCGCTTGCGGCGAGCAACGGTCACTTGGGGTGGCATCTCGCATGGGTCCAAAGGCAGCGAGAAAGCGTTGGGCTTGCCTTGACGACTTCAACGTTCGTCTGCATCGCGTACGCGAGCACGTTGGTTACTGTGCTGTCCCCGCTCGGTAGTTCCAGCCCTAAGGCTGTCGGTGCTCGCGCTTGCACCACTGATGCTTGGCAACTTCATTGCTGTTCCCTTTGTCCGTCACAAGCAACTGTGATACCAAGCCTTGCTGCTTGCGGCGCTGACAGCAATGTGCTTGACACGCTGAAGCCACCGCTCGCCACCAGGCATACTCTTTGCCTTTGCTGGTGCTAACCACTACATCGAGCTGCCACCGATTGGTCCAGTCAGGTGACGGCTACCTGCTTGGCGTCTTACTTATCCGCACTACTGGCACCCTTTCCGCATCGACTGGTCGGTTACCGCTATGCCGCAATCGAGTCGCAGCGTATCAAGCAAGCTTGCGGTCGTTGAGCGGGAAAGTGTCATAGAGCCAGACGCCATCACTGCTGCTTGCGGCAGGCAAGCGGGGGCAAGCAGACAGGAGCAACAACCAGGCAATCAAGGTGGGATTCCGCCTTTTGTCGCCGCCCCTTAATTAAGTTGACAATACTGTTCCAAGGCTCGCATTGCTGCAATCTGTACCGACTGTTCATCCTTCTGGTGGCACAAGCCCCAAGGTGCAACTTGTCGAACCGTTGACGCCACCACCGCTGCATCACGATACTTGGCCCAGCTGGGCACCTGATAAAACTACCCCTGTTGTTCTAATTCAAAGCCTCCCAGCAGCACACCGAGCCACACTTCCACCCACGGATTCCCTAAGCCGCAGCAGAGTTCAACAAACGCGGCTGTGTGATCAGGCGCTACCTGTAGCCATTAGGTGAGTGCCGCTGTCCAACGGCTTACGTCCTCATCAGGCGCAGCAATTCTTGTTCGTTGACCGTCTTATGTTTTGCCGTCTGTACTGTCTCCGTCTCCATTTTCCCTGACAGGCAACCAAAATGTGCCAGTACTTTATTAGTCTGACTATATTCTGATAGAGATAAGTGGGACAGTTGCTACCTGATGCCGATGATCCAGACACGATTCCAGAGGTGGCAGAACTCGATGAATTAGAAACCTTTGTCGGGTCAAAAAAAACAAAATCTGGTTGTGGACTGTCGTTAACCATTTCCAACCTGACATGTTGGGGTGGGTGACTAGCGATCATCATGCCGAGACCTTTGCTCCGTTATGGACCCTAGTCGTGCTCTGGAATTGCTACTTCTATGTCACTGATGGTAATCGCGTCTATCCCCTGTTTATCCCCGACGCAGACCATATTGTGAGTAAAACTGACAGGACTCGGGTCGAAGGAGAAAACCCGCGATTCAGACATTATCTCGCCTGACTACATTGCAAGACCTTGTGCTACTCAAAGCCAGTAGAAAGGCTGAAGCACTCAGTTCGTCTCCTCCACTAGCTCAAGTTTTGGGATGCTCCTGTTCCAACCTGATTCATTCTTGAATTCAGCAACACCTCAAATTCTGACTTGCGTGCTCCCCAATAAAGTTTGGGGCGACAGTTTGCGGTGCTTGTAGGTATCAGGGTCAGACTGTTGGACAGGCTCGGAGCACCAAGGATCCTCGACCTCATTGCCAGTCTTGGTGCAAAGGCTACCACTTTTTCATGCGTGCTGGTGGACGCAGTTCATGAGGACTGTTGGCAAGTGCCATACTCAGAAGATTGAACGGAAGCATTTAACATTACGGATACGGATTAAGCAACTAGCGCGCAAAACAACTTGCTTTTCCAAGTCAGTCTTGATGCATGATGTGGTGATTGGGTTATTTGTCAATCGATTTGAGTTTGGATTACCGATCTAGGCAATAACAACAGATCTATAGCACCACGGCAGATGATCTAGGGCACATCGGCAGTACCAGCGCACATTGAGTACGATGATCTCAGGTACAAAGTATCACCACTTGAATCAGGAGGGAACAGCCATTTAGGTCGAAGCTAGAGAAATTAACCTCTCTAACCTCTCATTATTTGCGACTACCAATCTCCATAAGCTGAGGTCACTATGAAAGACAGAAAGAGCGGCTTAGTTTCTGGTTATGAAGTTACGCAAGAACTTCTATCCAATCGAGATGAGAATATTTATCGAGCTTATAGCCAACAAGATCAAACAACGGTAGTTATTAAAGTTTTCAGACGGACGGGAAAAATTGAATTAAGGGAGGTTGCTCGATTTAGGCAGGAATACAGAATCACTCAATATCTGGATATCAAAGAGGTTTTGAAGCCTATTCGATTAGAGGAGAATGATAAGAATCTGATCCTCACTTATGAAGACTTTAATGGAATCTTTTTATCAAATGTTTTAATTCATCAAAGATTTCAGTTATCACAGTTTTTGAACATTGCACTGTAGTTAGTATCTGCTCTAGAGGGGCTTCATACAAATCAGATTATCCATAAAGATATTAAACCTCAGAATATAATTTTGAATTTGGAAACTCAACAAGTCAAAATTACTAGTTTGAGTGCGGCAACTCTCCTATCTAAAGAAACTCCAGCAGTGCGTAATCCCGGTTTTTTGGAGGGGACACTAGCCTATATGTCTCCAGAACAAACAGGGCGGATGAATCGATCGCTCGACTATCGCACTGACTTCTACTCCCTGGGCGTTACTTTCTATGAAATGCTAACGGGTCAATTACCCTTTCTCACGACAAACTCAATGGAGCTTGTGCATGACCATATTGCCAGAGTTCCAACGCCGCCCCATTTGATTAGCAGGAGTTCGGAAAACCGGGAAATCGAGGAAAGGGATTGTCCAGAAGCAGTTTCAAACATTGTGATGAAGCTGTTGGCTAAGAATGCGGAGGAGCGATATCAAAGTACCTATGGTCTAAAGGTTGACCTGGAAACTTGCTTGACTCAGCTACAGGAAAATGGGCATATCTCCTGCTTTTCTTTAGGGCAACACGATGTATCGAGTAAACTTCTGATTCCTCAAAAATTGTATGGTCGAGAACAGGAAGTTGCAGTCCTGCTGGCAGCATTTGCAAGGGCATCGGGGAATGAAGAACAACCTTCTACAGCTTACGATCGCAAAGAACTCATCCTGGTGACGGGTTATTCTGGAATTGGCAAGTCTTCTTTAGTCAATGAAGTTCACAAGCCGATCGTGCAGAAACACGGGTATTTTATTGCCGGGAAGTTTGACCAATTTAAGCGCAATATTCCTTATTCGGGTTGGGTTCAGGCATTTCAAGATTTGATTCGACAGTTGCTTACTGAAAGCTTTGAAGAACTTCAAACCTGGAGAGCAGCTATTTTAGAGGCTGTTGGCATGAATAGCCAGGTGATCATCGATGTCATTCCCGAACTGGAGTTGATTATTGGTCAGCAACCAACTGTGGCAGCTCCTAAGACGACAGAGTTCCAACATCAATTCAATCGAGTCTTCAAGCAATTAGCGGGTGTATTTGCCCAACCAGAGCATCCTCTAGTTATTTTTTTAGACGATTTACAGTGGATCGATTTAGCCTCCTTAAAACTGTTTCAACTGTTGATGACTGATTCAGATATCCAGCACCTTTTGCTGATTGGAGCCTATCGAGACAATGAAGTTAGTGCAACCCATCCGCTGATGACGACTTTGGAGGAGATTGAAAGAACTAAAGCGGTCGTGAATCAGATTAATCTGAGACCACTGGATCTTTCGCATGTCACTCAACTCATTTCAGATACCCTCCACTGTGAAGTTGAGCGTTGTCAACCATTGGTTACGATCGCCTTCCAGAAAACGGCTGGCAATCCTTTTTTTCTGACTCAACTGCTCGAGACGATGCACCAGGAGAATTTGTTGTTTTTTGACTTCAGCAGGGGGTGCTGGCAGTGGGATTTACAGCAAATTCGAGATAGAAACATCCTGGATGATGTTGTTGAGTTGATGGTTTACAAGATTCAGCAATTGGGTGAGGCAGTTCCCACCGTTCTGGCGTTAGCAGCCTGTGTTGGCAACCAATTTGATTTAAATGCACTTTCAATTGTTCATCAGAAACCGCCTTTAGAAACGGCTAATGATCTTTGGAGAGCCTTGCAAGCAGGGTTAATCCTGCCTTCGAGCGATACCTATTTAGTTCCACAAGTGGTCGATCGCTTAGACAGGGACGCAAGTTTTGTTTTGCCAACTGTCAACTATAAGTTTCTACACGATCGTGTACAGCAGGCAGCCTATGCATTGATTCCTAGCGATCGTAAAAGTGAAGTTCACCTGGAAATCGGTAAGCTTCTGCTACGAAACACCTCACCTGAGGAACTGGAAGATAATATTTTTGAGATTGTCAATCAATTGAACATCGGTTTGGAGTTAATCACTGATCAGCCAGAAAAAAATACACTAGCGAAACTCAATCTTCTAGCGGGACAGAAGGCAAAGGCAGCAACCGCTTACGAAGCAGCTGTCAGATATTTAACGATCGGTTGTGAGTTATTAGCAGACAACAGTTGGCAGGAAGACTATGAATTGACTTTAGCGCTGTATGTTGAAGCGACAGAAGCAGAGTATTTGAGTACTCATTTCGAGCAGGCAAATCAGCTTGCTGAAGTGGTTTTGCACCAATCAAAAAGTGTGCTAGATAAGGTTCAAATTTACGAGCGGCAGATCCAATTTTATATTTCTCAAAACCAGTTGCATCAAGCTGTCGAGCTTGGACTGAAAGTTCTGCGAATGCTGGGTATGGTCATTCCTGAACATCTAATTCAGCAAAGTATTGTCATGGAATCATTGTGTACCCAGATGATGATGAGAGGGAAACAAATTGAGGATTTAAGCAGTTTGCCAGAAATGACTAACCCTGAAAAGTTAGCAGTGATGCGAGTTTCTAGAAGTGTCATTGCAGCGGCTTACATGGCAGTTCCCCAGCTTTATCCGTTGCTTGTCTTGAAAGCGCTTAATTTCAGCTTGAGGCATGGTAACTCCTCCATGTCTCCACTGACCTACAGCCAGTATGGCGTGTACTTGTGTACGAATGGGGATGCTGAAGCAGGTTACCGAGGCGGTCAATTAGCGTTGAGGTTATTAGAACAGTTTGATGCGTATACCTTAAAGTGTAAGGTTTACTTCTTGTTCAGTGCTTTTATTAAACATCGGAAAGAGCCAATTCGAGAAACGGTCAATGTGTTACTAGAGGCTTATCAAAGCGGCTTTGCAGTAGGCGATATTGAATTTGCTTGTTACAGTGTTTCGTTCCACTACATGCACCTATTTTTTGTTGGAGAATCTCTAGGTTTTGTCGCTCAAAAGCAGGCTCAATATCTTGAATTAATGACAAAGCTCAAACAGGAATTTCAAATTATTTTTATTGGGATTTGGAGAAATTTTGTTCTCGGTCTGATGGGCGACTTAGCAGAATCATATCGATTAGAAGGAGAACAGTTTGATGAGGTGGGTGTAATCGGGTATTTTACCGAAACTAATAACTATCAATCTCTCTTCTTCGTGCATCACACAAAATCTGTCTTATCCTATTTTTTACAGGACTATGCTCAGGCAGCAATCAGCGCAGAACTAGCAGAAAAATATGTGGAAACGGTCTCTGGCATGGTTGTGTTGGCGGAGCATCGTTTTTATCATGCACTCATTTTGCTGGAAATGTATTCTACTGCCTCTAATAGTGAACAACGGCATATTTTGAGGAGGGTGCGATCGCATCAGAAGGTCATGAAGCAATGGGCTGTTCACGCACCTGCCAATTATCAGCATCAGTATGACTTAGTTGAAGCAGAAACTGCCAGAGTTGCAGGACGAGCTTTAGAGGCGATGAATCTCTACGATCGAGCGGGTCAAGACGCTAGAGAGCATGGCTATATTCAGGTAGAAGCCTTAGCCAATGAATTAGCCGCTAGATTTTATCTTTCTTTGGATAAGCCTAAGATTGCAAATCCTTATCTGGAAGCAGCAGTTACTTGCTATGAGCAGTGGGGAGCGATGGCAAAGGTTGCCAGTCTTAAATCGAGTTATCCTCATTTGTCTACCCAACTAGCAAGCCGATCACCGAACACTGTAGAAATGACGCCCATCGCCTCTATCACCCCAGATCATCCTAGAGTGCTCGATTATGAAACTGTGATCAAAGCCTCCCAAGCTTTATCTAAAGAGATGGTTTTGAGCAATTTGCTGGAACGATTCATGCAAATTTTGGTTGAAAATGCAGGTGCTCGAACTGGCTTTTTTATTACTAAAAAAGATAACCAGTTTGTTATTGAAGCTCAAGTTGAGGTGAATGACAGTGAAGCCATCATGCTTCATTCGATGCCAATGAATACGGCTAGTCAACATCTTCCAATGACGCTAATTCATTATGTAGAGCGGACTCGAGAGGATGTGGTTCTAAACAATGCATCTCTTGAAGGACGGTTTACATCGGATCCTTATATTGTTCAGCACCGATCGAAATCCATTCTATGTTTGCCTATTATCCATCAAGGAAAACTCACGGGTATTCTTTATTTGGCGAACGATCTGGTTGCTGGTGTGTTTACCCCCGATCGATTGGAGATTCTCAAACTTCTCACGGCACAGGTCGCTATCTCCATTGAAAATGCACGGCTTTATACTCAGTTAGAACAACAAGTTCAAGAGCGCACTGCTCAATTACAGCGATCGCTAACTTTTGAAGCAACGCTCAAGCGTATTACTGATAAAGTACGGGATAGCCTGGATGAAAGCCAGATTTTACAAACCACTGTAGAAGAACTCGCCATTGTGTTAGGGGTCGATTGTTGCGATGCAGGAATTTATGACAGTGAGCATCAAACGTCAACGATTCAGTATGAGTACACCACCTCAATGGATTCAATCCAGGGACAGGTTATTCAATTGGATACGATGCCAGATCTCTATGCCCAACTGCTACAGGGGCAGGATTTCCAATTTTGCATGATTATACCTGAGACACTGCGATCCAAACACCAGTTTGCTATGCTAGCGTGTCCAATTGTCGATAACGAAGGGACTTTGGGTGATCTGTGGTTGTTTAGACCTAAAGAGGCTGCTTTCAGCGAATTAGAAATTCGCTTGGTACAACAGGTGGCAAATCAATGTGCGATCGCCATTCGACAAGCCCGCCTCTATCAAGCCGCCCAAACTCAAGTTCAAACGCTGGAGGAACTGAATCAGCTTAAAGATGATTTTCTCAGTACAGTTTCCCATGAGCTACGGACTCCCATTTCAAACATGAAGATGGCGATTTATATGCTGAATCAGATCCCTGATCCAGAGCGGCAGCAGCGGTATTTAAACATTTTGCAATACGAGTGTGCTAGAGAAGCAGAGCTAATAAATGACTTACTGGATTTGCAACGCTTGGCTGTAGGCACCATGTCTTTAAACCTGGAAACGATTCAACTTCAGGAATGGCTTCCTGAAAGCCTGGAACCCTTTTATGAGCGAACCGAAAATCGCCAGCAACACTTGCAAGTTGATATTGCACCCGATCTTCCACCCCTGACATCGGACCCTGCCAGCCTGAGTCGTATCGTTGCAGAGTTACTCAATAATGCGTGTAAATATACGCCGCCTGGAGAATGGATTCGGATAATGATTAGAATAAAGGCGGCAATGGTCGGCAGCCAGGAGCCAAGATATGCTTCCCTCGTGATTAGCGTCAGTAACTCTGGGGTGGAGATTCCTGTAAGTGAGCTGCCTCATGTGTTTGATAGATTCTACCGTGTTGCCGGAGCTGATCGGTGGAAGCAAGGAGGAACCGGGCTAGGACTGGCACTGGTACAGAAATTAGTCGATCACCTGGGGGGAACGATTCGAGTAGAAAGCACCACGAATCTGACCTGTTTTACGGTTGAGTTACCCCTATAAGAATCAGGTGTCATGGTTAACCGCCGTCGATTTCTGCTATCCGGTTCCGCAGCCTTTGGTGGCAGTCTTTTGTTAAAAGGATGCAGAGGTCGTTCTGCAGCAATTCGGGACCCTCGTCAACCCATCCTTGTTGGTAGCCTGCTCGATGCGACAGGTGCGGTGAGCGCGGTAGGGGTGCAAATGATTGCAGCCGCTGAATTGGCGATCGCCGAAATTAACGCGGCTGGAGGACTGCTCGGTCGTCCAGTTCAACTGAAGCAATATGATACGCAGAGCGATATTCAGAAATATACTCAGTACGCTCAACAACTGGTTCTTCAAGACAATGTTGATGTTTTAATTGGCGGAATTACTAGTGCAGCACGAGAAGCCATTCGTCCTGTGGTTGACAAGTATAAAGCCCTGTACTTCTACACAACTAACTATGAAGGTGGGCTGTGTGACAAATATACCTTTTGTACGGGCGTCACACCATCTGGTCAGATTGATCAACTGCTTGCTTATCTATCAGACCGTTTTCAAGCCAAGACAATTTATACCCTTGCGGCTGATTACAACTTTGGTCAAATTGCTGCCAAGTGGACCCGATTTTATGGGAAGAAGCACGGTATGGAAGTTATCCAGGAAGACTTTATTCCCCTGCAAATCTCGGACTTCAGTACTTCGATTAGTAAAATTCAGCAGTTAAAACCAGATGCGATCGTCACGGTCATCGTGGGGGCAAACCAGTGGGGGTTTTTTGGTCAATGGGCTGCAACGGGTCTACAATCAAAAATTCCGCTGACTTGTCTGACCTACAACCATCCCTATGTGAATGATCACACCAGCAAACTAGAGTGGACAAACATCATTGTGGCAGAGCCATTTTGGGTCGAAAATCCGGCGGCTGCCAGTCAAAAATTTCTGAACCAGTTCCGCCAAAAGTTTGGGGCTGATAAGTACCCTGCCAGTCTGGCAGCCACTCATTACACCGCAATCAAGTTATGGGCTGAAGCCGTCAAAAAAGCTGGCACGACCGATCGCGCCGCAGTCACTCAGGTTCTAGAATCAGGGCTAACTTATACTACAGGTCCTCTAGGGTCTGTTTCCTTTGACAAAACTCACCACATCGCCCATACGATCAACATTCTGGAGTCTACTGAAGACCAGGCATTCAACCAGGTTGCCGGACCCTTTTCAAACATCTCAGCGCTAGAAGACCAGGGGCGTTGCGACTTAATTGCCAGACCCAATACCTCTGAGCAGTTCACCCCCAAAATCTAGCGTAGCTCTCCGCCTCCCTGAGAAGTCATGGAACTGTGAGCCAGACACTGAGTTGAAATAGATTCTTTAGACTACGTTTAATCTAAACATTCTACTCAATCCATTCATCAATGGTTAATCAACTCATCATTTGGCTGTTGAATGCATCCACCAGCATTTCGGTTCTGGTCATCACTTCCCTAGGCATTGCCATCACCTTTGGGCTGATGGGCATCATCAACTTTGCCCACGGAGAATTGGTCATGATTGGTGCCTATACGGTACTAGTGTTGACGCAGGCAAAGGTTCCGCTCGTTTGGGCAATTCTGATGGCACCAATCGCTTCCGGTGTGGTCGGACTGCTGATTGAGAGACTAGTGATTCGTCACCTCTATGGGCGGACGATCGAGATTCTGCTAGCGACGGCTGGCATTGGTATGGTTCTAAGCCAACTGGTCACGATTCTGTTTGGGGCACAAAGTTATAGCATCCCCATTCCCACGGCTACTGTGACTTTAGGCGATCAAGCGATCTCTATTTACCGATTATGGATGGTTCTATCTGCCGTTTGCCTGGTTGGACTGACTTATCTAATGTTCGCTCGAACTCGATTTGGCTTAGAAGCCAGAGCTACAGCACTAAATCCTGAAATGGCTTCAGCTAGGGGCATCAATATTGTTCAAGTACACCGACGGTCATTTGTGTTGAGTGCAGCCCTGGCTGGTGTCGCTGGGGCAATTTTAGCCCCCTTCACAAGTGTTAGCCCTAGCATTTATACGCTGCTAGTGACGAGAGCCTTTATAACGGTACTGGTGGGAGGACCCGCCGTAGTTTCAGGTACAGCAGTTTCGGCGGTAACGCTGGGTTCAGTTGAAAGCGCGATCGCCATCTCTACCACGCCCGCCTTTGGTCAAATTGCCATGCTGGTGTGTGCGATTGTCTTGTTGCGTCTATTTCCCAGAGGGATTTCTGGTGCTTGGGGCAAATACTTATGAGCGTGAAGGGTCATAAGTATCAGATTTGGCAAGATGTTGTGCAAACATTGCCGGGACTCGTTCTGCTCGTGATATTACTGTGTCTACCGATCGTTCTGAATGATTTTGCGCTGTTAGAGGTCACCCAATGGCTAATTGATGGACTGCTAGCACTCAGCCTGACGCTCGTTTGGGGCGTGGGTGGTGTTTTTAGCTTTGGTCAAACCGTTTTTTTCGGATTGGCTGGCTACAGCTACGGAATTGTTAGTCTGAATCTATCTGGATGGTTGGGTACTCTACTGGGATTGCTATGCGGTATTGTGGTTGCCCTTCTAGTTGCCAGTTTTCTGGGATACTTCATGTTCTATGGTCGGATTAGCAACCTGGCTGTTGGCATCATTACACTGGCAACCACCTTGATTTTCTATGACCTGTTTAACAGCATGGCAGGCGACCAGTATCGTATTGGTGCAGCCGCGATCGGTGGATTCAATGGCATGCAGCGCGTACCCACCCTACTCAATTTGGAGATCATTCCCCACTACCTGTTGGTTGTAATTGTTTCTGCTCTGGTACTGGCTGGGCTAATTGGCTTCAGGCATTGCAGGCTTGGTCGCGTTCTGAACGCAATTCGGCTCAATGAAGTTCGCACTGAATTACTCGGTTATGATACACGGGCAGTGAAGCTGATTGGCTTTGGAATAGGGGGCGCGATCGCAGGACTTGCAGGTGTTTTGCATACATCCTGGGGCAATACAATCAACCCAACCGTTTTTGGTTCAGGACAAGCCATTCTGGTGATCATCCTGGTGTTGGTGGGTGGAAAAAATCACCTTTGGGGAGCTTTTCTAGGGGCAACCCTGCTTCAATCTCTTTCAGGTTTTCTTGGGACATTTGCCCAGCAAGCAACGCCGATAATCCTGGGAACTACGTTAGTTACGATCGTGTTGCTGTTGCCAGGTGGAATTGCTCCTACTCTCCAGCAGTTCTGGCTTCGGCTCTCACGATGGCAGTATTACCCTGAACTGCCCACACTTAAAGCAAAGGTAGGAGGGATTGAGAACAAGCAAGATAGGAAAGTTGGATCAGGAACTGCCCCCAATCTCCTGGAAGTTTGGCAACTAAAGCGTCGATTTGGTTCTCTGTTAGCGGTAAACAATGTCAACTTAACCTTTCAACCAGGACAGGCTTACTCAATCATTGGTCCCAATGGAGCTGGTAAATCCACCTTTTTCAACTTATTAATCGGACATCTCACCACGACAACGGGAGCCATCCTATATAAAGGGACTGACATTACTCACTTGATACCCCACGAGCGAACTAAACGTGGCATCAGTGCTAAACTTCAGCACCCGAATGTGTTTCTGGAGTTGAGTGTTTATGAGAATCTTTGGTTAGCGGTTGCCGTCCATTACCAGGATGCAGCGACTCAATCAATTCTCATCGTTGAAATGCTGCATGAAATTGCGCTCTATGATCGCCTGACTCAGCAAGCAGACACACTATCTCATGGAGAAAAACAATGGTTAGAAATCGGTATGGCAGCGATCGCCCAGCCAACCTTACTGTTGTTGGATGAGCCAACGGCTGGAATGAGCCGTGGCGAGATGTTGCAAACAGTGGCACTGGTCAAACGGCTCGCTCAAAGATCAACTGTCATCGTTGTTGAACATGACATGGAGTTTGTCCGCCAGTTAGGCGCAACGGTAATTGTATTCTCGCAAGGTGAAGTGTTGACAACCGGATCGGTAGAAACCGTTCAGCAAGATGCCCGCGTGCTCGAAATTTATCTAGGACAGTATGCTAAGCCTGACTAAACTCTACTCTGGATATGCGTCAACACCTGTACTACGAAACATTACCCTTTCCCTTGCAGCAGGCGAGATAATTGCGATTGTGGGGCGTAACGGTGCAGGGAAGACAACCCTTCTCAAAACAATCATGGGGTTATTGCCCGTCCAAGCAGGCAAAATCATGCTTGATGGTAAAGATATTACGCTCCTACCAGCCCACCAACGAGTAAATTGTGGCTTCGGCTATGTCCCTCAGGGACATCAGGTCTTTCCGACCCTCTCCGTTCGGGAACATCTACTGATTGGTCAACATTCTAAAGTGGCTCGCACCAGGCAAATTGAATGGCTATTTGACCTTTTTCCCATGTTGTATGAGAAGCAAAACGATCGCGCAGATCAACTCTCAGGGGGACAACAGCAGCAGCTTGCGATCGCCTGTGCCTTGATTTCTAATCCTCGTATCCTTCTGTTGGATGAGCCTTTAAACGGAATTCAGCTATCTCTACTGCCCAAATTGGTTGAAACACTTAAGCAAGTGAATCAAAACTTTTGCACAGCAATAATTTTGGTAGAACAAGATTTAGACCTGGTTCTAGCCCTAACTCAGCAAACTTACATCCTGGTCAAAGGAGAATTAGTTGACCGTTTCGATACCAAATCAATTCAATTGAATAATACTTTATTGCATAAATATCTCAGCCTCTAGGGTTATTGTCGCAAAAATAGTAAGGGGAGATCCTTGGTTCTAACACTAGCCTGAGCACTCCTCTTCTCAGCCACTTCACCGATCTCCCGAAGATACGCCTCTGCTGCCACCTGTTTAAACACCCCCTCGGTGTAGAGCTGAAACACCCGGTCACTCTTGATCCCCATCAACTCCCTGAACAGTGGATCAACCCCTCTCCGGGTCACCTCCGTACCAAACGTATGCCGAAATCGGTGAGGATGAATCCCTTCCACCCCCGCAATCGCGCCTAGTTTCTTCACCATCCGGTGTAAGACCTTGATACCCCAACTGTTTCCCTGCACTTTTGGGGTCCTGTGCCAGAAACATTGGGCTGTCCATCCCCGGCTCAAACACCCCACCCTGCTGCCGTCGCCACTCCAGATAAGCCTCCAAATGCTGTTGTGCCTTCCGGCTCAATGGCACCTCAGACACCGTCTGTCCCTTCGAGCGCTGCACTTTAAGCATCTTGCCATTCCAGTGCTCCACATTGAGCGCAGACACCTCTGATGCCCGGAGACCATAACTGAGTACTGCAACGATTGCCCGATCGCGCATCGCTGTCTGCTCGTCTAATTCCAGCACCTGCCAGATCTGAGCCAGATCCTCCCCATCAATATGGTTCGTCTCCGGTTCCGGTTGCCGCTCCAAGTCGATCGCGTCAGTCGGCAACGGCTTGTTCATGGGATAACCACTACTTCGTCACAGCCATCCATAAAACCCCTTGAGTGTATTGAGCGCATGATTAACAGAAGTCGCCTTCAACCCCTTGAGCTTCAGCTCGCGTCGATACTTGCTGATATCACTGGGTGCCACCTCCAGCCAGGACTTGCCACACCAGGCAGCAAATCGCACCAACTGACTTCGATAAACCCGCTGAGTATTATCTGACTATCCGGCCACTCTACAGGAATGGCTCAAATACTACCGCGAAGGAGTCCTCGATGAGTTGCTCAAGAGCCGACTGCGTTCAGGTCGTCCCCAGACGGTGCCTCCGTAGGCAGTAACTGCTTTACAAAAACGCTTGCAAGAACCGCAAGGATTTGATGAGTATCAAGCGATCTGTGATTGGTTGGAGAGCCAGTTAGGGGTGAAGGCAAACTACAAAACCGTGCATCAATTGGTGCATTACTGGCTGCAAGCAGCACCCCAAGTGCCGCGCCCTGTCAGTATTGAGCAACCAGCAGAGCAAATGGAGACATATAAAAAAACTTCGCTCAGAACCTAGCCATGCTGGTGTGGGTAGCGCTCACCGTTCTGGGTTGGAGTGGCAAGATTCGCTTTGCCTATGCCTTTAGTCCCGCTTGTAAGCAATATCCTCTTGTCAGATAACTTACTGGCCTTAGTTCGGGTCGTTGCCATTAGCCTAAGATGCTCATTTAGATAACAGATTATGAAGTGTCTGCGTTTGATGTTTGCTTACAACTTTGAAAACAGTAGATTTAACCCTTCGGTCATCGTGGGATGCGTCAGAACTCCATCGCGTAGAACGGTATAGGGCATCTGAGCTTGCATTACTATCTGTACGGTTGAAATCATCTCACCTGCTTCATTACACAAGAGTGAACAACCGAGAATTCTACCTGTCTCAGTGTCTACGATCGCCTTCAGCAGTCCATCAGTTTGCCCCAATGTTCGTGCTCTAGGAATTGCTGAAGCATCCAGTTTTGCCACGCGAGGGGCATAGCCTTGTTGCCTTGCTTCAGTTTCAGTCAAGCCCACATGAGCTAATTCTGGATCGATAAAAAGACAGGATGGAATCAAGCGATCGCGTGTACTGCGGTTGCCACCATCAATCAGATTTGCTTTGATGATGCGGTAATCGTCGAGTGATACATGAGTATATTGTGGTCCTCCATTGATATCGCCTAAAGCCCAGATTCCGGGTATGTTGGTTTCCAGATGGTCGTTGACTGGAATAAACCCACGAGCATCAGTTGCTACACCAGTCGCCGCTAGATTGAGCGTATCAGTGGTAGGCACACGCCCAACGGCAACGAGCAGATGTGAACCCTGAAGAGTTATTGTCTGATCAGCGACTTGAATTTGTAGCTTAGTCACATTACCAGCGCGATCAACTCTTAACACCTTTGCCTTCAGTAAGAATTCAATCCCGTCTTGTTCTAAAAGTGCTTGAACGGCGATCGCAATATCGGGGTCTTGCTGTGAGAGGATTTGCTCACTTTGTCCAATGACGGTGACGCGAGAGCCAAAGCGCCGGAACATTTGAGCAAATTCCAGCCCAATATAGCCGCTACCCAGCACAATCAAATGTTCGGGTAAGTGTTCTAGCTCCATGATTGACTCACTCGTCAAAAAACCAGCTTCTTTGAGTCCAGGCACTGATGGAATTGATGGTCTTGTGCCTGTATTGATAAAGAAACGTTCTGCGGTGAGGTGCCGAGTAGTGTCTTTAGCCGTTGTCACTTCGATGGTTTTGGGTGCAACAAATCGTGCCGTTCCAATAATCAGTTCATGCCCCAAAGCAGTTTCTAGATTGTGCAAATTTATGTCACGCATGGATTGCACAACTGTTCGTTTGCGTTGAATCACTGCTGCTAAATCAACAGTAAGCGCATTAGCGTTAACTCCATAAGCCACACTATTTCGCACTGTATTCGCAACGTAAGCGCTCGCAACCATTGTTTTGGTGGGAATGCAGGCGAGATTGATGCACCCACCACCAATCATGGTTAAGCTACGTTCAACCAGAGCTGTTTTTCGTCCATCAGCAACTAGCGCTGGTGCAAGTGTTTTACCTGCTTTGCCGCCCCCGATGATAATGTCGTCGTAGTATTCAGTGTTCATGACCTCTTCCCTGTGTTGGGTATTACGCCATTGCTGCTATAACGTCGTCTGTAGACAAAACGGCATTGGCAATGTACCCAAAGTTGATCAGTGCCGCTTTGTAGCCGTCGCCCAGCTCTGGATGCCGAGGTGCAGCCGTGGCATCTTTGACGACGAGCACCTCGAAGCCTTGCTCGATTAAGTCGCGCAGGTGAGCTTCAACACAGATGTTGGCTAGCATTCCAAGCAAAATAACTTTACTGATATTGCGCTTACGCAGTTGCAAAACGAGGTCGTTGCTTTGTGGTCCATAGGCTTTATGGGGGCTGACCACGATCGTCTTACCGTCTTCAATGAAGGGCTTATAGCGATCGAGCCAGTCAGCACCAGACCCTAAGAAACCATCAAGGCTCAATGCACCCCTGCGATCGAACTCTTTAGACTCCAGCATCATCCGCTCCACCGTTCCGGCAAAGTTCCAGCCATAGTCGGTAGGGTAGTAATAGTGGGGGGAGATAAAAACCTCAAAGCCAGTCTGCTTCGCGGTTTTGAAGACTCGCTCGATATTCTCAACGGTCTTGTTTTCCTTAACGCTGTCGCTCACCAAAGCCCAGGAAACGCCTGTTTCATTCAGGACATCATTTTGCGGATCGATAACGACTACAGCGGTGTCATTCTTGTTGATGTTCATTGTTTTTCTTGCCTATTTGTTATGTTCACGCTTCTGCTTGTTAAAACGACCTAACACGTGCAGCATTTCTTCAGTGATCCAGTCTGAATTGAAGGACGCAAAGAAACTAGCCGCTCTCCAATGGGATGCAAAACAGTTGCGAAAAGACGAGTTCCATACATCTGCGCTGCGTTTATGCTTTTCTAATTAGGAGCGGCGGCATGTTCAATGACCTTAACAACGGCATCTGGATGGGAAATCATCACTACATGGGACGCGCCATTTACGACGATCGTCTCCTTTGAGTTAGCACGCTTCGCCATGAAAGATTGCACCGCTGCTGGAATGTTTAAGTCGCGACTGCCATAGATAAACCAGGACGGGGTAGACTTCCATGCAGGCGCACCGGAGGCTTCATTTAGCGCAGCTTCTGTGATCGGTCGCTGAGTGCTAGCCATCAGCTTTGTGTCTGCAACGGGCACATCCGCCGCAAACTGCGCGTGGAACTTGTCCTGCTGAATGTAGAGATCTTTGCCGCCATCAGTCAAGGCGACCGGCGGTGCGAGTGTCGGACCAAGCGTGCTACCCGGATAACGCCCTGAGAGTTCAGCGGCAGTTTCGCCCGTATCAGGAGCAAAACCAGCAACGTAAACCAATGCCTTCACGTTCTTATTGTCATTGACCGCATTGGTAATCACTGCACCGCCATAGGAGTGCCCAACTAGCACGATGGAACCCTTGATACCATTAAGTACGCTGGAAACATAGTTCGCGTCGCTCTCGACTCCGCGCAGGGGATTGGCTACAGCAGTTGTTGGATAACCTTTGGCGATCAGCTTTGTCAAGACACTGTTCCAACTGGAAGACTCGGCGAATGCGCCGTGGACAAGGACAATAGTGGGCTTGCTATCTTGTGCGTTTGCAGTGTTCAGGGTAACCCCCAAAGAAGTGATGATAGTGGTTCCTAAAAAGAGTGCGACGATCAAAAGCAGGCGAATACCCTTTCTGAAGGTGAGCATGTTCATGTTGTGGTCTCCTTATATGTTTGTTTATCTCGTTGAACAGGGAAAGGGCAGTTTCCACACCGATTCAATTGGATACAATACTCTTCGCCCAGCCGTCGCTCCATTAAGCAGAAACCTTTCCCTACCTGAGGTGCAACTGGAAGAAGTCGGCGGTTCGACTATTGGACAGGGCGGCTGCATCCTTGTCGTAGTGGATGCCACGATGTCGAGCAAAAGCGTGTTTGCAACCTGGGTAGGTAAACACCTGAGCAATTGCATTGTCCTTTAGCGCTTCGATGATATCTTTTTGCGCTTCTTTGGAGATGTACTCATCTTCCTCGCCCAGATGAACCAGCAGCGGATTTTTGATGTTGTTTGCTTCGTCCAGATGCTCCTCCATACTGCCGCCGTAGTAAACGACAGAGGCATCAGCACCCTTGCGCGCCGTTGTGATAAAGCTCAGCAGTCCGCCCAGACAGTAGCCCATCAAACCAACTTTTCCATTTGCACCGGGCAGCGATCGCGCCATCTCCATCGTGGCAGCGATGTCTGCGATACCAGCGTTATAATCAAAGGCTGTGTAGAAGGCAAAGCCCTTTTTCCATTCAGCCTCGGATTGATCTGACATATCAACACCTGGCTCCATCCGCCAGAACAAGTCTGGACTCACTGCGATATATCCCTGCAAAGCGAGTTCGTCACAAGTGTCTCGGATGTCAGCATTGACCCCAAAAATTTCCTGAATGACGACGATCGCTGGTGCTGGTAGGACATCCGGACGCGCCACATAAGACTGAAAAATTCCGTCATGGGTATCCACGGTGATGTATTTGCTCATGCGTTTCCCCTTGTGATGATCCTTTTCGCGCCGACCGAATTGTCTCAAAAGCGGTTTGATCCAAATCAACGCAGACCACCTGTGATGTACAGCGTTTCGCCAGTGATCCAGGCTGAGTCGGAAGACGCGAAGAAGACAGCCGCAGGTGCAATGTCCTGCGGCTGTCCGATGCGACCCAGCGGAGTTTGCGCTTCAACCTGTCCGCGAAAATTACCAAGAGAGATTCCCGCTGTGTGCGTACCTTCCGTTTCCACCACGCCGGGATTGATGGAGTTGACACGGATGTTACGTGAACCGAGCTCTTTGGCTAATGACTTCGTTACGGCATCGACAGCCGCTTTGGTTGCACTATAGACCGAGCTGGTAGCAGGCGCGAGGGTACTAACGAGCGAACTAATATTGATAATGCTGCCACCCTCCGAACCGAAGTACTTTACACCTTGTTGGGAAGTGAGGATTAATCCCAGCACATTGAGATCAAAGTGCTTGTGGAAGTGCTCTTCCGTGATGTCTTCAAGTGGGACATTTTCATACATTCCGGCATTGTTAACTAGGATATCGAGACTGCCGAATACCTGTTGCGTCTTGGCAAAAAGCTGTTCGACCTCTGCTCTTTTGGAAACATCTGCCTGGACGGCGATTGCCTTCCCACCTGCGCTGTTAATTTCATCAACCACGCGATCGGCTCCTTCTGTACTCGATGCATAGTTAACGACTACGGCTGCGCCTTCGGCTGCCAGATGTAGGGCGATCGCAGCACCGATTCCTTTGGATGCACCTGTCACAACTGCAATTTTTCCGTCTAGTTTATTCATGGTTGCGAATTCTATGGTGGTTGGGGTTAAAGCAGTCAACCGTAACGGGTGTGATTAGATTTGCGTACCATCTTTGGTCGTGATGTGTTTATGGGACTCCTAAGTTGAATGGGTTGATCATTTTCTAGTCCGTATCCGGTTTGGACAATACAGCAACCACATCCTCAGTCGGCGATTGATAATCATTAAATACTAGTGATTAATCAATCACCTTCTTTGAGGATCTGCCTTGTTTACAACGATGGATCGCCCTATCTAGCAACAGCCATCTGGAGCGTTCTCAACCGCTTTCAGAGCGCTTCAAACCTGAGCCATACCGCCATCGACAAACAGCTCAATACCGTTGACAAAGCTGCTGTCATCTGAGGCAAGAAAGACAACGGCTTTGGCAATTTCATCGGTCGTGCCGACTCGTCCCAGAGGGATAGTGGCGGCTTGGCCGTCCACGAATTCCTGCACCTGCTCATCGCTCAGTCCTATGAGATTGTAGCCAGGAGTCGGAACCACGCCAGGACTAATGGCGTTAACCCGGATCTTGCGATCCTTGAGGTCGAGTATCCAATTCCGGGCAAACGATCGCACAGCGGCTTTGGTAGCACTGTAAACGCTAAAGGCTGGGGTACCCATAGTAGTAGTAGTCGAGGCGTTTAGAATAATGGAAGCGCCCTCTGGTAAAAGCGGCAGTGCCTTTTGGACGGTGAACAGTAGACCTTTGACATTCGTGTTGAACGTTTTATCAAAGTGTTCTTCAGTGATTGAGCCGAGTGGGGCGAGTTCTCCACCGCCAGCATTGGCGAAGATGACATCGAGGTGTCCTTGCTCTTGCTTAATCGTGGCGAATAGGCGATCGAGGTCTTCCATCTTGGAGGCATCACTCTGCACACCCGTAACGTTTTTACTGATCTCTTTTACAGCAACATCCAGTTCAGGTTGGCGACGACCCGTGATGAAGACATAGGCACCTTCAGCAACAAAGTGCTTAGCAGTGGCAAGACCGATGCCGCTAGTTCCGCCGGTGACAAGAGCGACTTTTCCTTCTAGTTTGTTCATGATAAGTCCTGTAGTTGTTTGTGATGGTTGCTAATTCACAGCCCCGTTTAAGCATGGCTGTGGTCATGATGAGGATGAGCTATTGGATGTTCGGGATAGCTTATCCTTCCATTGATCAGGCAGGAACAGGTTGCAGTCGTGATGTGAGAAATTGACGAATGTGGTTGGCGATCGTCTCTCCTTCCTCTTCCAAAGCAAAATGTCCGGTGTCAAGTAGATGAAACTCAACGTCATTCAGGTCACGCTGATAGGGATAAGCACCGTCGGCGGGGAAGATGTAGTCGTTCTTGCCCCAAACAATTAAAGCCGGTGGCTGATATTTGCGGAAATACTCTTGCCACTGTGGATATAACGGTGGGTTCGTACCATAGCTATAAAGCAACGCCAATTGAATCTCATCATTTCCGGGGCGATCGAGAAAGTGTTGATCCATGTTCCAAGTATCCGGGCTAATCGTTTCAAGATTGCGAACGCCGTTGGTATACTGCCACTTTGTTGCTTCCAGGGTGACAAGGTATTTGAGCTTGTCTGCATTCTCAGGCGATCGCTCTTGCCAGTACGCCTTAATCGGTTCCCAAAATTCGCGTAGACCTTCCTCATAAGCATTTCCATTTTGGACAATCAAGGCTTGCACCCTCTCTGGATACTTAGCAGCAAGGCGATAGCCAATCGGAGCACCATAATCCATCACATAAAGGCTGTATTTTTTAAGATCGATCGCAGCAATAAACTTCTCCATGATCTCAGCCAGGTGATCAAAGGTGTAATCAAACGTATCCGCACTTGGCATCGAACTGTTGCCGTAGCCAGGATAATCAGGGGCAACCAGATGGAATTTATCGGCAATTGCAGGAATCAGGTTACGGAACATGTGAGAGGAGGTTGGAAAACCGTGCAGCAGCAGAATTGTTGGATTACTGCGAGAACCAGCTTCCCGATAAAAAATATCTAAACCATCGATCGAAACGGTGCGAAACGTAGTCATACTGCTACTCCTTGCGACTGTATAAGTGGTGAAATTGTGGTGTAAAAGCGAAACACCTACCGCTGAAAGTAATCGCGCCAACTTTTAGGTAAAGCTTCCAGTTGAGCAGCGCGGTGAAGTAACTCTTGATTGCCTTCTGCATTAATATAAAGTTGAGTGATATCGGCAACAGTGATATTGTTTTCATCCCGGTTCACTAACTCTAAAGTGTCCCCCGCCCCGACTTCGCCCTCTTGTAACACACGGAAGTAAAAGCCAGTGCGGCGACTGGCGAGAAAGCGTTTCACCATATCCGGTCGTCCAAACCGAATACCAAGTTTGTAACAGGGCATACGCGGCTGGCTCACCATTAATTCCACATCACCGATCTGGAAACGATCGCCAATGTTCAGGTCTTCTTCTCGTAGCCCAGTGGTTGTGAAATTTTCACCAAAGATGCCCGGTGTTAACTCTGTATGGGGTAACTCATCCTGCCAGTAATCGTAATGCTCGAACGGATAAACATAGACTGCTTTGTCTGCTCCGCCATGAACAGTAAGATCAGCCTGTCCATCGCCGTCTAAATTAAGCGAGCGCACCATCACGCGATCGCTAACTGGCGCTTTGAAAATTCCGGTGCTAACGGTTTTCCCTTTCCAGGTCACTTCATGCGGTAGCCCGACATTAACAGAGACAATTTTCATCTCTAGCTCCAAAGTCTTAGATGACATTTCTTGTCATCGATTTGTTGTTTTCTGCAGAAGGATGGCAGATCATAACTCCTTCTTTCTAAACGTTGGCATTGGGATCACTGCCCATTGCTCAAACCATGACCGTGGAGGGTAGATCTCCGGGCGCACCCAAAATTTCATCGCCAATCTCAGCAGAAAGACGCTCAAACAGCGCCATGTCCGCTGGTTCTGCTTCATCCAGCGTCCCCACTGCTGCAATCAATCGAGCAAAGGCACTGGGCGCAGCGACGACTAATCCGCGGGCTGGTTTATCGCCGAGCGCAGCAACAACGTGAGGAATACAGGGAGCAATCAGAAAACTTTCACCTGCATTCAGCACAACCTTGTTCTCACCCGCCCAAACCGTGAACTCCCCATCCAATACATAAAGTTGTTCAGAATAGCGTGTGTGGCGGTGAGGAGGCGTTTGTGAGCCAGGTGGAAAGTAGCCTTCGATCAGATCATACTGCCCTCCAGTTGTGGTGTGATCGGCAACAATGTTAAGGCGAGAGCCAAAGAGCCAGAGAGTTTGTGTCACGAGATTACTCCTGTTGATAAACAATTTGTGGAATCAAGAGTTAGTTTGTAATTGCTGAAGCTATTTGCTGTGAAACGCGACCTGTAGCTTTAACTAAATCCGCTGCTTTTTCACCGATCATGATGGTTGGTGCATTGGTATTTCCTGTCGTGATTGTTGGCATGATGGAGGCATCCACAACCCGCAATCCCTCAATTCCATGTACTCGCAGTTCAGGATCGACCACTGCCATTGGGTCAGTGCCCATTTTGCAGGTACCGACGGGATGATACACCGTATCGCAAACTTCCCGAACGTAAGCTTCGAGTGCTGCATCGCTCTGCTTGTCGGCACCGGGAGCGACTTCCTCACCGCGAAACTCATCAAAATTGCTTGCATGAAACAAATCACGGAGTAATTTAATCCCGGTAACGAGCTTTTGTACATCGGCTTCGCTTTTAAGGTAGTTCAGCCGAATTATTGGTGCACATTGGGGATCGGGAGAGCGCAAACTGACACTGCCAATGTTTTGCGGATGGGTCAAACAGACTAAACTCGTGAATCCTGCACCAGCGTAAGCATAAGCAGGTGGTGCTAACACCACGGGACCGAAGAGAAACTGTAAATCTGGCGTAGCATTCACGTTGCCTTGAGTATGCAACAACAAACCAGCTTCAGCGATACTACTGGTGCTTGCCGCGTGTAAAGCTTGAGTTGCCTGATATACCACATGCACAATCGGGTGATCTTGCAGGTTTTGACCCACACCTGGCAAATCAACCACGACCGGAATTCCCATTGCTTGCAGGTGTTCTGCATTCCCAATACCAGAGAGCATAAGCAGTTTAGGCGAATCGAACGCGCCAGTACTTAAAATCACTTCGGAGTTGACCCTGACCTGTTGCAATGCGCCCTCGTGCAGATATTCCACTCCAACAGCGCGGTTACCCTCAAACAACAAGCGAGTGACCAGCGCTCCTGTTGTTACAGTCAAATTGCGACGCTCGAGAATGGGCAGCAGGAAGGCAGCAGCAGCACTGTGTCGTTTTCCCTCCTTGATGGTTAACTGATAAAGTCCCACCCCTTCCTGTTGCTTGCCATTAACATCAGGGTTGTGGTCATAGCCCAACGCGATCGCTGCATCTACAAAGCGTTGGGATACTACAGCAGGCGCAATGTGATCGGTGACGCTTAACTCTCCATTAACCCCGTGAAATTCGGACGCGCCTCGCTGTTGATGCTCCGATTTCTTGAAGTATGGCAAAACATCCTGGTAACTCCAACCAAGATTCCCCAACGCCTGCCAATGGTCATAATCATGAGGGTTACCCCGCATATAAATCATGAAATTAATCGCACTGCTACCCCCCAGAACTTTGCCACGGGGACAAAAGATTTTGCGGTTATTCAAGTAGGGTTCTGGTTCTGAGAAATAAGCCCAGTCCACTTCAGAACCTAATAAACTAAGACATTCTGCCGGGATGTGGATTTCTGGTTTCGTATCTGGGTTGCCCGCTTCGAGTAACAACACAGTTGTTTCACTATCCTCGGTCAAACGGTTAGCGATCACGCAACCTGCTGAACCTGCACCAATGACAACGTAGTCGTATTGAGTCATGACAAGGTTATATCCTCTGTTTTGATCAGCTAGATCGGACTACCCAGTTCAATTAAAATGCCGTCTAAATCACGTATATAGCCAACTGTTTGCCCCCACGGCTTGACTTGAGGAGCGGCAACCTCTACAGCACCTGCTGCTACAGCCTGTTCAAAGGCGGCGGCTACATCCTCTGTGACAAAACCAATCTCAATGCCAGCAGGCAACTTCGACAAGCTATTTTCTTGAAATCCCTGTGGTAGGTTAGCGTTCGCAAATTCATTAGTAGCAAAAGCAAGGGCGGTTCCACCGGTATCCATTTCAGCGTATTGCTTGCTTTCATCAATGAACCGTTGCTTTAGACCAAAGGCACGTTCATAAAACGCGATCGCTTGGGTAACGTCTTTGACATAGAGAATTGTGTAGGAAAATTTCAATGTTTTTTGCTCCTTTTCAGAGAACCAAACTTTATAGAGAAATCAATGACTTGCAGCAATAATGGCTGCTATCAATTGCTCCTTGCTCCAGGACTTGCGATAGCGAATGCCATTAATAAACAGTGCTGGCGCTGATGTAACTCCACTGTTTAATCCACTTTCGGTGTCTTGATTAATGCGATCAACGTGTACTCGATGAGATAAATCTTGGAGAAATTGAGAAATATCGAGACCTAAAATATCGGCATACTCAACGAGATAGCCGTCTCCCAATGCTTGTGAATGGGTAAATAGCATGTCGTGCATCTGCCAAAACCGACCTTGTGCTGCTGCTGCTGCTGCTGCTTGTGCTGCCTTTTGTGCTTGAGGATAAGTTGAATTCTGGACAAAGTGACGGAACACGACACAGATCCAATTTTTCTTAGGAAAGCCGACATCGAAATGTTGCTGAATTGCCTGAATCAACTGATGCACTTTCTTACATTGGGGACATGAGTAATTCCCATATTCCACAAGCATGACTGGGGCATTGAGCATCCCCTGATAGTGATCGCGTTGAGAAGGCGGAGCAAAGAGTTGCTTAGGATGGTTCTCTTGATTCATCGGACACTCTGGCAAAAAGGGATTTCTCATAGCATCAAGGGATTGCCATGACTCCTATCCGTAATTCCTCCCGATTCCGCTATTTGTATGACTTCAGCCTATGAAATTAACGCGGTTTTGTCGTCAACCTGGAGTTCAGTGGTTAGAGGGCTAAAACGACAGTTTTTAACTATCTTTTGAATGCACCTTCAACCAAACTTAAGTTCAGTTCTCATCATTTGTCACAACTTGGCGATTCCTCGCTTCAACGCGGTAATCACCGCCTGAGTGCGATCGCTCACGCCTAATTTACTTAGAATGCGGTTGATGTGAAATTTGACCGTACTTTCAGTAATATTGAGGGTCGCGCCAATATCGTGATTGCTTAAGCCGCGTGCCATCTGCCGCACAACCTCTTGTTCTCGATCGCTCAACTCTGGAATGTTCATCCGTTGCACTAATTTCGCAGCCACTTCAGAAGGGATATATTGTTGCCCGCTGTGGACAATCTGAAGGGCATTAAGAAGCGCCTCTGGTTCGGCATCTTTGAGCAAATAACCTTTGGCTCCGGCACGTAGGGCGCGATAAATATCCTCATCCCCGTCATACGTGGTCAGTATAATGATGCGGGCACGGGTGAACTCAGCACAGATGGCGACTGTCGCATCAGCGCCGCTCATCTGCGGCATTTGTAAATCCATTAAGGTGACATCAGGCTGAAGTTGTCGATATTGGGCGATCGCTTCCAGCCCATCTCCTGCTTGCCCCACCACCGTCATATCCGGCTCGTTCTCAATCAGCGCCGCTAGTCCCTGCCGAACAATCGCGTGATCATCAACAATCAAAACGCGGATTGCTGCGAACTGACTCATGCTGATGCCTCCTGATGTATAGCTACAATTACTTCTGTTCCCTGCCCCAGCCGGCTCTTAATTGAGAGTTGTGCCCCAATGCGTTCGGCTCGTTCGGTAATACCCAGTAAGCCAAACCCTCGGCTTAGAGTTGTGTTGTTGACTTCAAACCCTCGCCCATTATCTTTCACGCGTAATGAGCATGATGTTAGCTCATAGACTAATTCAATCCGAATTTCACTTGCTTGAGCGTACTTAACTGAATTCGTAAATGCTTCCTGGGCAATTCTCAAAAGATTATTCTCAGTTTCAGGAAGTAATGCATAGGGCGTGCCGACAATCTCACAGATTAAGCTGGTTTCGGTTGAAGACTGCAAAGTGGCTACAAATCGCTCTAGCGCTGTCCAGAGATTGCCATCTTCTAGCAATTGGGGACGTAGTGCCGCAACCGATCGCCGAGCTTCTGTCAGCCCACTGCGAGCCAGATCTCGTACAGTATTAATATGGGTTTGAATGGCTTCTGGGCTGGTTGTCGTTAATCGGGAAGCGGCTCCCATGTGAACTAGTATTCCTGTAAAGGCTTGCGCTAGGGTGTCATGAATTTCGCGTGCCATGCGGTTACGTTCCTCCAAAATCGAGGCTTCTTCGGCACGCTTACGATCGCTGATGTCTGTGTTGAGAGCATAGAATCCAATGACTTGAGCGTTCGCATCAACGTTAGGGATTAAGGTTGTACTGATATATTTGAGACCTGATGGTAAAAGCATTTCGGCTTCAAAGGTAGTCGTTTGTCCTGCCAATACCTGATTCATATAGGGTTCAACCTCTGAATACATTGCATCGCCTATAAACTCACGAATAGACTTGCCCAAAATTTCGTTTCGGCTACAGCAACACCAAATCTCGTAGGTATAGTTGACAAGACGATAACGCTGTTTAGCATCGATATAAGCAATACAAACAGGCAGAGCATCTGTAACGAGCCGCAATTCCTGTTCACGAGCGCGCAGTTCTGCTTCGCTTTGCTGTAAAGCCGTTGTTCGTTCCTCAACCTGCTGTTCTAAAGTGCGGTTGTAATTAGCTAATAGTTGCTCTGCTTGTTTTTGCTGGGTGATATCCTGAAAGGCTGCGATCGCATATACCACTTTACCCTGTTCGTCAAAAATAGGAGTTCCCCATACTTCAACTGGAATAGTTGCGTTGTTCTGGTGGATGTCTATATCATTAACAGAAGTACGCTCACCGCTCAACGCTCGGATAATTGGCATTTTCTCAGTTGGATATTTTTGATCCGTTCCCGCCAGATAAGTTTGATAAACTTCTGCTAGTTGATTGGGTGCCAGAGAAGGATCAATCCCTTTACCCAGTAGCTGAGTTGCTCGTTGGTTGAAATAGTAAGGGCAACCCGCCGCATCCACTATGCTAATCCCCACCGGGATTGCTTCAAGGAATTGAGCCATCCGACTTTCGCTAGCTTGTAGCTTTGAGTAGAGCTTTGCATTTTCAATCGCGATCGCAGCTTGAGTAGAGAGTAAATTCAAAACTTGCAATCGCTCTGGTGTAAATACTCCAGTTGCCAATTGATTTTCTAGATACAACACACCGACAAGCTTACTTTGATTCAACAGCGGCAAACAAAGAAGTGATTGAGTTTGGTTGTGTTGAATATACGGCTCATTGGTAAAATTACCTTCACGAATTGCATTATTTAAAAGGACAGTTTCATGAGTCCGGATCACATACTGGATAATTGATTCGGGTAAGCAATTTGTTGTCGGAATTGATTGCAGCACTCGTGTAGCACAACCATTCTTACCCTCTTCGAGTTCACAAGCAGCCTCAATTACCCATCCTCCAGCGTTCTCTAAAAGCAAACATCCGGTTTGTGCGCCAGCATTCTCGATTAAGATTTGCATCAAGGAATGCAGCAACTGATCCAGTTCAATTTCGCTCGAAATCGCCTGTGATGCTTTCATCACTGCCGTTAAATCGAAAGCAATATGTGAGGTGTCAGAGGTAGTGGTTCCAGCAGTAGTTCGGATTGGCGTGTAAGCCACATCTAACGATTGAGGAAAGAATTGCGGATAGCGAGTTTCTAAATCTTTGACCTTTGCCGTTGCTCCCCAACGTTCGTAGCAGTAGCGAGCTTCTTTCATGTATGTTTGAGCAAACTTTTCTCTGCCACGAGACAAGTAAAATTTGGCAGCTAATTCGTAGGCCAAGGCTTCTTCTTGCAAATACTCATTGTCTCTAGCGCCGTGAATAGCTTGTTCATAAAACTCTTCCGCCTCAAACAACTGACCCAAAACTCGCGCTTTCTCTGCCTCAGCTAGATAATATTTATGCAAATAATTCATAGGCGCATAATGTGCCCAGTGTTTCATTGTCTCCTGATTAACCGCAACTTTTTTCAGGATTTCTGACTGCACTTGATCGCTGCTTTCAGGGTATGTTGCTAGCCTTGCTAAAGAATCGTAAAAATAGTACAAAGCTTTAGCAAATGTGGCTGTCATCTGGATCAAATAATTTTCTGCTAAATCTGAGTTTTCAACTGCCTGAGCATACTCGTAAAATAGATAGCAGAGAGACAGCTTGTTGAAATAGAGATTAAAGATTGCGAATCCATCATTTGCTATTTGATGTTGTGGCAGTCCAATCTCCTCATTGTAAGCTTCTCCAATTAGATGGGATGGATTGACTGAACGTCCCAGCAAATTTAAGACAGCCTGCTGATAGATTTGATTCCAGGTGAGTGCTATTTCCTGTTTGATTTGACGGATTGCTTCACCATGTGTTGTCATTTTGCGTTCAAGTTCTGCAAGTTCTTTGCCAACAGCATAGGATTGAAAGCAATAACAATGAGCGCAATAGCCAGCAAACTCCAAATCCCCAGTTTCTAGCCCACTTTGATAGCCTTCTAGAAATGACTGCAATAGTTTCCTGGCATGTTCTTTCCAGTGGATGATAAAGTTATTTACAATGGTTACAGTTCGAGCTTTAAGCGCATGGGTATGTGGCTGTGACAATAGTCTTAGGGCAAGCTGTCCAAACTCGTAGCCAGACTCGATGTTGTCAACCATTCCACACAAAACTAGTCCAAAGTTGGCATAAGCAACGGGAGATGAAAACGCATTACCATACTGAATTGACAAGCTGACCTGCTTAGATGCAAATAGAGGCATCAAATTAGGAGCTGCAATTTGGGCAACAGTTGTTATCCTTGATAGGATTCTCACTGCCTCCAATTTGTCTGGCTCAATCATTTCCGGCAAATTGCTTAAGTCCCTAATCGGTTTCTCGCCCAAGCGTGATGCGATCGCGTCTAGTTCAAGCTCAACATCTGACTGACTGGGTGTTTCAGGAAAATTAATCCCTAGCTGGCGCAAAATTTGCAATGCTGTATTAATTGCTTCTAATAGCTGGCTCTGCGCGATACTAGTTTGAATTTTAACTTCATAAACTTTTACGGTATCTAGAACTGTCAGGGCTGCTCGTAAAACAGCTTCTGCCCACTGTTCTACATCTTCAAACTCTCCACACAAATAAGCAATTTCCGCTGTTTCTGAGTATAAGTTTAATGTTAATTCATAGTTTGTTTGCCAGCTAGACGCTGCCAGCCATGCTTTCCCTGCGGTCAAATAGTTTTTTGCCACCTTATAAGCGATCGCTGCCTTCGCTTTCTGACCTGCTAATAGATTTAGTTTGGCAATTTCATCTCGCTTTGCTTGATCGGTGACCAACTCGATTCCATAATTTAGGTGATCAACAATCTCAAATAACCTTTCTGATAGTTGCTCTGACAAGGTCTTTTCGAGTAAATTGCGACCGATTTGTAAATGAACAACTTGTTTCTGTGCCTCATCGATTAAGGCATAAGCGGCTTGTTGCACACGATCGTGCAAGAACTTATACTCCTGAACTAACAAATCTTTGTCTAGTTCAGACAGAGGCTGAATTAATTCAGCTTGGATCACTGCCAGTAAATCCTGAAACACTGTTTTGGGGGATTGCTGACATACGATCGCTAACGTTTCCAAATTAAATTCAGCCCCAATGCAGGCGGCTAATTGAAGCATTTGCTGTGTTACTTTCGGCAGTTTCCTCAACCTGCTCAGCAGTAACTCCACCACATTATCGGTAATATTTAGAGCTTGAATTTGATTAATGTTCCACTGCCAGCTTAAGCATTCTGTATTAAAACTTAAAAGGTTCTCACCGTACAGCAATCGCAAGAATTCACCAATAAAAAAGGGATTGCCCTCAGTTTTACGCAACACTAATTCAGCCAAGGGGCGAGCACTATCAGCATCTTGATGTAGTGTCTCAGCGACCAGATGAGCTAACGGCTCCAGGGTTAAGGGTGCTAGAACAAGCTCTTGAAGCACTGCCCCTTGTTGTCGCAACCTCTCTAGAGTTAGCACGAGTGGATGAGTTGAAGTTACTTCATGCTTTCGATACGCTCCTATCAGAAATAGAAAATGAGTTTGCTTATCAAGCAGCATGAGTTCGATTAACCTCAGCGTGGCTGAATCAATCCACTGCAAATCATCTAAGAAGATCACTAACGGATGTTCTTTAGAACAAAACACTCGAATGAACTGCTGGAAAACTCGATTAAAGCGGTTTTGAGCTTCTATTGCTCCAACTTCCGGTACAGGTGGTTGCTTGCCAATAATCAGTTCTACTTCGGGAATCACATCAACAATCAGCTGACCGTTGATTCCCAATGTAGCGAGAAGAGACGATCGCCACTGTTGCAGTTGCTCCTCTGGTTCACCTAGCAGTTGCTGCACCAATTTTTGCAGGGCATGGGTGATCGCGCTATAGGGGATATTGCGCTGAAGCTGGTCAAACTTACCAGAGACAAAATAACCATGTTTAACAGTAATCGGTTTGTGAAGCTCTTGTACGAGTGCTGATTTGCCAACACCCGAATAGCCAGAAACCAACATCATCGTGCTAGATGAGGGATTAGGGAGTTCTTCCCCATTCCCCGCTACCTTCTCAAAGGTTGCTAATAACGCTGCAATTTCTGCTTCGCGTCCATACAGTTTTTGGGGAATATGGAGCTGTTCCGATACATCTTGCAGCCCTAGTTGAATATTGTCAATTTTTCCTGTTTCTGTAACCTGGCGAAGACAGATTTCTAAATCCGCTTTAATACCCCAAGCATTCTGATAGCGATCCTCGGCATTCTTCGCTATCAGTTTTAGAATAATGTCTGAGATAGCTTTAGGAATTGCTGCGTTCAACTCACATGGAGGAACAGGTGGTTTGGCAATATGACAATGAACTAGTTCTAGAATGTCTGTTGTTGTAAACGGTAATTGACCAGTGAGAAGCTCGTAGAATGTCACACCGAGTGAGTAAAAATCGGTGCGGTAATCGAGCAAACGGTTCATCCGTCCAGTTTGCTCAGGAGAGAGGTAAGCAAGAGTGCCCTCTAATGCATGGAGACTTTTGAACGTTGGATTCGTGCGATTAAATCGGGTAGCAATGCCGAAGTCAATGATTTTAACAACGCCAGTATCCGGATTGAGAACAATGTTGCCAGGATTGATGTCTTTATGAATGATCCCAGCCGCGTGAATTCCACCCAAAATATTTGTGATATCGATTGCCAGCCGTAAAAAAGTGGCTAAGTGCATGGGGCGAAAATCTGACCGTCGCTGCATCCATTGCTCTAAGGACTCGCCCCCAAAGTCTTCTAAGAGAATCACCAGCGTGCGTTGATACTCCTGCTGGCTGTATGCCTTAACCACGCCTTCCACATTCAGCGCGCGGGTAATGGCATATTCCTGCGTATAGCGAGTTAATTCTTGAGGAGACGGATAGTTTTGCTTGAGCAGTTTAATGACGATCGCCTGCTCATCTTGCATTCTGATTCCCCGGTACACCAGAGAATTTGAGCTTTCATAAATTTTGCTGTGGATGGCGATTCCAGATAAAGCAATCATAGAACGCCCTCCAAAGGATGTTATAAGTTATGTCGCCAATTATATCGGTCTTAACAGGATTCCGAGAAATTGAGACAGTTGGTTGAGCGCCAGAAAATGGTGGGATAAGCAATGCAAGCTGTATAACGCCATCCGTGACACGCCTTTGTCTCACTGTCATTTACTTTGGCACTGTTGTACCTTAGGGGCTGGCAGTTTGACAGTACTGTAACGTCGGTACTGCTTGTTTCACGGCATAGGTGGCTCCAGGCACTAAAATAAACTCACTTGCACCGACCTGACTGATTGGACTACCCCAATCATAGGTGTAACCCAGTCCCGTCCAGGGTTGGAGCGCTGCCCGAATGCTGCGAAAGTACAACGTTTGATAAAAGGACTGGTAGTCTTGAATCCCAGTACCCTGAGTGTGCCCAGTCACTGTAGGCACAACCCCAGTAAAATTCAGTGGGCATTGTCGCTGTGTAATGTCCGGGTTGACGCAGGGTCGAAACAGATCCTGGGGACGCACCCAGAGTTCAACGAACTGGTCGTACTCCCAAGTGGGATCGAGTCCTAGATACTGCTTTAAGCGGAGCGTTAACTCAGCGGCTGTGGCGTTGGGATGTTGTTGCAAATAGCGTTGGCAAAAGGCTTTGACTTGGGGTGCCACCGTCACCCAGAGCAGCTGGTCTTCCCGCTTAGAACTCTGCGTGTAGGGCTGGATGAACTGCTCATACACCCGTTGGCTTTTCCAGGTCACGACTAACACTTGCGTCCTGGTGGGATTCCACACCAGAAAGGGATTTGCTGCTGTAATGGGAATGAGCGTATCGACCGCTTTTTCAGGCTCGACAAAGGCAGCCTCTTGAATGGCAGCGCGGTATCTTACCTGCAACGAGTCTGCCACGGAGTGGGTCAGCCCTGGTGATAGCAAAACACCGGGCGTGAAGCCAGCCGCCAGCAGGCAGATAAAGAAGGTTTGACTACGGCTCCAAAGTTTCATACGGTTGTTCATCGTGGCGACGGGTATTGAGGCGGTCACCTCTCATCAGGATGCCCGGATTGAGTCGCCCCCACACCCCTGACCAACGCGCTTATCGTCACTACTTCTCAAAGGAGGCTAAACCAGACAGAGAAGGGATACCGCCTTAACGATGCGCTGAACGTGGCTCAGGGCGATGGTGGCTGACAACTGCCACCGCCTTTTTGCTTAAGACTCCTTGCAAGACCAACCTGTGCACAGCGCTAAAAAAGTGCAAACACTGAGCTACTATAACAGTCTCTTAGAGGAAAAACCTTTTTCGGACAAGGTTGATTATGGTCACCCCATTTGCCTCATCGCGATCGCCCCTAGCTTTCATCGCCATCCTTAGATGGATCAAACGTATAGTTGCCTCGCCGCTGACCTCGATGTTGAATGGCTGTCTTTCAGCATTCATCAACCGCGCAACGCTTTTGATCTGCACTTGGTTCAGCCCAACAAGTGACTTTAGTCGTGGAGCGATGACTTTAACAAAGAGCGACAGCCATCAAGGCAATGGCGTAAGCGCTGTGGATTATCGTACAGGCGACCGAGAAGTAAGGCACCTTCGATCGCGCTTAAAAGCTGCTGTGCTAATCTGTCTGGATCGATCTCTGGTTTGAGTTGGGCGCGTCCAGCCTGGAGTAACGTTGCAATTTCTTGCTGCCACTCGTCAAACACCTGAATGAGATGCTGACGAAACGAGGGATTATGCTCCACCAGTTCCACAATTAAATTGCCGAGAAAGCAGCCTGCACAGGGATCTTCTGCCTGATGGATCGCTTCTAATTGGTCAATCATTTGAAATAGTTGGGCGATCGCATCCAGTTGCCTTACGCTAAAGAGCAGCAACTTCAGCTTGCTCCACTTAAAGTCAATCAAGGCATGACCCAGTTCATCCTTCGAGGCAAAGTAGTTGTAGAAACTGCCTGAAGAAACACCGCTGCTGCTGAGTAGCTCTTTCAACCCCGTGGAGTGAAACCCCTGCCGATGAATCAAATCTAAAACGGCAAGCAGCACATCGTCACGAGTACGTTTGAGATTGACCATGATGCGTCCATTGCTGGTGAGCGAAGCGCAGAGAGCTATCCAAACCATAGCCGATCGCGCCGATGATGAGAATCACCGCCATCAGTTCAGAATAGGCGAGGCGATCGCGAGTATCGAGAATGTAATAGCCCAAACCTGCACTCACACCTAACATCTCAGCGGGCACCAGCACCAGCCAGATAATGCCGATCGCTAACCTTAGCCCGGTCAACACATGAGCCGTGATTGCAGGAATAATTACCCGCCAAGTCGTCTCCCATTGCGTGGCACACAGGCTACGCGCCAGTAACAACCAGCGGTGATCGACGGCATGAACCCCCGCCGTTGTATTCAGCAAAATGGGAAATACTGCCGCAACGGTCAGCAAGAAATAAACGGGTAAATCGCCAATGCCCAGCGCCATGACCGCGATCGGCATCCAGGAGAGGGGCGAAATCATTCGGATGAATTGAAACAGGGCAGAGGTGGATCGCTCTAACCGGCGCGACAAGCCCACGAACAACCCTAGCGGCACTCCAATGGCGATCGCTGCTACCAGCCCAATCAGCACTCGCCGTAAGCTGGTCTGGATGTGGGGAATGATGGTGCCAGTGCTAACAAGTTGCACCAGAGCGGCGATCGTCCGTTCAGGGGAAAAATCAGCCACGATCAGATCGCTGTGCCAAAGGGGTGTGGTGAACAGCCACCAGAGGACGATGCCTCCTGCTAAGCCAAACAGTGGCAGTGGTAGCTTCAAGCGAAACGCAGCAGTTGATGGTGTAAATGTGGATGTCATGCGTAATAATCCTGTCGAATCCATCGATAAGTCAAAGATGCCCGACTTCTTCAGCGCTTCATGCTTGGATGGAACCGAACACAGAAGTCGGGCATCTAAGGGACACTAAACCGCGATCGTCTCTGCCCGTGAGAAGTTATCCTTCAGACCAAAGGTTTGCAGTCCACCAACCTGCTGCAATGCCGTTTTCACAAAGGAATCATCCACCAGATCGGTGGCAACCTGTTTAGGATTAAGCGCCTTTAAGAATGCTGTATCGCCCTCAACCTGAGTTTCCTTCAGTAAGCGCACCAGTTCTTCGGTGTAGGACGGGAAGGGATAAGGTTGGAAATCAATCCGGTTAATGCCCCAATCGGGATGTTGAATCGCGCCCTGCTTCCCATAGAACTCTTTGTCGTAGTAGGTGAGGGTGCGCTGGAGAGCCGGTAGGGGATGGGGCGTGTACTTGCCACTGCCATCCTTCGATAAGAGCTGGGCAGTTTCTTCGCGATTGTCTCGAATCCACGCCTGTGCTTTGACAATGGCATTGACCACCCCTTGCGTCCATGCTTTGCGCTGGGTCGTATCGTCTTCGTGCATAAAAACCACACAGCAGGCATGATCTTTCCACACATCGCCCGTAAACCGCAGAATTTTGCCCCGCTTCAGGTTTTCTGCCGCTGCGTTAAAGGGTTCTGCCACGATGTAACCACCGATCGACTGATTCGCCAGCGCCGACATCATATCCGGCGGTGGTAGTACCACTAAATTGACTTCATTAGCAGCGATCGCCGCATCTTTGGGCTTGCGGGTCACGGTTAACCCTTCTTTTTTCAACACCTGTTGCAGCACAATATTGTGGATGGAATACCAGAAGGGCACGGCGATCGTCTTACCCCCCAGGTCTTTCGGGGTTTCAATATCAGGTAACACCGTGAGCGCCGAGCCATTGGTATGGTTCCATGCCACCACCTTGGCAGGAAACTTACGCCCATACCGCAGCGAGACGGTGATGGGGGACAGCACATGAACAACATTCACCTGACGCGCCAAGAATGCCTCAGTCACCTGTGCCCACGATCGAAACAGGCGTGGGGGTTCCGCCGTTAACCCTTCTGCCTCATAAAACTTTTTGGCGTGGGCAATCAGCAAGGGGGCGGCATCCGTAATGGGCAAATAGCCGATTTTGACGGGCTGATCGGCACCCACGCTGCTGGGACTGGCGCTAGGACTGGCGCTGGCATTGGGGTTAGTGCTTGCCTGGGGTGTGGTTGGCTGACAGCCTGTTGCCAGGGTCACGCCTAAAGAAGTCGAAAAAAGACCCGTCAGCTTCAAAAAATCGCGCCGACTCATACCGCAGCAGGCGCACATATTAGACCAAGCCATGAACTGTCTCCTAAACGAAAGAATTGAGCAGGGTTAAGGGCTTGCCATCACAGTGGCTAGTGCCTCCAGGATGGTAAAGCGGATATCTGCCAGGGCATGAGCCTGCTGGAAGCGGGGTTTGGGCTGAGCGATCGCCCATTCCCGCTCAATGCGACCTGGACGGCGTGCCATCAACACCACGCGATCGCCCAGCAACAGTGCTTCGTCCAGGTCGTGCGTCACCATCAAGACGGTGGTTTGCTGCTGGGCAATGATGTTGAGCAGCAGGGTCTGCATATCTAGGCGCGTGATAGCATCCAACGCGCTGAAGGGTTCATCTAACAGCAGCAGTTGGGGGCGACGTGCCAGGGTTCTTGCCAGGGCAACCCGCTGTGCCATGCCACCCGAAAGCTGATGGGGATAGCTGCGCTCAAAGCCCTGTAAGCCCACCTGCGCGATCGCTTCGGTAATGCGCGATCGCAGTTCCGTTCTGCTGAGCGACGGCACCTGTTTGAGCGTTAGCCCCCAGGCAATATTCTGTGCGACCGTCTGCCAGGGCAACAGGCACGGGTCTTGAAACACCACGCCCACGCGGGGATGGCTTCTTCGCAGTGGATTCCCGTTCAGGTAAAGCTCCCCGCGATCAGCACTCTGCAAACCGGCGATTGTTGCCAGCAGCGAAGACTTACCACAGCCACTTGCACCGAGCAAACAAACCACCTCACCCAACCGCACCTCTAAATCAATGCCCTCAAAGGCAGTGAGAGTGCCCTGGCGACCGGCATACTGCTTTTGCAACTGCCGCACGGTTAGCAGGGAAACCGCCTGTTCGCGCAGCGGGGCATCTGGCAACGAAGCAATGGATTCACTCATAAGGCATCATGTACCGCTATGCGGCACTCAAAACTTTCTAGCAACACAGCACACCTACGAGGTAGCGCTTAAACAGCGACTCAAAATTCAAAACTCTATCAACTTGCCCTTACCATCAGCTTTGCTCCAGATGATGCAGCATCTTTTTGAGTTGCTTTAGAGCCGGCGTGACGATCGCCACAAAGTACGCTTCTCGCAACCGTCGAGCGGGTTCAGATCCCTGCAAATAGGCGCGGGCACCCGCGTGGAGCATGGCAGCATTGGCAGCCTTCAGCGATAGCTCAGATGCTGTAATCCGGGCTTGAATTACCGCTTTGAGCAGGTCAGGCGTGATGTGGACATCGGGCTGACTCAACTGGTCTGCCAGAGTGTAGGTTTTGAGACGAGCGCTCGCCAGTGCTGCTGCCAGATCCTCTGCCTGATCATCCAGAAAGCTGTTGACGTGACCCAACCGGGGACGGTAACGCTCAATGAGATCGATGCAACCCGTCACCAATCCCAAGCCCATGCCCACTTGCGTGAGTATGAACCCTGGGCGAATCCGCTCCACGTAGTCATCACAGGGCGCAGCCAGAATCCACTCATCCGGCACAAAGACATCTTTGAACACACAGCTATAGGTGCCGCTGCCTTCTAACGCAATAAAGTGGGCATTCTGTCGCAGCGACAAACCCGCAAACGCATCGGAGACGATCGCCATCAGGTAGTCATCACCATCGGCAAGTTTGGCAGCAATCCCAAATGGGTGTCCCGCTCCCAGATTAGACACCCAAGGCAGCAGACCATTCAGTACATAACCACCGGGTCGTTTCTCTGCCGTGAGCGCAATCTTTTCAATGCTGGCAAAATGCTTCATCGGGTTCGACAAACCAGTTCCGCCCAGGACTGTTCCTGTTGCCACCTGAGGTAAAAGATGCGTCTTGAGATACTCATTGTCACTGTTTTGCAGGTACCAGGTGCAGGCAATCTGGCACCAGACCATAAACCCCGTACACAAGCATTCTGCCGAAACCGCCTCAATCACCTGAACTGCTGATCGTACTCCCTGCCCAGCACCCCCACATTCTGGTGCTACTGCTTGCCCAAAGCCACCTAACGCGCCCACCTGATGCATAAACTCACGTGGGTAAAAGCCCTCTTGATCAATGCGCTGCACTTGCGGCGCTAGATTTTCGGCGATCGCCACCTTTAACGCTGGAATCAACGGCGCGATTGATGGTTGTTTGCTGGTATCAGATAGCACTTGGAAAAGGGGAGTAGCCGTTAGCGTTGGAGCAATTTGCATAGGTCAATAGTTTAGGAAGGGGTATGGGGTGTGAGGGGGACGAGTAACGCCTGTAACGACGCTAAAAATGATCGTCCCCATGCCACACCCGCAACGTTGAAAAATGAGCGTCAGGCGATCGACACGTCCACATTTACCGGATTGCGGAGTGTATTTGCCACGGGCGACCAGACATTCGCATGAGCTACCAAGTCAGCTAGTGCTTCCCGACTAGCATCACCGTCCACATCTACCTTGACCCGGACATCAGTAAACCCCAACCGTTTTTCAGACAGGTCGCCAATGCCCCAAACTCCGGTAATGTTGATGTCGCCTTCTAGCTCCAGTTCCAGCTTGGTCAGGGTAATGCCTCGCATGATCGCGTTGGCATGAATGCCTACGGACAAACAAGAGCCGAGCGCTGCCAACAATGCTTCAGAAGGATTTGGCGCAGTGTCCTGCCCCAGCAAACCAGGCGGCTCGTCAATGACGTGTTCTGGCAGATCTCGCACGTAGTTTAAGTTGCGAAATTGCCCTTCGCAAACCGTTTTGATTTTCAGCGACTTGACCACGTTAGGGTTGGCTTTTGCCGTTGCCGCCAGGTTTTCTAGCCCTGCTTTACTAACTGGGCGAAGTGATGTTTGGGGTGAGGTCATTATTTCAGTCATGATCATATAAATAGAACAATCTATCCAATTAAAACAGCAGCTAAGATTTTCACCACGGTAATTATGGGAAAACATTCTTTCCAGGTTTAAACCCTATAAGTTTAGTCCTGTGACTCTATCGACTTACCGGGCTTTATAGAACTCATCTTGACATAGATTACAAAGAAGATCAACTTGCTTGTATGCATTCACATGTAGTCATGACTGGATCACCCTGTACTTTAAGAGTGGCTGTGCGATGATGGCTACATGTGAATGCATTGTGATTACGACCAGGCAAGCCACGCGTGTTCAGTCAGAACTTGCACTGAAGAAGCGCTTGCGGGGAATAGGGTGGCATGAGAAGTCAAGCAGAAAACGCGTTAAGAGCTGTACTAGTCGCTCTAGACTGTTTGCAGCGGCTGAAAGTGCGATGAAGGCATCGGACTTCTACTCCCTTGGGCAAGAGGCCAACCCGATCACCTTATCGAACCTTCCTCCGGTTTGCACAATTTCGCTCCACGCTTTTGCCGGAGGCGCAGAAGTTTTAATTCTGCACCTCGCTTCGCTCGGTTCTCTGAAACTCAAACCGAATACAGCTTTCCAGCCCATCTTGCACTTTTTTGGTCATATGCCGTCTCAACCTCGATTAGGGTTCAGCCTGGGTTTGCTCAGTGCTCCCCCTCTCGATTGACCTACTCCGACACCACATCAATGTCCTGCACCTAGAGGCACTTGATTTGCCTTTGAATAAAGCTCAAAAGCTCCTCCTTGTGGCTAAGAAGTCACTCAGGGTTGTTGCCGGAGTAGAGGCAGATTTCCCAAATCAGGTAGTACCTGCCGTTCCTTCGGTCATTGGTATTGATTCTGTAAACGGCTTTGCAGTGGTAGAAGAAGTTCACAATGCGAGTGACGACTTGCGGGGCATCTTGGACTCTGGGTGGAAGGGTTAGTTCGATGTTTTTTAGTTGGGGTAGCAGGGTTTGATTGAACCGAAAGTTGAGTGCGTTGATATCTTTGTCGCTGTTACAACTGATCAATTAGCGCGTTGTCTCATCAAGCGGTTGGCAGGTGGCATGCTCGACAAACTGCCGTCCACAGCCCTGGCACCGGAAGCGTGGTTTGCCGTAATGAGTCTGTCCGTATTTAATAATTTGAGTGGATTGGCACTTAGGACAGTTCCTTGAGGCGACTGCAATTATGAAGGTGCTTGGTCTACAGCCTACCATTACCATGCATGACTACCAACTATAAAAGGGAGAATCTGGCGTTATTACATCAGCATTGCTACGACCAAGTTCATTCAGGTGTGCATGACAAACACCCAGTTGTTGAGAAGCCGTGTGAGGCAACAAGTCTCATGCACGGTTTTGCAGACCAGCGGAGTGGGTGACTGCTCCGCTGAGTTTAACCCGACCCAAGTAACGGTGAGTCCAGTCCTGAAGGTGGGTTTTCCGCCGTAGGGAACTGGCAAACCCGAAGGGCATACCCACTATGCATAGCTCCTACCCATCTGCTCTCCTACCCAACCTGTTAGCATCTCACTGGAATATGTTTAGCAATGGGCTGCACAAAGTCTTGAAGCGCTGCAAACCCCTCCTTCACCCAACTCTGCAATCGAATGAAAAACGGCACCAAGCTATTCTAATGCTGAGGCGGAGGCTCAAAAGCTTGCCATTGACTAGTTTTTGCGAGCTACCATTTTCGGGCTGCTCAAAATTCTGGATCACCGAAACCTGGAAAGAACCGTTGATTCGATAATCGACACTAGATTCAGGACTACCCATTTCTGTGCATCACATATTCTAGGATTGTTGCTTCACGAGCTAGAATGCTCGCTTTTACCTTCATGCCTGCTCGGATTGGACAAGCGCGACTAGCACCTTGCGTGGCTTCGAGTGAACTGCGCCGCGTCAAAGAAGTCGTTGTCGGTTGAATCGTGACTTCAAAATAACTAGGTTGAGCAGTTTCTTCAGCATTGCGCAGTGCGATCGAAACTTCATCAGATGATAGCGATTGAACTGTTCCTTGTAGCATGCCATAGTTGGAGTAAGGACAGGCATTCACCCGCAATTGCACCGCCTGACCCACCGCCACGCTATAGCGATCTTGGGCTGCAATATAAGCTTTGATTCTTAAAGAAGAAGGCATCTGACCTGCGCTACGCGTTTTCTGCTGCACAACTTCTCCCTCAGCTTTGATCGCGACGCTGTACTTAACGGTTGCCGCTAGAGTGATCCCAACACTTAACATTCCCAGCAATATGAATGCACCGAACTTCAGCGATCGCGCAATGGGAGGAAGGAATTCGTCACTGTAAGCAGGTTGTAACCCATTGTATTTTTCATTTAATTGCTCTTGGGTCATCGGAGGACTCCGCTCATCAATTCAATACTTTTTTCGGCAGGAGACAGAAATTCTAAATGTCCGCCTGGTGTAGATCGCAAGCGATTGAGTGAGCCTTGCAGTTTGGCCTTACCTTGCTCTAGAAACACAACCCAGGTTGAGCGATCGATGACCTTGGAACGATGGCTAATTAAGATAGTCGTCTTGCCAGCTCGATGTAACAGGAGACGATCTAGTATTTGCGATTCACTAACTGGATCGAGTCCAGAGGTTGATTCATCTAGAATCAAAATCGGCGGATCACTTAACAAGGCACGTGCGATCGCGAGTCGTTGCCGTTGCCCTCCAGAAAGATTGGCACCAAACTCACCCAACACCGTTTGGTATTTATCTGGAAGTAGACTGATAAATTGATCGGCTTCGGTAATGCTGCAAGCTTGCACAATCTGCTCAAAGGTTGCCTGGGGAGACGCAAGGCGAAAGTTCTCTAAGATGGAGCGACTCCAGAAATGGGCATCCTGGGATACTAAGACAACCTGTTGCCGCACACATGAGAGCGGTAGATCTTGCAGATTGTATAAGCCAATCCGTAAGTTGCCCGATTCCACTGGGTAGAGCCCGGCAATCAGTTTTGCAAGCGTACTCTTGCCGCAGCCTGATTTGCCGATGAGCGCGATCGTTTGCCCGCCTGGGATGGTTAATGAGAAATCTTCTAATAGCTCTAGCCGACCTGGATAGTTAAATGTGAGATGGTTACAAACAATATCTGCTGTGGACGAGAGTGTTGCAAAAGGTTTTTTAGAGGCATTGAAATCTTCAGGAGTGGCTGCAATGACTTCGCTTAAACGCTGCACTCCTGTTTGTGCCTGAACCAAAGCATGAATGACTCCAAGCAATGCAGCAATAAAGGCGAGAAAATTGGTATTCACGCTATTAAAAGCGATGAGTTGCCCAATTGTTAGTTCATTTGCAATTACAAATGAACTGCCAAACCAGAGTAAGATGATGCTACTCACAGCAGAGACGAAACCAGAGAGTGTGCGATTAATTATTCCAATTTGAAGCGTTCGAAATGTTAGATGTGCGAGTCGTCCAAATCGGCTTTGCAATTCATCCCAAAATTGAGGAGCAGCATTGAGTGTTCTCAGGGTCAGTGCCCCTTTGAACGTTTCGACAAGAACCCCTTGATTTTCTGCTTCTAGCACTAATAGGCTGCGTGTTTTCTCCTGTAACAGTGGAACTAGCATCACCGTTGAAAGAATCATGACCACTGCAAGACCCAAGGCAACTGCTGTCAGTTGTGCACTATAGAGCAACATTAAGCCCAGAGAGACGATCGCAATAAATAACTGGCTTGGCAACCCCACTACAATTTGACCAACGAGTTGATTAATTTCCTGAATATCGCGCAAGCGGCTCACAATTTCTCCACTGCGCCGAGTTTCAAAATACTGCAAAGGTAACCGCAATAGTTGCCGACTAAAATCTAGCACTAGCCCCAGTTCTAGACGCTGAGTAAAGTGGGCAATGAGCAAGGACTGAATGTATCCTAAACTGCTGCTAATGCAGTTCAAAACAATAACCGCGATTGCGACGATCGCGAGCAGCTTCAAGTCTCCTCGCAGCAACACATCATCGGTGAGAATCTGCACTAGGAACGGAGCCGATAGCGAGAGAATGCCTAAAAAGAGATTCATCACTAGCACTGTTGCAATCAACTGGCGATGTTCCCAAGTATTTTTAAGAAAACGATTCCAGCCCCCTGTTGCATCATCGGACTGCGCCAAGAAAAGTTTTAGATCTGGCTCTAGCAGTAACATTACTCCATCAGTCCAGCCAGATCTGAGTTCGGGTTGGGAAAGATGGCGAATGCCCACCGCAGGATCGCCAATGACAAATCGCCTGCCGCGCTGCTGGTACAGCACTACCCAATGGCACCCTTTCCAATGCACGATCGCAGGCAATGGAAATGTTCCGATCGAGCGGAGCGATTCGGGTTGGACTTGAACAGCTCGTGCTTTGAATCCTAGCGTTTCAGCGCCTCGTTTTAAACCCAAGAGCGTTGTTCCCAACTGTCCTGTCCCAACCACTTCCCGCACATGTGCCAGGGTGAAAGTTTTGCCGTAAGCTTTGGCGATCGAGGCAAGACAAGCGGCTCCACAGTCTTCCTGGCTATGCTGACGAACGTTGTAGTATTTCATAGGTTGAAGCTCAGGCGGAAAGGGGGACGTTAGCATCGAACCAATTGTGACCAAAAGCAAGATATGCCTTGGCATCTATCGGATGCTCGGGGTGATAGCTCAGTTTAATGTGACTAACGCTTCGCCAGAAAATGCTGTGTGCTTTACCCCGCAAGAATAAATCTCCCCACATAAGGTTGTTGGGTGCAGCATCGTTCTGAGGAATGTTTTGAGAGAAACCAGACCATTGTGCGATCGCAGCTTGCTTCTCCGAGGTGCATAATCCTTGTCCAACAAGATAGTTCAAAAACTGCGGCTGTCTGGGTTGCGGCGAAGGTTGACGATTAAAACACTCAATGCCAATTTTGGGCAAGATTTGCTCACTGACATCAAGATCAAGAATTGCAACAGAATCAACTCGTTCCGATAGATTAGAAATTAATCCTGTAAGACAGTTTGTGGAATCATGCCAGCCAATCTTGTTGAGATACTCTGGGATTTGCTGAAGCCGAATTCCGCTTACAACAACGCGAATTGCCTGATTGGGGCGAGATAACATCGCTCCTAAATGTTCAATCCGGGCATTAGTGGGCAAGGCGTGGGCGCATTGGGTGAGATTTCTAGCAATGCTATCGGAAATGGTGTGTTCTGGAAGGCGATGAGCTAACTTAACGAGCGATCGCGCATCTTGAACAGTATCGCTGAAAGAGAGAAATAAGCAGGGAATGGGGACTGGTGCCGGAGGGCGATCGAGGTCAAATTCTAACCAAATGTGTTGCAGTTGATCGTAGAGTTCGGAGGTGGGTTCCACCCAGTCTTGACAGAGATTGTGCAGCGATCGCCAAGCAGAATGGGCTAGAAACGCTTGCGGTAGTGGCAACTTCGATCGAGGAAATCTGACCAATAGATCCACAACAGGTTGGGCAGTTCCTAAGCGTGACTCAAATCCTGCCAGAGAAAAGGGGGGTAGTACTTTGGATAATGCTCGAATATTAGAGAGTGCTGAAGCAGAAACCAACTCCGACGGGAGATAGGGAACAACAACATTCAAATAGTCTTCCATAGAGCAGGGCATAGGTCAGATTCCCTTCGATTAAGTGTCCAATAGATAGGCAGGTTTCTTAAAAAGGAGAGATCGAGGGGTATCTACTCCTCAATCTCCGCTCAACTAGTTTTCGCGGCACGGTCCAATCACGGTCGTCCAACCCCAGATGGTTATTCCGGCATATGCAGCTTGCGCTCCTCCCGCAACTGCTTCTAGCTCCTCGTCGCAAAGATCTCGCACTTCGACCGCTTGACCCACAGAAAGCTGCTCTTCTACATCAGCAGTGGTGAAGCTGTATCCCTTTTCTGCTCCTAGCTCAACCATGAGTTTTGCAAACCCTACCTGGTCAGTCGAAACCTTGAGTTGCTCTTGAATCGTCGAATCGCGCAGAATGACCTGATTGAATTGTTCTAGGGTCTTTGCCATGATGAAACTCCTTGTGTGTAAGTTTGTGTAAGTTAATGAGACAGGCAAGTTTCTTGGAAAGAAAGGAGCGATCGAGGAGTAAATACCCCTCGATCGTCGATTAGTTAGTTTTCGCTGCACCGACCAAAGATGGTTGTCCAGCCCCGAGCGCCACAGCCGTCGGTATATCCAACTTGTGCACCGCCCGCAACTGCTTCTAGCTCCTCGTCGCAAAGATCTCGCACTTCGACCGCTTGACCCACAGAAAGCTGCTCTTCTACATCAGCAGTGGTGAAGCTGTATCCCTTTTCTGCTCCTAGCTCAACCATGAGTTTTGCAAACCCTACCTGGTCAGTCGAAACCTTGAGTTGCTCTTGAATCGTCGAATCGCGCAGAATGACCTGATTGAATTGTTCTAGGCTCTTTGCCATGATGAAACTCCTTGTACAGAATGTGTGTAAGTGAATATCGAAACGTTTGAGTTGCAAATGGTTTTTGTCTGTTGCATAACCTCTTGGCTTCGATGCTTTTAACAATAGAGAAGGAAAGGGAAGAACTAGAGGAGATAATTCAGTTAAAAAGAGTAGTTCTAGGGGGAGGCAATAGGCTACAAAAGTGCTGCTGCAATAGAAAACCCGAATAGCAATGCTACTCGGGTCATTTAAGGAAATGCTATCTTGATTGAGTTCACTGCCACAGTAGCACTGATGGTAATGCTTCTGGATTTACTAAGCGCAACATCTGGTAGCCAATCCCAGCCGTTCCCTGGAAGAAGCCAGGATTAAACATCGTTGGCAAATCTAAGAATAGTTGATATCCACCAGCTTGCTCTGATTTTGAGATTGTCCAAGCTGCCTGCTGCTCAGCTTTTTCTTTCCAGCCCGATCGAGCATCGAGTTGTTCAGCTAGCAATAGTGCTTCAATTCGACCAAAATTGCCACAGCAAAGGTGATCAATTTCCTGTAAATAGTTCATTGTCGTTTCTAGTGCAATGCTAATCTCTTGCTGTGCCTCATCCCGTCCTGAATCGGTTTCTAGCATCAATAAGCTTCCCATTCGAGCCAATCCAATTCCAGGAGCGCCATGACACCAACTCGTCATGAAGCTGGGCTGACTATGCCGTAGATCTGCCCAGTTTCCTACCTCTGCGGAGAAGTGATGCCGCTCGTATGCTATCCCTTCTTGGGCAGCCTCGAAATAGCAGCGATTTTGGGTCACGCGATACAGCCTTAGCAGAGCATAGGCGATGCCTGCGGCTCCATGAGAAAAGCCAGTCAACGGTGTTTCACTAATTGTTTTCCAACTTTTAGGTAAACCATTGATGCTAACTTGATGCGTGAGGAGATGATGACCGCAGCATTCTGCTACTGCTAGGACTTTCGGATTGCTATTGACCTCGTATAGTGTGAGCAATCCCAGAATCGCACCAGCCGCACCTCCAAGGATGTCTAGTTGATGATCCGTTGCGATTAGTTCTGGAGTGATATAGCCCGCAATCCGCTCTGCATCTTCTAATAGCGTCGGTTCTTGCAAGAATTGGCTGATCCGAACCAAGGCGTAAATCAAAGACCCTAAACCCGTTGCGCCGCCTATCCCTAAGCTGTTTGCGACTCTTTGAGAAAGCTCAATATCGGAATGATGCACCCACGATCGCAAAGATCCTAGTGCGCCGAGTGCCAAAGAACGATACTGGGACCGTCCTGTGATTAAACTCATTGCCGCCAAAAATAGGGCAATTCCGCTCCTGCCATCGTACAGCGTGTCCCCTAGGGGACGGAACTGAAATCGCTCGACTTCAGGCAAATAGGTCAGAGCAATCCAACCTGCACTGCCATCCGGTTCGAGCAGAGCTGCGTTCTCGATTTTCGCTGCGATCGCTTCTGCCTCACGTAAAAACAATTCAGCCGTAGGCGGTGCGATAGTGTCGATCGTCTGGATTGGGGACGTGGAAGCGCGATTCGCAACACGGGCAATTCGTGCACAAAAGGTACCCTGAATCAATGTCATTTGTCGCGCCAGATCAATCTCACTAAGTTGCTGAAACTGCGCTTCTACCCCGCTAAAGCTGGAATGCTGAAAGTAGCGTTCCACAATGGTTTGCGAACCCGATATTAACGCAATGTCTGCTGCTTCTACTTCAAAATGAGGAATATCAAGCTGTTCTAATGATTGTCTTTCTGCCTGTAGAATTGCCCATGCTTTTGGCTTAGTCGGTGATACTAGAAAAGCACGGCTAAGAACATCTAGAGCAATACTGCGATCGATGCCGTTACGGAGAAACTGAGGAGACAGCGACTTTTGCTTAATTGCATCGTAGATTTGAGTCGCACGGAAGACAAATCTTACCCGCTGGCGCTTTAAGTTGATCAAAGGCGAACCACTATCCAGCAGTGCAGCTTGATGCCGTAGCAAGAAACGATACATTTCCTCAAACCCTTCGAGCAATTGGGGAAGATAATCGTTAGGGGAGAGCGGTGTCCCATTTAAGACTGGCACATTTGCTTCTAGCGGCAAGGTAACAGATTCATGCACTAGCCGCATATCATCGGTATTAATTGCCTTCCAGCAAGGCATCTTTCGCGGTGCCTGTTGGGGGTCAACGCTTCCCAAACCGCTAATATCAAAAGCAACTCGATTTTGCTTATTGAGTTCCCATTGAGGCAGGAGTCCTGTTCGCAGCACCGAATCCCAAAACTGTTGATGACTAGCATTCTGAACATTAGTTGAGTCCCAGCCTTCAACTAAGGGATCGGCAGTAGGATGCATCAATGCTTCCATATCAACTAAAACGAGATGCTCTCCACTCGCGATCAAGTTGCCGTAATGACAATCGGTCGTTCGTAAGATATAGAGCAAACAGAGCAACATTCCTGATCGCTGATAAAACCGCTCGGCAGCAAATTCGTCCTGGCACGGTAACTGCTCTACATATTCGACCCAACCATGAGTGTTGCGATCAAGAACGCGCAGCACTTTAAACGGAAGCAATTCGCTCTGTTCATTACACCAAATGAGAAGGTGTTGATAGGCAACTTCCAATCCTAAATCTCTCGGTTTATAGATTAGTTTTAATCCTGAATCAAACGTTAGTGCGATCACTGTTCGCATTTGATGGTGGGCATCAGAAAGCGACAGTTCCACTTGCGTCACTTGTTTAAGGGGTACCGAATCTGCAAAGGTATGTTGCAAATCAGCCAGATCGGTATTGAGATGCTGAAGAAAATCCGCGATCGCACCCACCCAAAAATCAACTGTCGTCGCAACCAATCTTCCTAGGACTGGGTAGGTTTGGAACAGGGTAAACAGTCCATCCGATAACTGTTTTTCAATGAAGGCGCGGTAATAAGTTGTACTGGGTTGTTCTGGAAGGGTGATGAATCGATTTAGTAAGGTCTGTCCGAGTGGGCGAAAGCGAGAAAACTCGGCATCCAAGGTAGGAGTGCAAAGTGCGATCAGTTGTTGCAAAAATTGGCGTTCTATCTGGAGATAAGCATTTTCAGATAAGACCTGCACATCGGTTGGGTTCAACTGTGCCCATAGCTTTTGACGAGCAACTAAAAGAACAGGTAGCAAAAGATCTTCAAACGGGAGCGGTTTTTCTGGCTCTAGAGGAAGTGCAACGGTTTTACGATCGTTCAAGCTTTGTTCTAAAGCCATTTGGATGATTGCTTGGAATGTTTCTATCCAAGCCGGAAGGCACTCAGGTAATAGGCTTACTGGATCACCCGTTGGAGTGCTTGTGAATGCTGCCAAAACAGCCTTTACAGTTGCACTGTCTAAGCCATCCCATGCTAACCGTTTCTCAAATTTTTCCCAGTTTCCTTGAGCGGCGGTTTCACACCACCGTTGTAAAATTGCATTGGACTGCTGAGCATGATGTTCTAGGGGAGGCTGCCCCCAAGAATGATTGAGTTGCTCCCATAAAGAACTTGCCTGAAACGCAATTTGCATTAAGTCAGCATGATTCACTACGGTACTCCTTAGAGAAAATGAATGCTGACAGATTAGCGCTAGATCAGGGAGAAGTCGGGGTGATTGATTAGGGTGGAATCAGAGTTTAAATGTCACTCAATGTCTCGCCAGCAGGAAAAAACTTGGAAAGAGCCATTACTTTTCGTTTTCTCAAATTAATTTTCGTGCTATTTGAGAAGCTAAAAGCTGCGTTATTCTTTAGGTAAAAGTGATACAGATGGATTCAGCAGATCTAAAGGTCTCAAATTAGCTTCCGTAAATTTTCAGTTATTTGTCTCAAATATCGCTTTAAAGGGGCGATGATCGTTCCGCTCAAACTACTTAATGCCAAGTCAAAGCATCAATAATCTGTTGGGCAAGGGTAAGCGGACGAAAGGGTTTCGTGAAAACTGCTGCAACGTCTAAATCATGAAAATTGTACTGCTCTGACGCTTGCACTTTAGCAGTCATCAGAATTACGGGAATCGATCGAGTTTCAGGTTGTTGCTTGAGATGTTGTAAAGTAGCGCGACCATCCATGTTCGGCATCATTAGATCGAGCAGAATCGCATCGGGGTGATGTTGAACTGCGAGCGCAATTCCTTCCGCTCCAGAACTAGCCGTAAGAACTTCCCAACCCGCTCCCATCTGTAGACCGAGCGTTGCGATCGCTCGTACATCTTCTTCGTCATCCACAATCAAAATTTGCTTCAGCATCGCAATTCGCTTAAGACCTAATAAGTAGGAAGCCCTAATCTCATGTCAGCAGGAGTCGGAGGCGTCACCTTCAGGCAAGGGTTACCTTTTTCACCCCCAGGCAACTATCTTCAGTTTAATTCAGTTCCTCTCCTTAACTGACAGGGTAGCGTTGAATCGGGGAGAAGTTGGGGAAACACTGTTGAGTGCATCAAGTGTTAAGCGGCAATTCAATATAGAATGTGCTGCCCTGCTTGACGGTACTTTCTACCCAAATTCTGCCACCATGTTGTTCAATAATGTTACGACAAATGCTCAGTCCCAATCCGGTTCCGCCTTTTTGGCGGGCATCAGAGGTATCTACCTGCTGAAATCGCTCAAAGATAGTCTGGATCTGATGAGAGGGAATACCTCGCCCTTGGTCGCACACACTAATACAGACACTTGGAGTGTGACCTGAACTGCAAGCCTGCATCTGAACGGTTGTTTGAGCGGGTGAGAACTTAATGGCATTACTTAGAAGATTCGTCAAGGCTTGCACAATGCGATCGGGATCAGCATTGAGCAAAATTGATACTGGTTCTGTACTCAATTGAATTTTGGAGCGATCAGCCATTGCTTGCATTTCTTCAGTTGCCTGAATCATCAAGTCAGCAAGATTGCACGATCGCCGATTCATCGTAATTTTGCCAGAGCGAATCCGTTCGAGGTCGAGAATGTCATTGATTAAACGGATCAAGCGTTCTGCATTTTTTACGCCGATACTAAGAACTTGTTGCCCTTGCTCCGTCAAGCCGCCTAACTGCCCACTGCTGAGTAAATCAAGCGATCCCATCATTGAAGTTAAAGGAGTGCGTAGCTCATGACTGACTAAGGAAATAAATTCGTTCTCAAGACGTTTACGCTCAGTGATGTCGTTTGCAATTAGTAAAGCGTAAGTTGTTCCGTTCAGTTCAATACGATCGAAGGAGAGCAAAATACTTTTGACACTGCCGGAGTGGGTGAGCAGTTCAAATTCTAAGTTATGGAAGGTTTCAGTTGTTTGAAGACGACGCAGAAAAGTTGTTGAATCGTGACCCAGATGTAGCTGTGTAATGGAATTGCCGATAACTTGATCTCGTGTGTAACCACTAATGCTGAGAAAACTAGGATTGACTTCCATTAGTTGCCCTTCAGAAACGGTCACGATCGCAATGGGATTAGGGCTGTGTTGAAAAATGGTTGCAAATTTCTCCTCTGCATGTTTGCGTTCACGAATTTCTTGCTGAAGTTGTTCGTTTTGCAATTGCAGTTGGCTCTGGAGCCGTCTCAACGTGAGATGGGTTTCAATTCGAGCCAGAACCTCTTCGATCTGAAATGGCTTTGTAATGTAATCGACACCGCCTGCTTGAAATGCCTTTACTTTGTCGCTCACTGCTTCTAAAGCACTGATAAAAATGATGGGAATCTCACGGGTGCGATCATCGGCTTTAAGGTGGTGGCAAACCTCGTAGCCGCTCATCTGCGGCATATTGACATCGAGCAGGATTAAATCCGGCGGCATCACTTGGGCACCTCGAATGCCCGTCGAACCCTTCGTAACGCTGCGAACCTTGTAGCCGTGTTTAATGAGCAGGACCGATAGTAGATTGAGATTTTCTGGCGTATCGTCAATGACCAGAATGTCAGCTTTTGGTGTAGGCTCAGGCATTGCAGAATTTCATGGGAACTCTCACCAGATTTTAAGACGATATCACCAGTATTTAAAGTAGCCTCAGCAAAAAAAGGATTTCCCCGATTTATGAGCGAAACGGGTTTGGAACTCCCCGACTTCTCCTCGATCGTTGCCTACTGTAAGGGACATCAGTCAACCAGGAACGAAAGTTACTATGTTTCATCACATTTCAGTCGCCGTGGATCACCCGCTGCATGTTGCTAATGTTCTGGCAGAAGTGTTGCAGGGCTGTTGCTTTCCCTTTCCTCCCCACGAAGGAAGTTATATTGTCATCGTTGATGATGGCTTTGGAACCGGGATCGAGCTTTATCCGGCTGATACTCAGTTGACTCCAGAGCTAGATCAAGTTGGTTTTTCTTCAGGAAATACTCCAACGTTTACGTCTGTTCATGCTGCGCTTTCGGTCGCAGTCACGCAAGAACAAATTGTACAAATTGCTGACCGTGAGGGATGGCTGGTGCGATTGTGCGATCGCGGTCCCTTTAAAGTGATCGAATTTTGGGTGGAAAACAAATTCATGCTCGAATTGCTCACCCCTGCTATGGCAAAGGAATACCTACAATTCGCTCAGCCTGGTAGCTATGAAGCGTTCCTGAATCAGGCTGTTCCCCAACTTGTTGAAGCTTAAAAATAACTGGAGAAAAAATCATGATGACGATAGAAAGAGTAGAAGTTGCTCCCCAAGAGACGATGCTGAGTCTGATTGGTGGCTTTTGGATTGCTCGATCAATTTATCTGGCAGCTCAGTTAGGCGTTGCTGATTTGTTTGACGAGCAACCGAAAACAATTGCCCAACTTGCAAGCGAAACCAACACCGATCCGCGATCGCTCTATCGGCTCCTACGCGCCTTGGGCAGTGTCGGCATCTTTACGGAAGTCTCAGATCAATATTTTGCCCTGACTCCGTTGGGTGCAACGCTTAAGAGCGATAGTCCTGGTTCAATGCGCTATGCGGCGATGGCGCAAATCGGAGACGACCATTCGCTGGGTTGGAGCAACGGGTTGCACAGCCTGAAAACTGGTGAAATTGCGTTTGATACCGCAGCAGGAATGCCACTTTGGGATTACTATGCTCAACATCCTGAAGCGGGGAAGGTGTTCTCACAATCGATGACCAGTATGGGAACTGCGATCGCACAAGCAGTCGCTGCGAGCTATGACTTTTCTGAGTTTAATACGATCGTGGATGTGGGTGGAGCGCAAGGAAGCTTAATTTCTACAATTTTGCAGGCAAATCCCCATCTCAACGGCATTTTGTTTGACTTACCTGAAATCATTGCCAATGTCCAGGTCGATCAAAAGATTCAACCTGTTGCCGGAAACTTCTTTGAGTCTGTGCCAACGGGCGGCGATGCTTACTTGATGCGATGGATTATTCATGATTGGGATGATGAAAAGTCCTCGATCATACTAAAAAATTGCCATCAAGCAATGCCTGAGCATGGCAAGCTGCTGTTGGTCGAAAGCATTATTCCACCCGGAAATGAACCCTCTCCAGCAAAGTTCATTGATGTTATTATGCTATTGATGACAGGCGGACGAGAACGCACTGAGGAAGAGTACCGATCGTTATTGCGATCGAATGGGTTTAAACTGACGCGCGTGGTTTCGACACCGTCCATGCTCAGCGTTATTGAAGCTGTAAAACTCTAATCTTTTGCATTCATCTGAAAAAAGAGCTATGAACTTGTATCGCTCTCTGATGTTATTGACTGTCACACTCGGTTTAGGACTGAGTGTGTCTCCAACCATTCCTGTTTCCGCCCAATCTTCTCAAGGCGAAGCACAAAAGATTGAGCAATCTGTGGAACCCCTGCCAAATGTAGGTAAGATTCGTTTTCGCAACTTAACTTTCAAACGCTCAGAAACGCGATCGCTGCTGTCGTTAGCAGCAGCGATTCGTCGAGAGTTTCCAACAGGTAAGATCCGCTATCTATACAATCGGATTGATTTAGATGGCGATGGACGCGAGGAAGTAGTTGCCTATCTCACTTCCTCATGTGGCACAGGTGGCTGTTCGATGCTCATTCTGAGAGCGATGGGCAATGGTTACAGTTTGATTTCGCGACATACAATCGTCAATAACTCAGTCGTCGTTAGCACCACTAAAACAAATGGTTGGCGAGACATTGTTCTATATGTTGCGGGTGGAGGTACGAAGCCCAGTTACAACATTCTAAAATTTGATGGCTCTGCCTATCCGCCCAATCCTTCAACGGCTCCAGAATTACCGTCTGGAACAATCGTGAGCGGAACTGCGATCGTCGCCGATAAAATCTCTCCAGAAGTCGGCATTGTGCTTGATGCGTCTACTAAAAACCAGACTGGCGGTTTAAGTCCAAGCCAGCAAGCGACGCTGAAATCTTTGGGAATTGCTATCGCAGTTCCAACCGTTCCAGTCGGTTACACGGTCAGCAAAGTCGAGGTGAAGCCTTGTCCTGCGAACGCACCTCGATCAGAAAAAGGCGTCTGTCGATTTGGTCCACAATATGGCATTGTTTATCGCGATGTTAAGCAAGATCGTTGTTTTGCGATCGAGGCGACGGGCGGCGGTGTGGGTGGAGTCCCAGCCGAGTATGAATCGAAAATTAACATTCCTCTACTTGGTGAAACGTCGATGCTGTTTGGTTCACAGAATGGCGAATTCAAAACACCTTCTGCCCAGCAGCTTAACTCGCCCCAACGGAATTTAATTTCAGATTGGGCAGGAGCCAGCCCGTTTTATCACATCGTTGGAGCAGATTTCGTGCGGCAGACTTACTATAAAGGCAACCCAAACTACTGCCTCAATACCATTACGCCAAATCAAGCTATCCAGATTGTACAATCCCTTTCCTGGCTCCAATAGAGGCTGGTAAAAGGGTTGAGCATATCAATCTGAATAGGAAAGCTCTGCAATTTCGTCAAAACAGAATCTATGAACTAAGTCTGTCAAAGCTGTTGCTAGATTCGCATCCGGAATCTGTTGAATCAATTGCAAGATACGATCGCGATCAACCGCAAGTGAAGCTTGATGCAATTCTGCAATCCACTCTAACGGCATTGTTTCTAAACTAGAGCGACTTAGCTCAAGGGGTGAATCATTCTGCTGTTCGATCGCTTCTTCATAGAGATAGTTCACCCCAAGATGCTCAGCAAGTTTCTCAAATAAGTGAGACTCTCGAAAGGGTTTTGCCAAAAAATCATCGCAGCCCGCTGCCAGAATTGAAGCGCGTTGTTCGTCAAAGGCACTGGCGGTTAATGCCAAAATTTTTGATCGAGTCTGTTCCGATTCCATTGCTCGAATTTGCCGAGTTGCCTCATAGCCGTTCATCACAGGCATTCGCATATCCATTAAAATGAGGTGTGGTTGCCATTGCCGCCACTGCGCGATCGCATCTGCTCCATCCACGGCTGATTGCGTTTCAAATCCCACCATTGTTAACAATTGCTCTATAAAACCTCGATTCTCAACGCGATCGTCAACGACTAAAATTCGATAGGTCGGCTGCTGCGGTGTTAGTTGCAACACTCGTTTTGCAGGTGAGGTGGGTGCGACCTCTGCTGGATTTGCGATCGCAATTTGAATCTCAAAGGAAAACGTTGACCCTTGTCCCACAGTGGATTCAATGTGCATCTCTCCACCCATCAAGCGCACAAAACGGCGACTAATGGTTAAACCCAACCCTGTGCCTTCTCGCAGTTGAGAACCGCTACTGGTTTGGATAAACGGGCGAAATAGCTGCTCAAATTCTTCTGGAGCAATGCCCTGTCCCGTATCTTGAACTTTGAATTGCAGCATTAATCCTGACTTCACCATTGCTTCTAGCGTGATGCTGCCACTGTCTGTAAATTTCATGGCATTGCTCAGCAAATTAATCAAGACTTGGCGTAGCTTGTTTTCATCAGTTTGAATGTACTGAGGCAGATTGGGTGCAATTTCAAAGTTCAACGCGAGTTGCTTTGCATTTGCTCGAATCAAGAACATCTCTTGTAGCGTTTGTAAAAGATGATGCAGATCAAAAGAAACCACATTCAAGGTCGTTCGTCCTGCTTCAATCTTTGACATCTCTAACACATCATTAATTAAATTCAGCAAGTGTTCACCGCTACGATTGATAATGGCAAGGGAGTCTCGTTGGCGATCAGGAAGGGCAGCATCACGTTCTATCAATTGCGAAAAGCCTAAGATCGCATTCAAGGGGGTGCGTAACTCATGGCTCATGTTGGCGAGAAATGTACTCTTGGCTAGATTTGCTGCCTCAGCCGCTTCTTTGGCAATGCGTAAGTCGGCTTCGGCTTTATGTCTTGCTCGTCCGATTGCAATCAGTTCGCTCACTAGCTTGAGACAGTTAACATCTTCTTGGCTCCAGTCTTTCTGAAAATGAACCGTGTCTAGGCTCAAAAATCCAGTCACTTGCCCTTGATAGATTACTGGAACACCGAGTACCGATTGAATTGACTGACGGGTAAATAGCTGGCGCTCGGGACCTTCTGGCATCGTCTGAACATCAACCGTTTGCAGGGCTTGTCTTGATAAAAACTGTTGATGCAAATGGGGATGCTCAAAAACGCTTGCCCCTCGTGCTTCAGGTGTGAGAGAGGCAATGCCATCACCACACCATTCATAAACTAATTGGCATCTTGTTCGGTCAGCATCATACTCGAAGATTGTGCCTCGTTCTGCGCCAATATGATGGGCGATCGATTCTAGAGCACTATGAATTGCAGTTTCTGCATCCTGGTCAATAAATTGCCGAGACAGAGAGCTGAGTAAATGATCTAACCTGGCTCGACGTTGCAGAACTTTTTCGGCTGCTTTGCGATCGCTAATATCTCGCACCATCGCCAAAACATGCGGCTTGCCGTTGTAAAAACAGGTGGTTCCTTTGACTTCAACATCAACCAAGCTGCCATCCTTACGAACATCAACCGCTTCACCACAGAACGGCTGTTTGAAGGTCATGGCTTCGACAAAGCTATGAAACACCGATATGCTGTCCGGATGAATATACTTCGATGGATGTAAAGTTAAAAACTCCTCGTAAGAGTACCCATGCATTTGACAAGTAGCAGGGTTCACTTCGACCACAGTGGTTGTGTCCAGATCCAGGATGAACAAGGCATCAGTAATTGCCTCAAAGATCGTGCGATACTGGGCTTCTTTTTCTTGCAAAGCTTGTTGTTGAGCTTGCAATAGTGCATTTTGATGCAGCAACATTGCTCCAGCTTGTTTTTGTTCGGTGATGTCGGTCTGGGTACCAATCCATTCTTGGATGTTGCCTTGTTCATCAAGGATGGGCACGCCACGCACTGCAAACAGCCGGTACTCGCCAGATGCCACTTGGACGCGCTGCTCTACTTCGTAGACTTTCCCAGCGTGAACCGCTTCTAACCAGACTTCTGCGGTCACAGATCGATCGTCGGGGTGAACGCTCTCAAGCCATCCCCAACCTTTGGCGCTTTCTTCGCTCCGTCCGGTTAACGCACACCAAAGTGGGATGTCTTCGACCACTTCACCCGCTGCGTTGGTCATCCAAACCGCTTGAGCCGTAGCATTCACAAAAGCCCGATAGCGTGCTTCACTCAGACGCAGTGCTTCTTCGGCTAATTTACGATCGTGGATGTCTCGCGCTACGCCAATGATTTGTAATTCTCCGTTCACCCCCAGAGTAGCCGAAACGTTAACGACTTGCCACCGAAAGCTACCGTTTTTGTAGCGCGATCGACATTCAAGTCCAGCCTGCGGTTCACGGGTCTCGACAATCCGTTGGTTTAGCTTAAAACACATCTCAGCATCGTCAGGATGTAGAAACTGAGGAAATGGTTTACCAATCATTTCTTCGGGCAGGTAACCCATGACGTTAGTGACGTTTGGCGAAACGTAGCTAAAAATCCCCTCTGGTGTATTGACAAACAAAACATCATTGGCGTTTTCTACAATGTTGCGAAAGTGTTGTTCGCTGCGTTGTAAGGCGGCCTCGGTCCGCTTGCGATCGCTAATATCTCGAAAGAATGTAATGCGCCCATAGTACTCGCCAGTAGGAGATTTGACCGCTTTACTATGACGCTCGATCGTTCGACCATCTTTCAACGAAAGCTCATCGTGAAAAACTTCGTCTAAGTTTCGATAAAGCGCTTCGATGCTTGCTAAAAAGGCTTCTGGATCTTCCAGTTGATCTGCAACCATCTCAGCAATCTGACGTGAGTTGCGTGCGGGCAGAATCTCAGGCAGTCGCCAGATATCGCAGAACTTTTGATTGTAATCCACAATATTGCGATGTTCATCTGCTACTAAGATGCCATCGATTAACGCTTCTTGTTGGGCTTTCAGTAGGGCATTACTACGACGAAGTTGCTCTTCAAAAGCCTTTTGCTCGGTAATATCTCGCATGATCGTGGAGATAAATTTGAGCGATCCATCTGGGTTTTTATGCGCGACAATAATTTGAGAAGCTGAAATTTCTCGTTTATCTCTTGTGATAACAGCCGTTTCTCCAATCCAGATTCCGTCTCGAAGCGCGATCGGAACAGCTTCTTCAAACAAAGTTTTAGCTGCTTCAGGCGGATGATATTCTGAAATGGGTTTTTGTAATAAGTCTTCAGTATCGCCAAAGCCTAAAGTTCGGCGTGTAGCCTGATTGGCATAGAGGGTTTGTCCGGTTGCATCGGCAATGCCGATTAAGTCCACAGCGGATTCTAAAACCGAAATCAAATCTTCCCGTTGCAGTTGTTGAGTTTGAGGGGTTAGTGCTTCACTCATGGATTGATCCTTCTAAGCAGAGACTTGCAGTTTGATAGAGCGATCGTAGCGTTAGTCCATCGGTTGGATAATTGACTACGGCAAAATAATAAATTAGATTTGCAGTTTCCAACTGTTGTCGTTGCAGCATATCTACTATTTCTGATAGCTGCTGCTGAAACATAGCTCTTGTTGTTTGAGAACTGGCAATGATAAACTCACCATTTCCCCAATAGCCAAGAGTTTCATTGTTAGAGAAATTAGATTGCAAACAATGTCCAGTTTGTTTGAGAATCTGATTCCCAATCAGGTGACCCTGCTGAATATTGATTTGTCTCAGCGTTGGAATGTAGAGAATTGCCAGGTCGGTTATTTGATGATTGTGGAGATGAGCTTCGATTGCTTGACTCGAATAGAACTGGTTTGCAAGTCCGGTAATTGAGTCTTTGGTGCTTAACGTTTGTAACAGTCGCAATCGCTCTAACCGTTGTGTAAGCCGTGAAAGTAATTCTTGTCCAACAATTGGTTTTACAACATAGTCATCGGCTCCGGCTGCAAAGATTTGTTGAACGGTTGCAGTATCTTGATGAGCAGTGAGAAAGACGATCGGTAGACTTTGCCAGGTTGGGTTTGCTCGAATCGCCTGACAGAGGGCAACTCCATTCATATGCGGCATTTCGACATCCAGAATCAGCAGGTCGGGATTGATCGTTGATAAAGCGGTCCAAAATTGCAGCGGATCATCGACTCCCGTTAGGCACATTCCCCAAGGTTGAAGTAGCTGTTTCAAGGTGGCAAGAATGATTGGATCATCATCGACTGCTAGCACTGTCCAAGAGCGGAGAGATTGTCTAGCATCTCTGTCCGTGTAAAGGACTTCAGATTCAGAATTCCGCATTTCTGGAAGATTTAGGGAGCTTGCGCCCGTTTCAACCGGAGTCGAAAGATTCAGAATATCGCCTAAGCGTCGAACCAGCGATCGTACTTCTTCCGCTGATAATTCGGCTTGTTCTTCAAACTGTTTTTCAAGCTGTCGAGCAATCTGTGTTCCTTCATCGCGATCGAACATACCTAGAACACCTGCTAACTTATGAGCAGCGCTTGCTGCTGCTGCTCGCAGTTCAATCGATAAGGGGTAAGTATGGGCTGCTTGTTGCAGCACCGCAAATCGTTCTTCCATTAGCCCACGATACTGTTTCCAAAGCTGTGCAAGCCGGTCGTCATAGGTCTGCATGGATTGCTCCGGATTGGCTTCAATTCCTTCGCGCAGTCGATAGCCCAACCCATACACGTTCTCAATCCAATTGGCTGCACCTCCTGCTTTTAGCTTCTGCCGCAATCCTTTGATGTGAGATTTGACGCTCTCTTCTTGGGGCGGATCGTCAAACGTCCAAAGGTGCTCGATGATGTCTCCACAACTAAAAACACGAGCTGGGTGGCGTAGAAACAATTCGAGCAAACTGTACTCTTTTGGGGTCAGCGGCAGTAGTTTCTCAGCACAGGTTACTTGGCATGATCGCGGATCAAGCCGTAATTTGCCGACCGTCAAAACTGGGCTTGCTGCTACCGTTCCCCGCCTCAACAAAGCTCTAACTCGTGCTTGAAGCTCTTCTAAGTCAAACGGCTTTGCTAAATAGTCGTCGGCTCCCGAATCTAATCCTCGAATACGATAGGTGGTGTCATCTTTAGCAGTCATTAACAAGATTGGGGTTCCACAACCGCGATCGCGAATTCTCTGGCAGAGCGTAATCCCATCCAATTTAGGTAATCCTACGTCAATCAAAATCAGGTCATAAGTTGTGCTCTCGACACATTCCCACCCGATCGCACCATCCTCTGCTGTGTCTACTGCGTAATGATTTTCGCTTAGCGACCGTGCGATCGCCTCTGTCACGATCAAATCATCTTCAACCACTAAAACCCGCATATCTATCGCTCACCTAGCCTTAAAGTGATTGTAAGATAGGTCATCCCACGTCTTGAAGCATTCATGTAGGTTTAGTGGATGCAGGAGGATGAAATCGGGGTGGAGTCGCTTCGTAGCGATCGGGACATCGTACCAGAGCAGATAATCAGCCTCTAGCTTGTCCTCCAGGGGTTGTGCCAGTCGCCGCTCCTCAGGAGCCATGCGCTAGGTACAGGTGCTAAAGGCAGGAATCAAGGTTGCCATTACTGTCTGCCAAGTCTTTGGTCTACTGTGCATATGCCCAAAGCGTACGAATGAATATAGGCAGGCAGTGACGGCAATACTTCTACGCCAGAAGCGCTCGCTACGGGTGGTTTAGATTAGAGGCAGTCTTCGTTCGTTTTATGTCAAATTTACCCTTCAATCCCACACTCTACCTGCTGTTCAACCTGCACTGTCTACTCGGCGGTATGGCAGCTGTCGTCGCTGCACGGAAGGGGTACAGTCTCGGTCGGTGGCTAATCTGGGGGTTGCTCGGTGGTACAGGGACCCTGATTGTTTCAGTGGTTATGCCGCGCCAAGCAAAGCAATGAACCAACCCCCCTACCTTTCGCAAGCTGCCAGAGTGCGATCGCTGCTTGTTCTATACCAGCGCTCCTCTGTTATGCTGTGCTGTTCACCCAGAGGGCGCTAAAGCTGATCGCTGCCTTGATTTTCGGGAAGACACGACAGCAGCGCACCGTTGGAGCCAGTTTTTGGGCTTGCAGTGGGTGAGCGGCGAGGATCTCATGGACTTTGCGCTCCCTTATGAGCATCCCTTCGATGACTGAAACTCCTGGCTCCTATGCAGGCGAAAACATTCCTCAACCGTCTCACCGTCCTAGCCGGCTGGAACAGATGTCACTGCTCATATGGCATCCATTGTTTACGGGCAAATGTCCTCGTTGCGGGGAGGCGATGCTCAGGCTAATGTCTCTCCTCAACAGCAGCATTGTAGGAGCTGTGGAACGGATGCTGCTAGATAGCCAAAGCAAGCGACGTAGGGTCAATCTCTGGGTCTACAGTGAAGTGACCCTACAAGCTGACCTCCGTCGTGTTGCGGCATCCGGCCACCGCGATCTAGATAAAGAAGCATGTCAGATTGATTCCCGCATGGCTGCTGAAGTTCAGTGACTTCAGCAGCACCTCGTTACGCAAGAGTTAGCTTGATGGTTCAGCCTCCTTCACAGCATCGCAGTGAAACTAAGTGAGCTGCTGTGCTGCCCATTGGTTGAGATCCTGACGGTTAATAGCGGCTGCCATCAGATCGGGAAAGCGATCGGGCGTACAAGCAAACGTAGGGAGACCCAGAGATGCCATGAATTGAGTGTTGCTATGGTCATAGCAGGGTGCACCATCATCATTAAGTGCCAGCAGGGTGATGAATTGAATTCCTGAAGCAACGAGGCTACTGATGCGCTTTCGCATTTCATCCTGATTACCCCCTTCATACAAATCACTAATCAACACCAGAATCGTATCCTGTGGTTGACGAATCAGCCCTTGGCAGTAAGCGAGTGCCTGATTAATGTCAGTGCCGCCTCCTAGCTGAGTTCCAAATAAAACCTCAACGGGATCTTGCAGCAAGTCAGTCAGGTCAACCACTACCGTGTCAAACACAACCATGTGGGTTTGCACTGCGGGAAGGGATGCCAAGACCGCACTAAAAATTCCGGCATAAACGACGGAGGTTGCCATTGAACCACTCTGATCCACGCAAAGAATGATGTTTCGCAGGGCAGAACGTTTGCGTCCAAAGCCGATCCGAGTTTCCGGAATGATGGTTCGGTATTGAGGCTGATAGTGCTTCAAGTTGGCGCGAATCGTCCGATGCCAATCAATTTCGTGATGGCGGGGACGACGGTTGCGAATGGAACGGTTGAGGCTACCCAGAATTGCCTGTCGAGTTGGGTTTTCGAGTTTGCGGATCAGATCTTCAACGACTCGTCTGACCACAATTCGAGCGGTTTCTTTTGTTTTACCGGGCATTACTCCACCCAGAGACAGCAGGTTGGAGACAAGATGCACATCCGGTTCTACTGCTTCTAGCAGTTCTGGTTCCAATAACATTTGACGCAGATTCAGCCGATTCAAGGCATCTTGCTGCATCACTTTTACAACCGAGGTGGGGAAGTAGGTGCGAATGTCGCCCAACCAACGCGCCACTTTGGGAGAGGAAGTTCCCAGTCCAGCTTGACGATCGCTATCGTAAAGAGCACTCAACGTCTGGTCGATCGCTTGATCTGCCCCTCCCAAACTAAAGCCGTCACCTTCCATACCATTGCCGTTGGTTGAACCGCAAATGCTATCTGCTGCACCACCACCGAGGATGAGCCGCCAGCGTCTCAATCGTTCTGTTGAAGGAGAGTCTGTCATGGTGCAATACCAAGTAATTGAGCAACAAGCGGGAGAACGGTATCGGCGCGATCGCTATCAAACGAACCCGCTTTGACGAATACAGGGGTATGACTATTTCCCTGCCGAACTCGCTCTCCCATCTGGCGACGTTCAGGCGCAGCGAAGGTAGAAAAAGTGCGACGCAACAGCGGCAAAATTGCAGTAAACGTCTCACTCGATAGCTGAGCCACCCAGTCATCTAAAACTTGCCAAAGCGTTGGGTTATGGAGCAGCAATAACCCACTGCCTGCCAAAAATCCTTCAATCCAGGCGGCGGCTTGAGCAGGTTCGCTAGCAGTTGAGAGTGCCAATCCCAGTCGTCGTGCTGTATCTTCTGGCTCAAAGACTCCGGCTTCAAAGAGTAGGCGACAGCAACGCCCTGCGACCAGTCCATGTAACCCTTGTTGGTCTGCCAGTTGAAGGAGAACCTGTTGCCACATTTCTAAAGCATTAGGTTGTTGAAGGATCGCGATCGCGCCATTCACGTCATTCACCTGCTGATACATTTGAGTGGCGGCATCATCATCCAGAGAAGCCGCAGCAATCGGTAGACCAATGCAAATGCGAGTGATCAGCCCGTTAACGACATGCCCTACCGTTGTCGTTTCAAACTGGCGCACTGTGCCGTAGCGCATCACATTGATTAGAGGAGGCAAAGCATCCATCAAATGTGCCATATCGCTTGCCAGAGCAGCTTCTGATTCTAGACATTTTATCAGGCGGACGATCGCCTGGGAAAGGTTTGCCAGCAGGGTTTGATCAATCAGCTTAGTGAGGTTGGGCAGGTTGGCTTGATTGGCACGATCGCACGTCCAGGTCGTAGCAGCCGTCTCAAGCGTATTGCCCCAGATTCCTGCTTCAATCAGGTGAATGGCAAACTCTGGCTGCCACTGGAGCCGCCAAGATTCGCGGAAGGTGCCTTTCGTGTTACCTGTATACTGTTGCCGTCCCCAAGGGATCTCCAATAGGTTGAGTCGATGTAACAGGTGCGATCGCTCTAAATCTAGAGGTTTACGAAGATCCAGATCTAGAGTTGTTTCTGTTGCTGCTGGTTTAAGCCGCAGTCGCTTTTGCTGTCGCTGTAAATCCTGTTGTAGGGGAATCATTGGGGTTTCGGCAGGAACCTTACCCAATCGTTCACCTACGATGAGCTGATGATGAATCAACTGCATTGGCAGCGAATCACCAAAACAAAGAACCGTCTGGGTCGCTTCATTTAATTCAGGCAGACCCGGAAGGGGACGATCGCGCAACGCTGCTAGTGTTTCAGCTAATCGAACCGCTTCAATGACGCTGGCGGAAGAGGCATCCAGGTCTTGTTTTCGCAGCAGTCGAGCAACTTTCGTCATCCAGCGAATCGAACTACTGGTGGTGCCAAGAGATGATTGGGTGGAATCCTCTAGAAGAGAGGCTCTGCCAACGCTCCGTTTTCCCTGTTCCCACAGATGCCGATACCAACCAGGAGATTCAATTCCTGCTCCGTAGCCACTGCTAATCGTCAATCGTCCATATGTCCAGGGAACCCAGGTCGCTTCAACCTTAAGTTTTGGAAGTCCCTTTAGCAGGGCAACATCTTCTTTGGCAGGTGGCATCGTTGCTAAAGCAGGCGCGTGCCATGCGCCACAGACAACGGCAATTCGTTGAAACCCTTGCTTTTCTGCTTCGCGGATGGTCTTCCGCATGTAGGCTTCTCGACGGGGTTCTAGTGGGGAGTGGAGGTTAGGAGGTGGGGAGTGGGGGTTGGTTTCAATGTGCGATCGCAGCACAGTCATTGCTTCTAAAATGGCAGCAAACAACTCTGTGCTATCCTGCCGTTGTTCGACTAGATGTTCCCACCAACGTTCACCGTCGCTGTATCCTGCTGCTTGGGCAAGCAGGCTCAAGGGATCATCATAGGGATTAGGAGTTAGTTGAGGGAGTGCTTCTGATGATTCTGTCTCAGCTTTCTCTTCATCCTCCGGCGGCTGTTCTTGATTCGTAAATTCCTGTTCCTTCTCTGCCATTCCCAGTGCAAACCGGTGAGTTTGGGGTAAGTCCATGAACCGGACAGGAATCTGCTGAGTCAACCCATAGTGAATGGCTTGCCACTCTGGAGAAAACACTGCAAAGGGGTAATAAGCTGCCTGCTGAGGGTTTTCGGGTGAGTAAACCAGCAATGCGACAGGTGGACGCATCTGAGAATCAATCAGCAGAGGTAAAACTGCCTCTGCATCAGGCGGTCCTTCCACCAGCACAATATCTGGCTGAAGTTGCGTTAACGCCTGACAAAGACTGCGAGCAGAGCCAGGTCCATGATGACGAATTCCAAAAATGTGAATTGACATGAGGAGTGCCCCCTAGAGCATCGCACGGCTAGCGCGATACAAATCTTTCCAACCGTCCCGTTCTTTGACAACGGTTTCCAGATACTCCTTCCAGACGACCTGATCCTGTACAGGGTCTTTCACAACAGCTCCAACTAAACCAGAAATCAGATCACTAGCCGTTAGAGAGCCATCACCAAAGTGAGCCGAGAGGGACATGCCGCTGTTCACGACTGAGATTGCTTCTGCTGGGCTGAGCGTTCCTGTTGGAGATTTGAGTTTTGTTTTGCCATCAATAGTTACTCCATCTCGCAATTCTCGAAAGATCGTCACCACTCGCTGAATTTCCTCTAGAGCTGGCACCTCGGCAGGCAGTTCTAAGGCTCGTCCCAGGCTTGTCACTCGTTGTTGCACGATGCTGACTTCTTCCTCGATCGTGTTGGGAACAGGCAGAATCACCGTATTAAACCGACGCTTGAGGGCGCTAGAGAGTTCGTTGACACCGCGATCGCGATTATTCGCTGTGGCAATCACGCTAAACCCCTTGGTCGCCTGCACTTCTGTATTCAGTTCGGGAATCGGCAATGTCTTTTCAGACAAAACAGTAATCAACGTATCCTGCACATCCGAGGGAATGCGAGTGAGTTCTTCCACACGGGCGATTTTTCCGTCTGCCATTGCCCGCATCATGGGGCTGGCAACTAACGCCTCCATTGAAGGACCGTCTGCCAGCAGTCGAGCATAGTTCCAGCCGTAACGAATGGCTTCTTCGCTCGTACCAGCGGTTCCTTGAATCAGCATGGTGGAATCACCGGAAACTGCTGCTGCCAAATGCTCAGACACCCAGGACTTGGCTGTACCGGGAACACCATACAGCAGTAAGGCGCGATCGGTGGCAAGAGTTGCGATCGCCACTTCCATCAAACGACGATTACCAATGTACTTGGGAGTTACTTCAAAACCATTGTCCAGTTTGCCTCCCAGTAAGTAGATTGCTACTGCCCAAGGGGAAAGCTTCCAGTTTGGCGGGCGTTGGCGTGTATCAGCTTTTGCCAGTTCTACGAGTTCGTGAGCAAATTGCTGTTCAGCGTGTTCACGGAGAAGAGAGGGATTAGGGGTTGGGAGTTGGGAGTTAGAGTGTTGAGTTTTGGATTTCGTGGTTGCCATAGTTGATGCTTTATTGTTGATGAGATTAATGCAGAAAAATTATCCAAACTTGTTAGCTAGTTCCTATCCCCTATCCCCCATTCCAAACGCCTGTGCCATCTCTTTGCGAAATTCTAGTAACGCTATCAAATCATTCATGCTGTTCATCCAATGAGAATCATTCGCTAGCCTTTCACGTAACCGAATAACTTCTGAAGTGAGGCTAACTGGAATAAAACGAGCAAATTCTTTGAGTGCAGATCTCAGTTCCCAATCAGAATTTGAAAAAGTTTTGGTGTGATTCAAATGTTCCTCTAATCCATCCAAAACGAGACGAGCTAAGTCAACGCTCCATAATTGGGAACTGGAACGAAGCAACCAAATTGTTAATGAATCATTGATTCTTCTATGGAAAACCTGGAACAGATCAATTAAGAGAGCATTACGTCGATCGCCAGACAACGCCTCAACCAAAGCCTCAGTACTAAGGTCAACGAGCACCACATTTCTATTAATCGATGTTTGTCCAACAAACCAGACTCTGATAACTTCCTCCAACCATTCGTGGTTTCCCTGACGCTTGGCTGCTAATGCAAATCCATCAAGCAAAACATTCTGCCATTCATGGGATTGGGCTAGCTTGATAATTTGCTGTGGTGACATCTGCCATTGCTCGGTCCAGGTGCTAAGCGGAGTTGCACTAAGCATTTGCAAAAGCCACCAACCTTTTTCGCCCACCTTACTATTTATGGAGGACAATGGTTTTAGTTCAAATCCAAGCTGAATCAGCGTTTCATCCAAATGATCGGGTAGCTGCACGTGTAAGGATGACACCTCGCGCTCAAGTGAGAGATAGCGACAAGTGTGTTCTGTTACGTGTTGGCACAGGCGCGAAGTGGGCAGACTCGCAAGTAAATCCACTGCAACTCGTCGGACTTCCTTACTGCGATCGCCCAATGCATCTTCTAAAAATGGCTCATCTGCCAGGCTGAGTCCAACGCGGAAGATTTCCAGAAATTTGGCGCGATCGCTGGCTGTTTCTTGCTTCCAGGTTGATTGCAGCAGTTCTCTAGCCTGATCAGGATTGTGCGATCGCAAATCTTGCAAATAGAGCAATCGTGCTGATGGCGTTCCTGTTTCCCAGTCTGCTTCTGTGGTTAAAGCCACTGCATAGCTCCAATCAGGATTCTGTGCGGCTAGCCAGCGTCCCCGTTGCCCTAAAACAGGTAGAATAGCTGCTCGCAATTCTCGTTGCTGTCGTCCTTTATCTAGCAGGGATGGAAGCAGTATCTCAGGCACGCGCTTTCCAGAGATCGCAGCTCTCTCTAACCACTCGCTCAACAGTTGCGGAAACTGTCCCTCAAAGATTTGTTGTAAACAACGCACAGCACGAGGACTGCACCGGAGAAGATCTTCTGATGAACAGGATTCTACTTGAGTCACCGATCGCACTTCGGGAAGCCATCCAACGCGCTGATGTAGGGACACTATCCCAACTGCCAAGAGGAGTGCCGCTTCGTTGGGGCGATCGCTTAATTGAGACAAGCAGTTTCCTAAGTTACCAGAGATGTTTGGTAGTTGAAACGGTTGTCGTTCTGTGCCCAGCAGAGCAGCAGCGACGATCGCCTGCCAGGGAGAATCAGTTGCCAAAGCCATAATAGGAATCCTCCACCCAAACGCTCAGTATCGTTAAGAACGTGCCATCCCACTCACCCAACACCGAAAGGGGATAGCCTCCACTCAAGGCTAGGAGTTGCCATCCTTGAGTTGCGTCCATTCGACGGGAGAGGGGCAACACCACACCCTGTTGATCTTGCAGCAGCCAGCCCTTCTCCTCCCGCCGTGGAATCACATTTTGCAGCAATAGCGGGAACCGTTCTAGCCAAGGGCAGTTTGCCAATGCCTGACTGTAAGTGTCGATCGCAGAAGCGATCGACTGAATACCGGGTGGGGGTTTTGGGAGGACAACTGCTTCTTGACGAGTTTTGATTAAGGCACGCAAAGGATAAGCACTGGGATAAAACACCAACGCCGCTTCCAGATACGTTCCTGGTAAAAGGTTTTGCTCAAACGGTTGATGACCGTGGGCAAAATCCAGCAAGAGGGCAAAGGTGTGAGTGGCAATGCCGTAGAGCCAGGTTCGCCGTGCCCGCAACCGTTCCTCTTCCTCGGCGCGCTGCCCAACCACCAGCCACAGATCTATATGAGCCTGCCCGGTCAAAACCTCCTCTTGATTCAGTGACCAGCCCAGTTGAGTTCGCAGGTCAGTTTGCACAACGGTTGGCAAGGTTTCAATCCGCTCGAAGCCTTCGATAAGCAGATATAGCCGCCCCAGTCGCTCCAGCACCCGATCGCTCCAATCTGCACCCGTGTGAATGATTCCAGCCAGTTCTCGTAATTGTCGTGCCAGACCGGGAGCCTGAGCATCAACCATGCGGGCAGCGATCGTATCCCACATCTGATAGGACTCCTGCGGCAGCGTTGCCAACCCCTGCCGCACTCGATCGTCTAACCATAGGCGCAATTCCTGAATGCCTGCGCTTACCTTACGCTGCCGTTCTGCTACTCGCTTGGCTTGTGCGATCGGATCGGCGACCTGTTCCTGTCGTTTTGCCTGCTTCTCGGCTTGTTTCTCTGCCCGCTGTGACCTGCTGGCTAACCATTCTGTAACCCAGGCAGGGGGATCTGTCTCAACTATTTCCCCCGGTTGCTCTGCTAGCAACAGAAACAGTCCCAATCCATGCTTGCAGGGAAATTTACGACTGGGGCAGCTACAACGGAACGCCGGTTCGCTCAGATCAATCTGTGCCTGATAAGGATTTTTGCCACTTCCCTGACACTCACCCCAAATCACAGACTGCTGCTGACCTAAAGAAATCCACTTTTGACGAGTTGCCAACCCACGCCCACTTTTTGCAGAAGCTGCATCTGGTGCCAGCGCTAATACCTGATCTGCTGTCCATTGGGCAGGCATAGAAACTCCCCGTCAAACTCATGCAATGTCCCAACGCCTTCGTAACGTTTTCGGCTGAGGTGTGTCATCCGTATTCTTACGAAGTACTTGGTTCAAATGTACTATGTAATATTACAAGAGTAAATTGTTGGAATTTCCGCCTTATGTCATTAGATAGGATTCCGGATGCTACGACTTGTTAAATGTCGCTTTTGGTTTTGAAGGAGAACGGCAAAGCAGTTTCCCTCTAGAGGAGATCCCCATAGCTTGTGCCGCTTGTTTCTCAAGTGGGGAGAGATACAATAATCTACGCCTGCTTATTTAGTTGTCAAACGGGTAAGCGTTAACGAGCGAAAGAGGCAATCAAATCAATGAGTGAAGAGATTCCAAAGAACATTAACTCAACCTATGTTGTCCTTGATGCTGACAATGCCATTCCAGTTGCAGTAAGTGATCATTTCTACCAAGATTTGGAACAACAATTTAGAGACTTTAAGGGAAAGCGATTGGTCTCACACTACATCTTTGAGCAAGACTGGGATAGCTGGGAAATGCATCCAGCCGGAGAGGAATTTGTGTGCCTGCTATTCGGACGGGTTGATTTTGTTTTAGAGCAAGACGGAAGTGAAAGAATAGTCTCTCTCAATGCTCCTGGTGACTACATTCTCGTACCGTCTGGGACATGGCACACTGCTAAAGTTTATACACGAAGTTCTGTGTTGTTTATTACGCCTAGCGAAGGAACTCAGCATCGATCTCACACAATATAGCAAACACAGATTTGTATTCTCCATTTAACATTCAGAGGCAGGTGCAGATTGGCTTATGGCAGCCTCACCCTAGGGTAAAGGATGGGAATTTCTGTTTGAAGACTTCAAGCTGGTGCTGCCGGACTAAAATTACTGAGGTGATGGGTCAGAAAGGCTTGCCACTCCTGACGATAGGTGTTCTTCTCCAGTTCAGGTAAAAAGCTTGCTTCTAGCGTGTTTAAGTTGAGCTGCCAGAGTTCGTCCCAGGAGAACCCTTGTGCAGCCAGAGTAAGATACTCATGCACCAGATTTGTTTTAAACATTGGCGGATCATCCGAGTTCAACGTGCAATACAATCCTGCATCCATCAGTTGCCGAATTGGATGAGGTTGAGTGCGATCGACAATGCCTAAACAGTAATTGCTTTGAGGGGATACCTCTAATGGGATTTGTAGATCGCGCAGTTTTTGTACCAACGCATCGTCCTCTAAACAGCGAACGCCATGTCCAATCCGCTCAACCTTTAAATGGTCCAAAGCAGCCCAAATACTTTCGGCTCCCACCACTTCCCCAGCATGGGCAACCACTCTCAACCCCTGCCGCCTTGCCTCTGCAAACGTTTCAGCAAACGCCTCAGGTGCGTAACCTTTCTCCTGCCCAGCCAATCCTAAACCAACAACAAGTCCCCTGTCCTGTCCCTGTAAGGCGCATTCCAGGGTTTGTTTCTGCAAATCTGGACTATGACGGACGATCGCCGCAATAAATTTCACTCGACTACCATATTTCGCTTCACCATTGGTTGCCCCCAGGCTCAAGGCTTCGAGCAACTCGGTATCTGTCAAACCATCAGAAGCCAAAGCAGTGCCAAAATGAACTTCACTGTAACGAATATTCTGTTCAGCCTGGTGTTTCAGAAATTGCTCCACTAGAAAAACATAATCGTCTGGCGTTCGCACGCATTGACGGGCAATGGAATACACCTCAATAAAGTGAGTGAAGTCTCGAAACTCGTAAAACAATTTCCACTCCCCTAGAGAACTCACTGGTAATGCTATCCGGTTGCGCTGAGCGATTCGATAAATGGTTTCTGCATCAGCTGTACCAATTAAATGAGTATGAATTTCAACCTTCGGCATCGCGCGCAGGCGTTTGGACATCTGGTTCATTTCGTAATTCATCCGCATGAGTTCCCTAATGAGTGCGCTCTAGAAACTGTTTGCCACAATCCTTACAAAGATAGCGTTGCTTGTTGTAGCGATGCCCGTTCTTCGACAAGCAGTAACGAAAGTAATGAAATGTCATTACTTTCGTTACTGCTTCATCCATTAACTTTGGCTCTACATAGGGTGCTAGATAGATGACTAGTAAAGCTTTGAGTTCTTCGTAGCGTGTCGCCGTTTACGCTCCTTTCCCCATTAAGGCCTGGAGGAGTAGGGCATTGTAACACTGATGCACCGTTTCGGCGAGGCGTTCACTTTTCTCAACGGATAAAGCCGGATTCCACTGCCGCAAGAAAGCTGCATATTGCTCAATCAACTGACGATTAAAGATCACCAGCAGCAATTGGCGTGACGACTATAAGCGCAAGCTGCCAGATTACGAAGAAATGGGCATCGCTGAATACTGGATTGTCGATTATCTCGCGCTCGGAGCCAGTCGTCATATCGGTTCTCCAAAGCACCCGTTAATCACGGTGTACCAGTTGCTTGATGGCGAGTATCAGTTCATGCAGTTTCGTGGTACTGAGCCAGTACGATCGCAGGTGTTTCCAAACTTGAGCTTGTCAGTTGATGACATTATTGCAGCCTTGCAGCTGCGCCAAAAGTAACGAAGTGCTGATTTGCTTATTCCTTTGAGTGTCTGACCAAGTTTCAATCGCTTAATGATTGAGATCCCCAGGGGCTTTGTCTTAGAAATTTAAAGCAGAATTTTAACGATTAAAGCAGTTTATTTGTACTATACCCGCTGTACTGAGATGCTGAGAGCAAAGCCGGAGGCAAGGTTAACCCCCGGCTTTGCTCTCAGAGAAACGCTTACTGCGCCTTCTATGGACAATGATGTAGACACCATTGTCCATAGTCAAGAAGTCAGACTGCTATGTGTAGAGCCCGATATGAACTACCATCATCAAGTGCCAATGCCATTTTGAGAGAGATTAGAAGGCTCTAATCAACTTTGGCTATCTTCTTCCCACCAGTTGTTGACAATAGCATCCGTCAAATCGCGCTCTGACATAAGCTGCTCGGCGTATTCATCTCCCATCTCCTCAGAGTGGCCAATGAGAGTATCAAAAGCCTTTGGATCCTTACCTAGCATCCGCACATGCTTATCCGCAATGTGTCTGAAAGCATGTGGATTTGTATGGCGTGGACTACCGAGTAATTGAGTCCTCGCTCGAGCAACAGCACGCGTAACCAGACTATGGATTGTGCCCTCGTCATGTAGCTTGCCGAAGGCGTCAGCATGCTGGCTTTTGCCGGTCATGACGAATATGCTCTTGTTTTGATCAAGGTTGGCTCTCACTGTTTCCAAGACAGCTATCCGTCTTTGTAAACCGTTGACTCTTCTCGCATAGTTTTTGATACACTTCTCCTGCTCTTTGGCATATTCATGCAGTTTACCAGCTCCAGCCTCTGCTAATTTTTGTTGAAGCTTTTCCAAGGCACCCGGTCTAAAACCCCAAAACTCAAGCCAACTATCGAGGGATTTAACCACTTGATCAGCCATTGGCCTCCAAACGTAAATCCATGTATCTAAATCTTTTGTCAGAAGATCTGGCAATCTATAATTACGGTCTAAATCATTTTTGTTCTCTTCAGGTGGAATTTCAACTTCGTAGTGTGGGTTGCCTTGAGCATCAACTTTTCTGAAAATGTTTTTACCCAGTTCTAGGCTTCTAATTTCCTCCTGCCGCACTGGGCAGAAAGTTAAATACTTGACGATTATATAAACCTGCCAAGATTTAAATATAGATGCCATAGACCGCTGACGTCCTTTGATACACCTATCTTTAGCGCTTTTTGTCATGCTGGGACTGCTCAAATTCAAAGCACAGCGCTCCCGAAGGTATTGCACAACCTGGCGAGCCTCTTCGTGCGTTATCTCCTTAAGTTTTCACTTCTTTCTTCCAGCGCGCTTCTTCTCATCTTTAGAAAGTGTTTGTAAATGCTGGTTAAGCAGGTTTCAAGTTCCTCGTTCGTCGGTTGTTTGTTAACCGCCTCAGCATCAACCGAATCATGACCACATAAACCATGCCTTCATGATTTTCAGG